>JALSNC010000034.1 GCA_026987195.1 Desulfobulbaceae bacterium | reverse complement strand
CGGTCAAAGGCCTCGCGCCGGACCAGCAGCTCCACCCGTTGCCCGGGATCAGCACAGGCCCGGACCTCGACGCAGAGACCGAACCGGTCCAGGAGCTGTGGGCGCAGCTCGCCTTCCTCCGGGTTCATGGTGCCGATGAGGACGAATTCTGCCCGGTGCCGGAAACTGATCCCCTCCCGCTCCACCACGTTGCAGCCCGTGGCAGCGGCATCGAGCACCAGGTCGACGATGTGATCGTCAAGCAGGTTGACCTCGTCCACGTAGAGGATGCCCCGGTGGGCCGCGGCCAGCAGGCCGGGCTGGAACACGGCCCGGCCGCTCCGCACGCTGGCGGCGAAATCGATTCCCCCGGCCACCCGGTCCTCGGTGGCATTCAGGGGCAGTTCCCGCAGGACCATGCCGGGCAGCAGCGCTGCCAGGCCGCGGACCGCCGTGGACTTGGCCGTTCCCTTCTCGCCCCGGATCAGCAGGCCGCCCACGGCCGGGTTGATCACGCAAAGCATCAGGCCAAGCCGCATCTCCTCCTGGCCGACCAGGGCGGCAAAAGGATAGGTCCGCTCCAGCCGGCAACGGGACAGGCTATTCCGATCCGGCATCCGGCTCATTCGGTCCGCTCCTCGATCTCACCTTCCATGTCCAGGTAGACATCGCGCAGTTGCTCCTCCATTTTTGTGCCTGCCTGCCACATACCCCGGGCAATGGCCTCGAGCAGCTTGTCGAGGATGTTCTCCAGGGCATGGGGGTTGACCTCTTTCATCCACTGCCGCATCTCCGGATCCAGGGCATAACTCCGGGCAATCCGCTCATACATCCAGTCCTCGATCACCCCGGCGGTGGCGTCCCAGCCGAGAACCACGTCCATCATGTGCGAGATGTCACCGGCGCCCTTGTAGCCGTGGCGCTTCATGCCTTCCAGCCAGCGGGGGTTGACCAGCCGGGCGCGCAGCACATGTTTCGCCTCTTCGGCCGTGGTCCGGACCCGTACCTGGCGCGGATCAGCGGCATCACCGGTCAGTGACAGGGGCAGGTCGCCGCGCACGCTGCCGGCAGCCGCGATCAGTCCGCCGTAATAGTTGTAATAGTCGGTACACGACATCATGTCATACTCGCGGCTGTCCTCGTTTTTCACGGTGACGTCCATCCGGGCCAGCAGGCGGCGGAAGGTCGTGACCCGGCTGGTGCCGTAGGAGCCGCGGCCATAGGCATGGGCCGAGTAACGGATATAGTTGTTGCCCAGGTCATCACGCTCCTGCCAGTTCTTCGATTCCACCAGTTCGCTGACCCCGGCGCCGTAGGTACCGGGCGGACAGCCGAAGATGCGGAAGGTGGCCTCGCGGCGGGCCTCCTCCTCTGACATGCCCCGGCGACGGTACTCGGCCATGTCGGCGAGAACGTTGCGCCGCAGGATATTGGTCTGCGGCGGCTCGTTCAGGGCGCTGACCATGGCCACGGCCTCGTCGATCTGTTCCATCAGGTTGGGAAAGGCGTCGCGGAAGAAACCGCTCACCCGCGGCACCACGTCAAGACGCGGCCGGCCCAGCTCCGCGGACGGGATCACCTCCAGGCCGCTGACCCGGCCGCTCCCCTTCTGCCAGACCGGCCTGAGCCCCATGAGATAGTAGATCTCGGCGATGTCATCACCCCGGCTGCGCATGGTGGGGCCGCCATAGACCAGGATGCCCACCGAGTCCGGGTAGTCGCCGGTCTCGGCCAGGTAGCGCTCGATCAGGGCGTCGCCCAGCCGTCGGCCCACCTCCCAGGCCGCAGGCGTGGGGATGGTGGCCGGATCAACGGAATAGAAGTTGCGGCCCGTGGGCAGGATATCCGCCTGGCCGCGGCTGGGCGCGCCCGAGGGGCCGGGCCGGACAAAACCGCCATCAAGGGCGGTCAGGACCGAGGTGATCTCCTCGTCGCAGCGCCGGATATCCGGGACCAGGGTCTCGCAGAGCCAGGCAAGGATCTGTTCGACCTCGCCTTGGTTTTTGGAGCAGAACTCCGCCGCCACCTTCCCGGCCTGCAGGGGATCAAAGCCGTTTCCGGCCAGGCGGCGCAGCAGGTCCAGAATCCGCCCGTGCACACGGCCGATCAGCTCGCCGCCGGTCATGCCGCCGGAACCGGCCAGGACACGTCCCCGGTTCGCGGCCACCTCGTCCGGGTCGAGCCCCTCTTCCCGCAGCATGGCCCGGCGCAGTGACGGGATGGCGCCGTTGTCAAGGCGGGTGAGCTGGGCCAGGAATTCCACCAGCTGTTCTCCCTCCGGCGCCTGGCCGAGCACATGCAGGCCGTCGTTGATCATGGTGTCGGCCAGCTCGGAGAGATACCCGTGCAACCGCTCCAGGAAGGCATCAAAGTCGGCCATGGCCCGTTCCCGGTCCAGGTCGAGATCACGATGCAGGTCTGCCTCCTCCACTGCCTCCCAGAGCATGCTGCGGAGGATGTCCACCTTGCCCGGGTCTTCGCTGACAGCCACCCCGTACTCCCGGACCAGTTGTTCCACCCCGGCCAGGTCCTCGTAGAGATCGGCATTGGTGGCCGCCGGGGTCAGGTGATCGACGATACAGGCGAAACTGCGCCGCTTGGCCTGGGTACCCTCGCTGGGGTCATTGATGATATAGGGATAGATATTGGGCAGCTCCATGATGGCCAGGTCGGGATAGCAGGCCGCTGACAGGCCAAGCGCCTTGCCGGGCAGCCACTCCAGGCTGCCGTGCTTGCCCACGTGGATTACGGCATGGGCCCGGAAGATGTCGCGGATGTAGCGGTACTGGGCCAGGTAGTGGTGCGGCGCGGAAAGGTGCAGATCGTGGCAGATGGCCTCGGCATGCTCCAGGTAACCGCGCGGCGGCTGGATGGTGAGAAAGACATTGCCGCGGCGCATGCCGGCAAAGAGCATCTTCCCCTGGTGGACAAAGAGCTCACCCGGCACCTCCCCCCAGTCACGCGCCATCTTGTCCCGTACCGCTGGCGGCAGTTCCCGGTTCCAGGGCAGGTAGTCGTCCGGACCGGCCTGGGCCTCGGCCCGCCGGGCCATCTGTTCCGGGCTCAGCCAGCGGCGGTCGGCGGTCATGCGGGAGAGCAGGGCCCGGGACAGGTCATCTGCCGAGGCAAAGCCGGGCCCTACCCGGTACCCGGCCGCCTCCATCCGGGCAAGCAGCAGCCGGACCGAGGCAAAGGAATCCAGGCCGGCCGCGCAGCCGATGCGGTCATCACGGGGCGGATAGTGGTGAAAGATGATGGCCACCCGCCGCTCCGCCACCGGGATACGCCCCAGTCGCGCCCAGTTGAGAGCCAGGCGGACAAGCTTGTCCACCCGTTCCGGGTCGGGTTCGTAGCGGGCCAGCAGGCCGCCGGTGACCGGGTCCTTTTCGGACAGTTCACGAAAGGCCACGGGCACAGTGATCAGGTTGCCGTCAAATTCCGGCTGCGCCGCGTTGAAACTGACATCGGCCGTGCTCATGCCCTGGTCCGAATCCTGCCATGCGGCCCGGTCAGCCAGCGACACCATGGCCTGGATACAGGGCACTCCCAGGCGCGGCAGCAGGTCTTCGTAGGCCCGGCCGGCCATGCTCAGGCTGAAGAGCATGGGGTTGATCAGCACCTGGATGCGCGGCCGGTCGCCGTCCATGAAATAGTGGGTAACGATGTGGTCAGCGCCATGGTTGCCCCGGTCCGCATCCCGGTAGCGCAGGTGAAAGACCGGGATCACGTTGGCGCCCTGACGTTCGATGGCGCGGATGAGCGCGTCGATAAAGGCCAGGTTGTCGTTCAGCCAGTAGTTCTGGTAGAACCAGAGGCCGACAGTGGGCCGGTCCGGGTCCAGGCGGCGCTGGTACCCGGTCATGTCCACCACCCTGTCCAGGTCCGGATGATAGATACCCTGGTCGGGCAGGCGGCGGGGCGGGGCGCACTCCAGGCTGGTGGCAAAGAGCAGGTTGTGCAGAAAACGGAAGAGCTGGCAGTAATTCGCGTGTCCGCCCCGCTCCAGGTAGCGGTTGATGGTGTCCCAGGTCGAGGTGCCGAAACCGTGGCTGTGTTCGGCGGCCGCGGCCATGGAGTCCTCGTCACCGCCCGAGGGCTGGATATGCAGGTACGGCCGCGCCTCTGGACCGGCGGCCGCCATGGCCGCGATCAGCTCGTCCCAGGCCGGGAAGGAGGGCTTGCCGCCATGCAGGCCGATCAGGACCACATCCGCCGCCATGCAGGCACGGACAAACTTCTGCCTTCGGTCCGGATCGGTGAGCTGGTCCCTGGTCCGGGCCCGGACCGTGATCCGACCGCCTGATGCGCGAAAGGCGAGCACACCCCGGCTCAGGCTGGGCAGTTCCAGGCCGCCCGAGGAAAAACAGCATATCGTAAAGGGTCGCATCTCTTCGCTTTCCATCAGTATCTCTCAAGCTTGTCCAGCAGCTCGCCCGGCCCGGCACAAGCGGTTATGCCCGGGGCAGGAGGAGAGCCCTCCCTGCGGAGGCTGAAGACCGGCAGTCCCAGGGCAAGGGCTTTTTCCAGCAGCAGCCTGTTGTCCCGGCAGGGGCCATCCAGGGGGCCACCGGCGTCGATGACCAGCGAACAGGCGGCCATCATCGTCGATGCCGCCTCCAGGTCTTCCTCCCTGATCCCCCGGGCCAGGGAAACGCTCCGGCAGCGCACGCCCAGGCAGGCGGCCACGAAACAGTCCAGGTCGTTGTCCAGCAGGATGCCGGTGGCAACGGGATGGCCGCGACGGGCCAGCATACGGTAGACCGGCGCGCCGCTGCCCGAACCGGCCACCACGAAGACCCGGTCCCGGTCGCCGTTGCCGCCCAGCTCTATGGAGCCCAGCCGGTTATCGAAACAGGCCTGGTCAAAGTCATAGAGGCGGGCCACGCTCTCCGCGTCAAGCACCTCCTCCGGACATCCCCAGGAAGTGACAGCGCCATCCTTGACCAGGACCACCCGGTCCGAGACCCTGGCCGCGATATCCACGTCGTGCAGGGACGCCAGGACAGTGATGCCGCTTACGCGGCACAGGTCACGCAGGATGGCCATGACCTCCAGCCGGTGCCTGAGGTCCAGGTGGGCGGTGGGTTCGTCAAGGAGCAGTATCCGCGGTTCCTGGGCCAGGGCCCGGGCCACCAGCACCTTCTGCCGCTCACCGTCACTGAGACTCGCAAAGTCGCGCCCGGCCAGATCGAGGGCATGGACCGCGGCCAGGGACCTGCGCACCACCTCCCGGTCCCGGTCATCCAGGCGGCCCAGGAAGCCGGTATGCGGATAGCGGCCCAGAGCCACGAACTGGAAGGCGGAGAACAGGGGCGGGGTCACCCGCTCGGTGAGGACCACGGCCATGAGCCGGGCCAGGTCGGCCTGGCGCAGGGAGGCCAGAGGGTGGCCGGCCACCATGACAGTGCCGTGCACCGGAGCCAGGTGCCGCGACAGGGTGCGCAGGAAAGTGGTCTTGCCGGCGCCATTGGGACCAAGCAGGGAAATGAACTGGCCGGCTGCAAACTCAAGATCAATACCTTCCAGCACGCTTCGGCCATTGTAGCCCACGGCCAGATCGCGGCAGACCAGGGGAACTGCCTGGATATCGGCGGACAGAAGGTTCATATCTGTACCTGTTTCTTCATCAAAAGCGAGATCACCACCGGCGCGCCGATAAAGGCCGTGATGGCGGACAGGGGAAGCTCCACCGGGGCGAGCAGGGAGCGGGCCACGTAATCGCAGCCGCTGGTCACCAGGGCGCCGAGCAGGAAAGAGGCAGGGATGAGCAACCGGTTGTCCGAGCTGGAAAAGAGCAGCCGCGCCATGTGGGGCACGGCCAGGCCGATGAAGGCCACCGGGCCGGCCATGGCCGTGACCATGCCCGCCAGGCCGCAGGCGGCGAGCAGGACGAGGACCCGGCAGCGACGGATATTGAGCCCCATGGAGCGGGCATACTCTTCTCCCAGCAGCAGGCCGTTGAGCGGTTTGGCCAGGAGGAGGATCATGGTGAGCAGCAGGCCGCCAGCCACAAGCAGCAGTCGGATCTCGATCCACTTGAATCCGGAAAAACTGCCCAGTTGCCAGAGTACGAACCCCTTTACCTGTTCCTTTTCGGCAAGCGCGGTGAGCACCGATGTAACGCTGTGGCAGAGATACCCCATCATCAGGCCGACCACGAGCAGGGTAAGGCCGTTCCGCACCCTGGCGGCGATGGCCACCACCAGGACCATGACCCCGTAGGCCCCCTGCATGGCGGCCAGGGTGGTGACCCAGGGCGTGATCATGGTCAGGTTCAGAGCCAGGGTGGTCAGCATGACCAGGGAGACCATGAGGCTTGCGCCGGACGAGATGCCGAGAATGAACGGACCCACCACCGGGTTGCGGAAATAGACCTGCAACAGCAGGCCAGAAACCGCCAGGTAGCCGCCGCCGAGGATCGTGGCCAGGGCCCGGGGCAGGCGGATGTTCCAGACAATGAAGGATTCGGTTCCCCCCTCGGGAACGGTGAGAATCCGCCATATTCGGCCCGGGGCAAGGTCCACGCTGCCTGAGCAGACATTGACCGCCAGGATTGCGGTAACGGCCAGGAGCAGCAGGATGAAGAGAACAGTCGTCCGGTCGGGACGATAGTGGACAGTATGCAGGACGGTGACGTTCATTTCTCTTTCTTCTCCCGAAGGTCGGTTGCCGGCAATTCTTTAAAGAAGCGCAGCCGGTAGCCGGGATAGACATCCGGATGAAGGATGGCCGCGATCTCGGTGAAAATGGCATCCAGCCGGTCACCGGACTGACTGTACCAGGGCCGGGGAATATAGACCCTGCCTTCCGGGCCCAGAGGCCGGATACCGGCCATGAGCGGATTGATACGGGCCAGTGCCGCCTTGGAGGTGGCGCCGCTCTTTTCGGTCCTGTAGGTGAAATATATATCTGCCTGACGGCCGGAGTAGAGAAACCGTTCCTGCGAGATCTCGATGCAGGAGGTGCCATAGACGTCCTCGAACAGATAGCCGCCGTTGACCAGGGCCACCAGCTCACCGATCCAGGCGTTGCCTGGTTCCACCAGCACCCGTTTCTCGTACATATCACCCCACATCACCCTGGGATGCAGAAGGCTGGCCGCGGTTCGGGCCCGGATGTCGGCCAGGCTGGCGCTGACCCGGTGAAAGAACCGCTCCGCCTCCTGCTGCCGGCCGAAGAATGGCGCCAGGAACCTGACAAAGCTCATGCGGGCATTGAGGCACATGGCCACCGGCGTGGTGGTGATCACGCAGGGAATGCCCATCTCGTCCAGCATGGGAATGATGGAAGGATCCCAGGTGAGCACCAGTTCCGGGGCCTGTGCCCTGAGCTGTTCGTAGTCGATGGCAGCGGGGGTGCCAAGATACCTGATCCTGCCGCTCTCCATGCCCCTGCGGACGTCGTCCACGTACCATTTCTCCCGGGGCGTGGTGACCCCGACCAGGACCTGGTCGAGAACACCGAGCACGCGCAGGGTGGCGACATCGAAAAAGCCGTAGGCCACCACCCGTTGCACCGGGGTCCGCACCACCATGGCGGGGGCGAACCCCTCCGGCGGCGGTGTGCCACGGGGGACCAGGGCCAGGGTGCGGCCGGCGCCGTCCCGGACCAGGGTAAGAGTGTCGCTCTTGCGGGTGACCGTGAACTCGCCGATCTGCAGAAACGACGGTCTTGTCCTGCCGCTTCTGCCGGTGTCGCTGCTGCCACGCCCATCCTCCGGGCGGTTGCAGCCGGCAGGCAGGAGCAGCAGAAGCAGCAGAAGCCAGATGTTCGGGTGGATCTTCATCGTCTTGTTCGTAAAACCAGGTAACTCCAGGCGGTCATGGCGGCCAGGACAAGCGCCAGGCCGCTGAGGGAAAGCAGCACGCCTGGATCGCGGCGGAGATCGACCACCACGTATCCGGGACCGTCCATGCCGGAGCGGCCGGTGGGCGCAAAGCGCTGCAGAAAAATCGTCCAGCCGCGGAAGCGGACCGGGCTGTTGAAGCCCAACCGGGCCATGCGGCGTCCATGTTCATTGCTGACCAGGAGACACCCTTCCGGCCTGATGACCCGGCCGGCAAAGGAGGGCAGCCGTTGGCCACCAAAGCGAGGCAGGCGCAGTTTCTCCAGGCGCAGGCGCAGACCGCTGACCGGGTCGGTGACAGCCTTCTCCTCCACCAGGATCACGGACGGCGAGACCGTGCTCAGGGTGTAACTGGCCAGATAGCCGCACAGAAGGAGCAGCACCCCGATGTGCATGCCATGGATCGCCAGCCGCCGGTACAGGTCCTGTCCGGGCCCCTGTCCCGGCAGGCGTGACAGCCGTTGCCAGGTACAGGCCAGGGTATTGACGGCCAGCAGGCCGAGCAGGACCAGAAAGACCAGGAACCAGGCTGTATGGCGCAGGTCTGCCTCTCCGTAGCTTGTCATCCATGACCAGAGGCCTACCTGGTTCATGGGTTCGAAGATGGTGGTCCTGGACCGCAGCGACAGGTAGCCCGCCCCCAGGTCCAGGCTGAGCAGAAACAGGAGGCCGGCCGCAACACGGCCACTGCCGGCGGTGCGCCACACAGTGGCAGGCAGAGCGCGCGCGCAGGCGGCGTGCCGCCGATCCTGGCCGGTATTCATCGCGGCAGCGGCAGCCGGAGCGGCCCCAGGTCAGGATGCATGGTCACCAGGACCAGCAGGCCGCCGATGGCATGCAGGACAAGGCGTGGTCTTGCGGCCCGTACACCTGCCCAGGTCAGATGGAGCAGGAAGAGCCAGTAGAACCAAAGCGCCATGACCAGGGTAATCGCCGGGTCATGCCAGACCACAGGGGTGCCCCAGCCCAGCCACGACCAGAGCTCGCCGCAGAACATGGACAGGGTGAGACAGGAGAATCCCCAAACCGACGGCCGCATGATGGTCGTTGCCTGCCGGGTTACACCACTCCCGGCAGGTGAACGGACAAAGGCAACCAGGGCCCTGGCCGCGCTGACAAGGAGGAATGTCCTGGCCAGGGCCCCGGTCACGAAAAAAAGATGGGCCCACGGAGTGGCGGACCGGAGCAGGGGCAGGTAGAAATCCTTGGGAAAGAGCAGGATCACTATACAGAGCAGGATGCACGCTCCCTGCAGAATCCGGGATGCGGCACGTGCGTCCGTTTCCTCACCCGGGCCGGTGATAACCAGACAGGAGCCGAGAAGAACCGCCAGCGCCGGCATCCCCAGGTACATGGGCAGCATGGGCCAGGCCTGCCGGTACTGCCCGGCCACGGCGAGGCCGCTGAAAACGACGCCGGCCAAGGTCAGCAGTCGCCACAGCATGGCGCACCGCTGCCGGGAAACGAGCAGCGCCGCGCCATGGGCTGCCAGGGCTCCGGCAAACAGGGTCATGCCGAACACCGGCCCTGGCTAGAACCTGTAGGTGTAGCCGGCATAGATGGCCACCCCCGGCTTGGGAAAGCCCTTTTTCTCGTAATAGTACTCGTCAAACAGGTTATCCACCTTGAGTGTCAGCCGGTGGTGCCTGAGGAAGTTGACCCCCACCACCAGATCGGCGACGGTGAAGGAGGGATACTCGGTCTCGGGGTAACCGGCCGCAGTCCAGTCGGTATCCTTCATCTTGCCCTGGGTGCGGAAGTGGAGCCGGGCATCGACAGTGCCGTCATCATACTGGATGCCGTAGTTGAGGGTATAGTTGGCCACGTTGTAGATATCGAGCCAGGTGCCGCCTGGCTGCTCCTCCTTTGCCCTGAACATGTGGGTCGAATTGAGATAGAATGTCAGGGAGCGCTCCCAGCCCAGCGGTGCGCCAAGATCAAAGGAGAACATGGTTTCCAGGCCGCGCATCTCGGCGCTGAGGCTGTTCTCGTAGGTGGTGACATTGCCGCTGGTCACCCGGCTGATCTTGTCGTTCACGTCGGTGTGGAAATAGGTCAGGTCGAGCGACAGGCCCCACTGCGGCCTGTCGAAACCTATCCCCGCATCCCAGGTGACAGAGGACTCGGGATCAAGATCACCATTGCCGCGGGTGATCATGGTGACCCCGTCGATCACGGTCTCGGAATATCCGGCGAGCTGCGAGGCCGTGGGCGGCACAAATCCCTTGCCCACGGTGGCGTGCAAACGTACTCCCTGGTCGAAGAGGTAATTGAGACCGCCCTTGGGACTGACGGTAGAGAAGGTCTCGGAGTTAGGGGTGAAATCGGTCTTGAAGGGGGTCGCCTTGGTCTCGACCGTAAAGGAATCGTACCGGCCGCCCAGGGTAGCGGTGAGATGCCGGTCCATGAACCGCCACACGGTCTCCAGGTAGCCGGCCCAGTTCTCCCGTCCCTCGTCGGGCGAATAGGGCGCCTTCCTGGTGCCGTCCAGGTTGTAGCTGCGGCTCTCCTTGTCGATGTTCTGGTAGTCGATGCCGGCGATGAACGTGTGCGCACCCCAGGTATACTCGTCCCTGAACTGGGCACCGAACCAGTTGATCTCCGAATCATAGCTCCGGTAAGAGGGGACCTGTTCGATCACCGCCCAGCCGGAGTAGTTCTTGTAATACTCGGATTTCTCGTTGGTCCTGTAGGTGGTGAAAGACAAGCGGTTGCTTGCGCCCAGCGGCCCGGCCAGGCGCAGATCGAGGCCGTAGCGGTCGATGTCCTTGTTACCGGAACGTTCGTTGCCGTAGTAGATGTCGCCGGGTGTCTCGATATCGCGGCCCTGGTAGAGGTCACCGCTTGCATCGACACGCCAGGTACCGATATCGGCGCCCAGGCGCAGGGCGCCGTTCCGGGTACGGTAGCTGGTATGGGCCCTGGTCTCGCCATTACCCATGTCGTAGTCGTCCGCCTGCTCGAAACGACGGGCCGAGAGGTCGAAATCAATCCCCCTGCCCAGGGCGCCGCCAATGGCCGCCTTCTGGAAGTTGGTATTGAACGAGCCAAACCCGAGCTCGCCGTGGCCGGTGAGCCTGCCGGTATGTTTCTTTGTGATGATGTTGATCACGCCGCCCATGGCCTCGCCGCCGTAGAGCGAGGAGGCTGGTCCCTTGAGGACCTCGATCCGCTCGACATTGTCGGTGAGCAGGGTGGCCAGGTTGGTGGCGCCGGCCGGACGGCCGTTGATCAGGGTGAGGGAATGCTTGGTGATGCCGGAGAACTCGGGACGGAAACCGCGGATGCCGATTCCGGCCAGGGCTCCGGGATACTCGATCACGCTGATGGAGCTGTTTTTCTTCAGCTTCTCGGTGAGGGTTGGGCCGGTGGTCAGCTCGATGGCCCTGGAGTCGATCACCTCCACCTTGGTGGGAATCGTCTTTGCCTCCGCCGGACCCCGCGTGGCGGTGACGATCACCTCGTCCATGGTGACCGGGTTATCCGACGGGTCCTCTTCCGCCGCCCATCCCCGGGCGGGCAGGGCCACAAGACACAGGGCCAGGGCCGCGTACATCTTCCTTTTCATCGCTGCATCTCCTCCTGCAGAAACATTGTTCTTGCGGGCCGGAGATGTTTTCTGCCAAGGCAAAAAAAATCCCCGGACCAATAATCAAAGCGGTTATTGGTCCGAGGATCCCTGATTTTTCCTCGAACAGCACGGTCGAGCACACACTGCCCCTTGTCCGCGAGGGCAGGCTCTATATCATTTCAGACAGGTCTTCTGACTCCCGGATCGTCCTCCTTTTGCGTCTTCCCAACCCCCTGCGGGGTCAGTGACATCGGTGCAAAATTCGTCCCCGGTCACAGCGGCGGGCCCGTCCCGGATTCTCACCGGGTTCCCTATTAAGCTCGATTAAGAGCATCTGAAATCGGCGTACAGAATACCGGAAAAAACCGGGCTCGTCAATATCCCGACTGAATGAAAATTCACTCAACCACAGGTGATGGTAAAAGATCACCGGTAATTCACAACGGTTGCCCACAGCAGTGAGCTGTGACAAAGATCTTGAACCAGGTCATGGAGCATAGTAAACAGGGGAAAACAAAATTACGCCCGGGTGCGGGATGCAACACATGACCGGGAAACAGCTCTGTCAGTCGTAATAGTTCACCGCCATAGGCAACGGCCTGAAAATAGCAACACTTTCGGTAAAAGTTCAGCAGTGCGTCAGCTGTGCGTGATCGCGGCTGACCGTCTATAGTCCGCTATGCGGGCAACCGCGAGCGCGTGCAGATGGCGTGCTGCTGAGCTTTTACTGTCAATCTGCGCGAGAGAAAAGCCATGCTGAAGCGTATCCACATTCGCGGCTATAAGTCCCTGAAGAATGTTGAAGTGGAGTTGCAACCCCTTTCCGTTCTTTTTGGCCCCAACGCTGCCGGGAAAAGTAATTTTCTGGATCTTCTGCAACTTCTCTCCAAGATGGCCACATCCAGAACCCTGAAAGAGGCATTTGAACCGCCGTACCGTGGTAAACCTCTTGAATCTTTCACTTTCGGACCAGAGGGAATCCAGGGGCTGCTCAAAGAGGAAAGTCACCGGTTCAGTATTGAAGTTGACGTGCAGCTCTCCGGGGATGTAATCCAAAAGGTGAACCAACTGATCCGGGATATGCGGAGAACAGGCACCGGCAGGGCAGGAGGTGGAACAAAAGGAGACAAAAAAGGCAAAACAGCGGCTGTCCGTGAAACCAGTCTTCGGTATCGACTGGAGATAGAAATCCTGCCAAAGGTCGGGCTGCTGAGGGTTGTGGACGAATACCTTGCCGCACTCAACGCGAAGGGACAACCTACCGGAAAGCGAAAACCTTTTCTTTCCAGGACCGGCGAAAAATTTCACCTCCGGATGGAAGGACAGGCTCATCCGACCTATTATGACCGGTACCTTGATCATACCATCCTTTCTCTGCCGCATTATCCTCCCCACTATCCACACCTGGTCGCCATGCGCAGTGAGCTTGCCAGTTGGATGTTCTTCTATTTTGAACCCCGTGAACGGATGCGGGCCGCCAATCCGGTGAAAGAAGTGCGGCATATCGGCCTGATGGGAGAAGAACTGGCCGCCTTTCTGAATACCCTCAAAAACCTGGACCCAAAGCAGTTTCACGCTGTGGAGAAGGCACTGAAAACCATTCTGCCCAATGTGGAAGGCATCCTGGTGGATGTGGACAGCCAGGGGGAAGTCGAACTCAAACTCGTGGAAGCAGGTGTGCCTGTGCCGGCGCGGGTTCTTTCGGAAGGCACTCTCAGGATTCTTGGCCTGCTTGCCCTGTCCGGCGCCAAGGAACAACCGGCGCTGATCGGTCTGGAAGAGCCTGAAAACGGCATTCATCCCAGACGGATCAAGCTGGTGGCCGAAATGCTCAGGCATCGCTCATCACTCCTGACCACACAGTATGTTGTCACCACGCATTCGCCGCTTCTGCCCGACCTCATGCCCGACGAAGCACTCTTTGTCTGCAGGAAACAGGACGGCTATACGGAGATCACGCCATTCAGGACGTGGGGCCCGCTGGGACGACAAACCGACATTGACGAAGCCCTGAACAAAGAGGAAGAGCTGACCCCATCGGAGCGTATGTTACGGGGAGATTTCGATGCCTGACATCGTCATGTTCGTGGAAGATCAGGCCCACTATGAATTCCTCAAGGCCCTCCTGGACCGGCTGGCACAAGAATATGCGCTGGAGCTGAATCTGCAATGGCAGAATGTACGACACGGGCACGGCAAGGTCATCAGGGAACTCAAACAGTTCCTTCGCGACATGGTCCGCGACAGGCACCCCCTGCCGGACCTGCTCCTTGTTGCCATTGATGCCAACTGCAAGGGGCTCAATCCCCGGACCAGGGAGGTGACCAGCCTGACAGAAAAAGTCGGCATCCGGACCGTATGTGCCATTCCGGACCCGCATATCGAACGATGGCTACTTCTGGATTCAGCTGCTTTCAAAGAGGTTTTCGGTCGTGGATGCAAGTCGCCGGACAGGAAATGCGAACGGGGACGATACAAAAAACAACTCAGCGAGTGCATACTGGCCACAGGCACGATCCCGCCCCTGGGTGGTATTGAATATTCCGGGGATATTGTCCGGGCAATGGACCTGGCCAGGGTTGCACAGGCTGACGCATCCATGGCCAGACTGCTGTCCGACCTCAGGGCCGTCTTCCATGAGTGGCAACAAAAATAACCAGGTAAAAGTCCGTGAAAAAGATACCGCCTCCCCGGATCTCTGGCTTCTGATTTCTGAAAACGTAATAGTTCACTGGAATCGGCAACCACCTAAAAAGACCGTTACTGTTAGTAAAATCTCAGCAGTGCATCAGCTGTACGTGATCGTGGCTGGCCATCAGGTAAGCGAGCGTAGCGAGACTCCGACAGCCCGCTATGCGGCCAGCCGCGAACGCGTGCAGATGGCGTGCTGCTGACCTTTTAGGTGAAAACCATGTCATCATACACCATAGGCATCGATACCGGCGGCACCTTTACCGACGGTGTGCTGCTGAGCACAGGATCCCGCAGGGTGGTGGCCTGGAGCAAGGAACCGACCACCCATCACGACCCGGGTATCGGCGTGGACCGGGCACTGCAGGGATTGTTCCGGGGCGGGGTGCGGCCGGAGGAGGTGAAAGGGCTTGCCGTGTCGACAACCCTGGCCACCAACGCCGTGGTCGAGGGGCGGGGCGCCCGGGTGGGGCTCTTTGTCCTCGGCATTGTCCGTCACTTCAAACTGCCGGTGGTGGCCAACGTCTTTCTCAAGGGCGGCCACGACATCAGCGGCCGCGAGGAACAGCCCCTGGATATCGAGGGTCTGGTGGATACCGTACAGGGCCTGAAAAAGGAGGTGGACGCCTATGCGGTCTGCGGCGCCATGTCGATCCGCAACCCGACCCACGAACTGGTGGCCCAGAAGGCGATCTCCATGATCGATCCCGACAAGCCGGTCTTCTGCTCGCACCTGGTCAGTGCGCATCCCGGCATGAAGGAGCGGGCCGCCACAGCCTGCCTGCACGCGCGTCTCATGCCGCTGATGCAGGATTTCCTCGCCTCTGTCCGCCGCTCGATGGAGAAGATCGGCCTGGTCTGTCCCGTGACGGTCATCTGCGGCAACGGACGGGGCGCCACCCTGGAGGAGGCCGTGGAGCGGGCCGCGGTCACCATGGCCAGCGGTCCGGCGGCAACGGCCCGCTTCGGCGCCACCGCAGGTATCGGCACCGCCCTGGTGGTGGATGTCGGCGGCACGACCACCGATATCTGCATGCTGGACAACGGCCGGCCCATGATGCGCAGCAGCGGCTGCCGGATCGGTTCCTGGCAGACCCATGTGGAGGCCATCGACATGTACACCGCCGCCGGCGGCGGCGACTCCCATGTGGTCTGCGGACCTGACAGCTCCATCCGCCTGGAGGCCGCACGGGTTCAGCCCCTGGCCATGACCCCGGACCTGCCCGACCCGGCCGGGTGGCTCGGCTGCGGTCCGCATGATACCCTGATCCTGCCGGCGCCTGCCCCGGATCCGGAACTGGCGGCCAGGGACGAGATCCTCTCCTGGCTGGCCGACAACGGTCCGGCCACCCCCGGCACCCTGGCGGAGCAGACCCGGCTCAGCGGCATCATCCTGGAAAAACGCCTCGAACGGCTGGCCTACCTGCAGCAGATCACGGTGGCCGGTTTCACACCCACCGATGCCCTGCACGTCCTGGACCGGCTCGACATCGGCAACCGGAATCAGGCCGTGGCCGGTGCAAAACGACTGGGCGCCGTCCTTGCCATGGAGCCTGATCCACTCTGCCGGCGGGTGGTCTCCATGACCGAAGAGCGGATCGAGACCATCATCATCGACTACCTGGGACGGGTGATCTGGGATGACAACCAGGCGGTCCCCTTCCTGAGCCGGCGCGACAACGAGCTTTTCCGCATGGACTTCTCCCTCAAGCTGCCCATCATCGGCATCGGTGCCGCTGCCCGCAGTTTTCTGCCCGAGGTTGCCCGGCGGCTGCAGACCAGCCTCACCCTGCCCGATCATTACGAGGTGGGCAACGCCATCGGTGCGGCCCTGATCGGAGGGTCGTCCTGACACAGCACAGGCCCTTTCCGCCGCCCCCCACAGCGTGCCGGTTTTCTGACCCCGGCCGGTCAGAAAACCGGCTATGGGCGCCACCAGGGTTGTCCGCAGGTACAAGTTTCGTAAAGGTGTCGGTCTGTTCAGGTAGTTGCCGATAGCGGTGCGCAATTACAGGGTGCCGGTATCTCAAAGCAGTTGCCGATGGCGATGAACTGTTACCCCTCAGGGCACCATCCCCCCGAAAACACGGACAAACTGAAGAAAAACAGGCACCGGCCGCTCTTGCTGGCCCGCAACCTGCATATTCATGCAAACCCCTGAGCATGGGCGGGACGCCACAGGTGGCCCACCCATAATCCGATACAACCGGTACATGAACCAAGGGATGCATATGAAGAAGAGATACCTGACCATTACCTGCGGCCTGCTGCTCGCGGGCGCGCAGCCGGCCCTGGCGGAACCGGGCGGTGTGGACCTGAGCGTCAAGGGCGGCACCCTGGGCGGCGGCATCGAGCTGGGCATCGGCCTCACCGACACCCTCGCCCTGCGGGCCGGGGGCAACTACCTCAAATTTTCCTTTGACTCCACCATATCCAACATCGACTACGAGATGGAGCCGGAGTTCGCCAATGCCTCGCTCCTCCTGGACTGGTACCCCTTTGGCGGGGTGTTCAGGCTGACGGGCGGTATCTTCTACAACGGCAACGAGGTCTCTCTCACCGGCACCCCCCGCCGCGACACCTACCTGTCCGGTTACGAGGTCCCGGCAGAATATGCCCATCTCGAGTACCTGGCCGATACGGTCAGGGTCCACGGCACGGTGGAATTCAACACCTTTTCCCCCTATCTGGGCATCGGCTGGAACAGCAACCGGCAGCGGACACCGGGCTGGGGGATCGCCTTTGAACTGGGCGTCCTCTTCCAGGGGGCACCCAACGTCACCAGCCTGTACGCGACAGCGGCGGAACCCCTGGGCAGCTATGCCGGCCACCCGGCCGTGCTCCAGGCCCTGGAGGAGGAAAAACTGGCCATCGAGGACGACCTGGAGAACTACCAGTACTATCCTGTTGCCTCGCTGATGGTCAGCTACACCTTCTGAGAAGTGTTCTGATCATAGACCGGTTCGTATCCGGCCGGCTGCAGGAGCCAGCGTTCGCCATAGACATGGACACGGCGGGTGGGCAGGTTGCGGTGATAGACCTGCCCGCCCGCGTGCAGCCAGGCGAGGATTCCTCCCTCCAGGTTCTGGAGGCGGGGAAAGCGGTCGCTGTAGCGCTGCACGAACTTGCCGCTCCGGTATCCCACCGTGCAGTAAGCGACCAGGGGGTGATCGGCAAAATGGTCCGGATCGGTCAGCAGTTCCTCGCCGGTGACAGCGCCGGGCAGCATGGAGATCGCCTGTTCGGCCGGATCACGGATATCGACAAACACCACCAGGCCGCCGGCGGTGAGCTCCAGGGCCGCAGCGGCCGAGATCTCCGCGATGCCGGGAAAGGCACGCCGGTACCGGCCATACATCCGTTTCACCTGCTGCAGCCTGCCCCGGTCCGAGGAGCGGAGCGACAGAAAACGAACCATTGTCCCGTCCGCAGCAGTGGTCCCGGAACATCCTGCCACAAACCGTCCCGCCTGTTGCCAGAGTCTGTACAAGAATGATCGCACGCTAGCCATCATCTGAATTGATCGAAACCTGAAGCCGGCACACTGCCTGTCGGCACCCCCTGTTTTCCTTTGACATCCTGCCACCAGGTGGTATATTAATTCCTAGTATCACCTATTGCAACCGGAGAAGCATGGAACATTTTCTCAGCCAGCTTGATACCTACCTGCAGAGTTCACTGCTGCTCTCCTTCACGGCCGCCTTTCTCGGTGGACTCCTTGCCAGCATGACACCCTGCGTCTACCCCATGATTCCCATCACGGTGGGCATTGTCGGTAACTCCAACATCGGCGGCTCCAGATTGAGAGCCTTTGTTCTCTCGCTCTCCTATGTCACCGGCATTGCCATCACCTATGCGGCCCTCGGTATCTTTGCCGCCGCCACGGGCCGCTTTTTCGGTGCCATCAACACCAGTCCCTGGACCCTGCTCATCGTTGCCAACATCATCCTCCTGCTGGGCCTGGGCATGCTCGAGGTCTTTCACCTCCCCTCCTTTGCGCCACAGCTCTCCACCAGGA
Source organism: Desulfobulbaceae bacterium (assembly GCA_026987195.1). Lineage (GTDB taxonomy): Bacteria > Desulfobacterota > Desulfobulbia > Desulfobulbales > Desulfobulbaceae > DRKI01. Next base: position 1,539 of record JALSNC010000034.1, on the reverse strand, counting down.
TCAAGGGAATTCCGGGTATCTTTGTCGTCGGCCTGACCTCCGGCCTGATCGCCGGCCCCTGCACGGCGCCGGTCCTCGGGGTTCTGCTGGCCTACGTGGCCACCACCCGCAACATGATCCTGGGCGGCTCGCTGCTCTTCGTCTTTGCCTTCGGCATGGGCACCATCCTGCTGGCCGTCGGCACATTTACCGGACTCATGGCCGCCATTCCCAGGTCCGGTGAATGGATGAACAGGATCAAGAAACTGCTGGCGATCTTCATGATCGGCCTGGCCGAGTATTTTCTGATCAAGGCAGGTATGATGTTCATGTGAGCACAACACCACGCCCGCCTCCAACCCGGCCCTTCATCTTTCCCAATTTTCCAGGAGTCTGACCATGCAAAAAAAGACCTTCCTCCTTTTCTCCCTGCTGCTCTTTATTCTTCTTCCCGCCCTGGCCCTTGCCCTCACCCCGGGCCAGAAGATCAACCTTTTCTCCGGCAAGGACCTGGACGGCAATACCATTGACATGAGCCGCCTGGTGGGCAAAAAGCCGGTGATGCTCGTCTTCTGGGCCTCCTGGTGTCCATCCTGCCGGGAAGAGGTGCCCAAGATCAACAAGCTCTATGAAAAATACCGCAAACAGGGCATGGAATTCATCGGCATCAACGTGGGCTACAACGATTCCGTGACCAAGGCACGGGCCTTTGTCAAGAAGACCGGTATGGCCTACCCCGTGATCTTTGACAAGCGTGGCAAGATCTCGAGGATGTTCGCGGTACAGGGAGTGCCCACCGTCTTTGTCACCGACCGCAACGGCGTGGTCAGGTTCAAGAACTACGGCCTGCCGACCATGAGCGACAGCGACTTCAGGAAGCTGCTGGCAGACTGAATCCTGAAAACCCCGCACCGCTCCACCTGCCGGGGCCGGAGCGGTGTGCCCCCGTCGCCGGCCGTAATAGCTCACCGCTATCGGCAACTACCTGAACATACCGATACTTCTGAAGAAGTTCAGCAGTGCGCCAGCTGTGCGTGATCGCGGCTGGTTGTCTACAGCCAGCTATTCGGCCAGCCGCGAGCGCTTACACCATGGTGGTCGGACAACCCGATGGTTAGCCATCCCGTAAGGGGTTACGTGCAGATGGCGTGCTGCTGAACGTTTACCGCCGGTCAGCGGCTGCGATCGTCCGGTGCGACGTCGATATTCTCCGCCCAGCCCGCGAAGATCTCCACCCGGTTCCGTCCACCTGCCTTTGCCCGGTACAGGGCCGCATCCGCCGCTGCCACGATGTCGGCTGCCGTATCGCCATGGAACGGAAAGCAGGCAAGGCCTGCGCTGATCGTTCGCCTGAATGGGGCGATGCTGCCGATACCAAAACGATACTCCGCCACCCTGCGCCGGATCCTCTCGGCGATCCTCTCCGCGTCTGCCAGGCTCTCTCCCCTGAGCAGGAGCACAAACTCCTCGCCACCGTAGCGGCACGGTATGTCACCGTGACGGATATTCTCCCTGATCAGATCGGCCACGCGGGCAAGGACCTGGTCTCCCACCGGATGA
>JALSNC010000033.1 GCA_026987195.1 Desulfobulbaceae bacterium | reverse complement strand
CTCCACCACCTCGCGACAGTCCAGGGCAAACCTGCCATTGCCTGTTTCAAAGAGCAGGAGCAGCATGGCCTACCTCCCGCACCGCTCAGGCGAGCTTGAAACGGGAAATGGCCTCCTGCAGGCCCAGGGCCGCCTGCTGGAGCTGTTCGATGGTCATGCTCATCTGGCTGATGGACTCGGCAGACTGCTGGGCCGCCTCGTTGAGCTGGCTGGTGGCATCGCTGATCTGCCTGGCCCCGAGCGACTGGGCCTCGATTCCCTCGCTGATGGTGGCCACCTGCGGCCGAAGAACCTGGACATGCTCGATGACCCCCTCGATCCGTTCGCTGCCTTCACGGATATCGGTGACACTCACCCGCACGTCCTCGGCAAATTTGTCAATGGCCATCACCGCCGAGGAGACCGCTGACTGCACCCCCTGGACCATCTGCTCGATGTCGTAGGTGGCCACCGCCGTCTGGTCGGCGAGGCGCCGGATCTCCGTGGCCACCACTGCGAAGCCGGTGCCGTATTCCCCGGCCTTCTCCGCCTCGATGGCGGCGTTGAGGGAGAGGAGGTTGGTCTGGTCCGCCACCTTGTTGATGGTCTTGACCACGCCGGCGATATCGGCCGCCTTCTCGCTCAGGATGGAGAGCTTGGCGACGATGGAGCCGGTGGCCTCCTCCATCTTGACCATGGTCTTGTCGATGTGGCTGAGGCCGGCATGACCGTTTTCCGCGGCATAGGCGGCATTCTTGGTCAGGCTGTTGACACTCTTCATGGTCGACATCAGGTTGGCGGAAGTGGCGGCGATCTGGGTGGTGGAGGCGGCGATCTCGCTGGTGGTGGCGGCATGCTCGTTGGCGGTGGCCTCCTGCTGCCTGGTGGTGGCTGCCAGTTCGGTGATGGAACTGGTCACCTGGATGCCGGCCTTCTGGATCTCCTTGACCAGCTCGGCCAGATAACTGGCCATCTGGTTGAATCCGTCGATGAGGACGCCGAATTCGTCCTTGGCGTCATAGTCCAGTTTGTAGGTCAGGTCCCCTTTCATGACCCGGTTCAGGGCATCGGTGAGATGGCGCAGCGGTTCCTCGATGCTGCGCATGAGAAAGAATCCCGCCAGGAGGCCGATGCAGAGCCCGGCGGCAATGGTGATGATGAAGGCCTTGCGGGAGATGTTGTAGCGTTCTTCAGCGCGGAGATACTCCTCCTGGACGGTGGTGACCCGGTCCATGATCAACCGGTTCACCTTGGCCTCGAACTCCTGTTCGAATGGTTCGAGTTCTTCGGCAAACAGGCTGTCCACCTTGTCGATATCGGCTTCGTCCAGGGCGATGATGGCATTGTTGATAAGGGCCCTGGCCTTGATGAAGATCGGCCGCGACTGGTTGAACCAGTCCTTGCTGTCCTCATCGCCGTTCAACCTGGCCTCCTCCAGGGCTTTCAGGTTCTGGTCGAACCGGACCAGGGCCTTCCTGATCCGGCTGGCCGCCTCTTTCTCGGAGATCTGTTCATAAAGGACCCGTTCAACATTGCCGGTGACGTTGAATTTAAAAATCTCGTTGAGCTGCCGGAGCTCTTCCATGGGCTTGACATGGTTGACATAGACGCTGGAAAGGGACTGCTTGGTGCTGCGCATGCCCAGCAGGCCGCCCGCGCCCGAGGCGATGAGCAGCAGGAGCAGGAAGAAGATGAAAAACAGCAGTCGCCAGCGAACGCTGATCTTGTTGATGAATCGGGGGCTCATTGTCGTGTCCTGTGATGATCCTGCACAATAACTGAAAAATACCCGCCTGCCGGCAGGGAAGCGTTCCCCTGCCGGGGGGGCGAAGAGCCGGCAACACGCACCATTTCGCCGCAGGCCCGTGCAGAATGCCGCCTTCTGTCCCCTGGTTTCCGATGTCTGACTTCTGATTTCTGGGAAGTCGTTCCGGCAGAAGAAGTTCCCTGGTATAAAATTATGTTATCAGCTCAGGGGATGGCAAACAAATTTTTTTATGAGAAAATCAGGTGCCGGGGGCCAGGGGCCAGGTGCCAGGTGCCAGGTGCCAGGGGCCAGGGGCCAGGTGTCAGGGATCAGGTGTCAGGCGTCAGGAGACGGAGAGCCAGGAGAGAGGAAGTTCATATCGGTAATGGTTCGCAGCTATCGGCAATCACCTGAAAAGGCCGTGCTGAACTTTAAGGATGGTTCGTAACCCCTCACAGGATAACCAACCATCGGTTTTCTCGACCACAATCCTGTAAACGCTTGCGATGGTTCAGGTTCAGACGAGCTGCTTCAGCGCCAGGTAGATCCGGCGGCTGATCCAGGCATCGGTGGCCGCGTAGGTGATCTGGGCCGGAGTGAGGGTCTCTTGTGCCCAGTTGGAGGTCTGGGCGGACTTGGTGATGCGCAGGCCGAGGAGAACGGCGGCCAGGCCGCGCAGGCCGTGGTTCCTGATGCCGGCCTGCCTGGCCAGGCGGCCCAGGTCCACGAAGCCGGCTTCGCGGAAGGGGGAGATCTTTTTCAGCTCGCGGACATCGAAATCCGGAGAGACCCCGGCCTTGATGATGGCCGGGTCGGCGAGAATGGAACGGACACCCCGGGGAAGGCCGAGATGCCGGATCTGGAAGATGAAGACCTCCTTCTCTCCGGCCAGCTGGAGGAGGGAGGGCAGGTAGCGCTGGCCCTTGCGGAAGGCCGGTCTGGTCTCGGTGTCGAAACCGAGCAGGCTCTCCCTGGCGAGGTGCTCCACCGCATCCCCGGCCTGCTCCCGGCTCCGGACCAGGTGGACAGGGCCGGTCCATTTCCTGATCGGCCGTTCATTGATCTCCTCTTTGCTCATCCTCCGGTCGAATCCCGGGCGCAGGCAGCCGGTGACGGTCATATCGCGGTTTTTCATGGCGGCAGGATACAGGAAACGGCCTTGGTCCGCAACCGCTGTGTCAACCCGGCAGAGGGCCATCGCACGCGGTACTGTCCCCTGCCGCTCATTGCGGGCCGAGCATGCCCTCATGTTCGATGAAGGCGGTGATCCGATCCAGGCCGTGGCCGGTCTTCATGTTGGTGAAGACAAAGGGCCGGCTGCCGCGCATGCGGATGGTATCATGTTCCATGATCGCCAGCGATGCGCCCACCATGGGAGCGAGATCGATCTTGTTGATCACCAGCAGGTCGGAACGGGTGATGGCCGGGCCTCCCTTGCGCGGGATCTTGTCACCCGCCGCCACATCAATGACATAGATGGCCAGATCGACCAGCTCCGGGCTGAAGGTGGCGCTCAGGTTGTCGCCCCCGGACTCGATGAAGAGGATGTCAAGATCCGGAAAGCGGCCGGTAAGATCCTCCATGGCCGCCAGGTTCATGGAGGCGTCCTCGCGGATGGCGGTGTGCGGACAGCCGCCGGTCTCCACCCCCATGATCCGCTCTGCGGGCAGGGCCTTCCTCCTGGTCAGGAAATCGGCGTCTTCCCTGGTGTAGATGTCATTGGTGACTGCGGCCAGGCTGTAGTTGGCCTGCATCGACCGGCAGAGGGCCTCGAGGAGTGCGGTCTTGCCCGAGCCCACCGGCCCGCCGATCCCCACCCGCAGTGGATGTCCTGTCGTCTGGTGCTGCATGTCCGTTCCTGATGGCGAGATGGTGTATCTGGTTACGGGGTCTGTCCCCCCTGTGATTTTTTGTTGCAGTTCAGCGCTGTTGGCAACTGCCTGGCAATACGGATACTTGTCCTCATGAACGGTAGAGCCGGGTATACTGATCCTCATGCAGGCTGGAGGCCAGGGCCAGGGCCTGGCAGGAGGCGCCGATTTCTTCTTCCGGCAGTGCGGCGGCCCGATCCACGGCCGTGGTGACCAGGTGGCCGAGCCGCAGCAGGATCCGCTGCCCCTGGCTCTGGCCCAGGGGGATGATCTTGATCCCGGCCACCACCTGGTTCTCCAGCCAGGCCCAGCCATAGCCCGCCGCCGCCTGAGTCGCCGGAATCCGCCAGTGCGCCGCCGCGCAGGCAAAACCCGCCACCTGGCAGGATGCCAGCAGGTGCGGCCAGTGCCGGGCATGGTCGATGTCGAGTTCCCGCAGCAGGCTGAGCAGGGCGCGGCCGCGGTTCATCTCCTCCATGCGCAGCTCGTCGGTCTCGCGACAGGCGAGCAGCAGCCTGCACCAGCGGGAAAGGGATTGTTCGTCCTCCTGCCGGCAGGCCGTCTGCATACGCAGGAGCAGGGGCAGATCCACCCGGGCCAGGCTGTTCTCCAGCAGGTCGGTCAGCCAGGCGGCCAGCTCATCGTCACTGTTGACCCAGCCGGCTTCAACGGCCCACTCCAGGCCCTGGGAGTAGCTGTAGGCGCCGGTGGGCAGGCTGGGGCTCACCAGGTGCAGGAGCCGGATGAGATTGAGGTCACCCATGGCGCTCATGTCCGTGAAAGGCGCCGTTTTCCGGCTCAAAGGGCAGGGTCGCTGCCTCGGGCCGCAGGCCGAGGCCGACCAGCATCCGGTCCAGGACATGGTCGGGCCGGTAGCGGATCTCGCCTGCCAGTATCTGCACCTCCGCATGCCGGTTGCCCAGGTGGTAGCAGGCCCGGGCCAGGAGCAGAGGATCGTCACAGACCACCCGCGACACCGGTTCCGCTGCGGCCCGTATCCGGATGAGGGTGCCGTCCTCGGCCACCAGCAGGTCGCCTTCGCGCAGCAGGGTGCCCCGGGGCAGGAAGAGACCGGCCTCGGTACCGTCATCCAGGTCCACCCGTAACCGGCTCCTGGTCCGCTGGTCCCGGGCCAGGGTGAGGGTGGTGTCTTCCCTGGCCGGCGCGCTGTGCCTGCCGATGATCCTGAGCATTTTTTCGTCCCCGGTCCGTGTCAGAAGAGAAAGTAGCGCTGGGCCATGGGCAGGACCGTGGCCGGCTCGCAGGTGAGCAGCTCACCGTCGGCCCGGACCTCGTAGGTCTGCGGATCGACTTCGATCTCGGGACGGTAGTCGTTGAGGACCATGTCGCTCTTGGTGATGGTTCTGCAGTTTTTCACCGCCACTACGCCCGAGCGCAGGCCGATACGGCCGGGCACGTCCGCCTCCAGCGCCGCCCGGGAGAGGAAGGTCAGCCGGGTGGCGCGGCATGCCGTGCCCAGGGCGCCGAACATGGGCCGGAAGTGGACCGGCTGCGGCGAGGGAATGGAGGCGTTGGCATCGCCCATGGGCGCGGCCACGATCATGCCGCCCTTGATGACCAGGCTCGGCTTGATGCCGAACATGGCCGGTTTCCACAGGACCAGGTCGGCCAGCTTGCCGGTCTCGATCGAGCCGACCTCGTGGGCGATCCCGTGCGAGATGGCCGGGTTGATGGTGTACTTGGCGATGTAGCGCCGCACCCGCAGGTTGTCGTTTTCTGCCGGGTCGCCGGCCAGGCTGCCGCGCTGCACCTTCATCTTGTGGGCCGTCTGCCAGGTCCGCAGGATCACCTCGCCCACCCGCCCCATGGCCTGGGAGTCGGAGGCGATCATGGCAAAGGCGCCCAGGTCGTGGAGGATGTCCTCGGCGGCAATGGTTTCCCTGCGGATGCGTGATTCTGCAAAGGCGATGTCCTCGGCAATGGACGGGTCCAGGTGGTGGCAGACCATGAGCATGTCCAGGTGCTCGTCCACGGTATTGACCGTGTAGGGCCGGGTGGGGTTGGTGGAGGAGGGCAGGACATTGGTCAGGCCGCAGGCGCGGATGATGTCGGGCGCGTGGCCACCGCCCGCGCCTTCGGTGTGGTAGGTGTGGATGGTACGGTCCCGGAAGGCGGCCAGGGTATCCTCGACAAACCCGGATTCGTTGAGGGTGTCGGTGTGGATGGCCACCTGCACGTCCATGGCCTCGGCCACGGTCAGGCAGTTGTCGATGGCGGCCGGGGTGGTGCCCCAGTCCTCGTGCAGCTTCAGGCCCATGGCCCCGGCCCGGACCTGTTCCTCCAGGGGCTGCGGCAGGCTGGCGTTGCCCTTGCCGAGCAGGCCGATGTTCACCGGCAGCGCGTCCACGGCCTGCAGCATGCGCTGCAGGTGCCAGGGCCCGGGAGTGCAGGTGGTGGCGTTGGTGCCGGTGGCCGGTCCGGTGCCGCCGCCGATCATGGTGGTGATCCCGGACATCAGGGCCTCCTCCACCTGCTGCGGACAGATGAAATGGATATGGGCGTCGATACCGCCGGCGGTAACGATGCATTTTTCGCCGGCAATGATCTCCGTGCCGGCGCCGATGACCATGTCCACCCCCTCCTGGGTGTCCGGGTTGCCGGCCTTGCCGATCCCGGCGATGCGACCGTCCCTGATGCCGATGTCCGCCTTGACGATGCCCCAGTGGTCCAGGATCAGGGCATTGGTGATCACCGTGTCCATGCAGTGGGCCGCATCCTGCTGGCTCTGGCCCATGCCGTCCCGGATCACCTTGCCGCCACCGAACTTGACCTCGTCGCCATACACGGTGCGGTCCTCTTCCACCTCGATCCAGAGATCGGTATCGGCCAGCCGCACCCGGTCACCGGTGGTGGGGCCGAACATCTCGGCGTATGCCCTGCGGGAAATATCAGTCATCGTTTTTCCTCCAACGGTCCCATGATTTCACCCCGGAAGCCGTAGATCCGGCGACGGCCGGCAAAGGCCACCAGTTCCACCTCCCGGCTCTGGCCGGGTTCAAAGCGGATGGCGGTGCCGGCGGCGATGTTGAGGCGAAATCCCCTGGCACGCTTCCGGTCGAAGACGAGTGCCGGGTTGGTTTCGGCAAAGTGGTAGTGGGAGCCCACCTGGATGGGCCGGTCGCCGGTGTTGGCGACCTCGATCCGCATGGTGGCGCGTCCCGCGTTGATCTCTATCGCACCTGTGCGGGTGAGCATCTCTCCTGGAATCATGGATATTCTCTCGGTTGGGCCGGCATATTGCGCAGGAACCGGGCCTGCGCGCCATACGGGCCTGGATTCAGAAGATGGGGTTGTGGACCGTGACCAGCTTGGTGCCGTCGGGGAAGGTGGCCTCCACCTGCACCTCCTCCACCATCTCGGCCACGCCCTCCATGACATCGTCCCGGCCGAGGAGGGTGCGGCCGTAGTCCATGAGGTCGGCCACGCTCCGGCCCTCCCGGGCTCCCTCCATGATGGCGGCGGAAATAAAGGCCACCGCCTCGGGATAGTTGAGTTTCAGGCCGCGTTCCCTGCGCCGTTCGGCAAGGAGCGCCGCGGTGAACAGCAGCAGCTTGTCTTTTTCCCTGGGGGTCAGTTCCATCTGAGGTATCCTTGCAGTCAAAGAGTGTTGGTGTTCATGTCGCCCAGATCCTGGGCGGACAGGCAGCCCGGCCTCGCAGCACCGGTCTGAGCTGTGCCCAGAGATTCCGGAACAGGCTCAGCGCCTCCATGGTCGAGTGGCCCAGGTAGCGGGCCACCAGCAGGTCGCCGGCCAGGGTGATCCCGCCGGTCATATTGGCGCGAACCGGCAGGAGCCGGCGCAGACCGGCTGCCATGTCCCGGTCGCAGCCGGTGGCGATAAAGGTGCCGGTGACCGGATGGCCGCGCAGGCCGGTCGGCCGGTCCAGGTCGGGTTCGGCAGATATCTGCAGCCGTTCCCGCAGCAGCGGGTGTTCGTCCCGGTCGAGGGCCAGGGTGGCCAGCAGGCTGCCGCTTTCCATGCGGGCGCCGTTGGCCGGCAGGCCCAGGCAAAGGACCTCCCAGCCCATGAAACAGCCATCGGCCGCCAGCTCGATGCGGGTGGCAAGCCGGACCTCGGCGCCGGGAAAGAGGATGTTCTCCTGGGGCAGCCATTCCAGGCAGCCGCCCGCTTCGATCCGCAGCCGTTGTTCCTGGACGGCCGTGCCGCCGGCCGAACGGTAGAACCTGGTTGCCCCCGGCGTGGTAAGCAGGGCACCACCACGTTTCCGCACCCGGACGTCGAGCCGCAGCCGGTCGCCGGCCACCACGCCGCCGGGCGGATGGAGGATGCAGGCGTGGCAGGTATCCTGCTCCGGGTAGAGAGGCCGCTGCACCAGCAGCGGGCCGTGGTGGCGGTTGCGGACCAGCAGGGTCCGGTTCCGCCGGTCCGGGGCAAAGTCCAGCTCCAGCCGGGCCTGCCAGCCCGGTGGCGGTTCCGCCGTGCACTCCGGCATGGTCGCGCTCATACGGTCAGGTACCTGCGGACCAGGTCGTCGTCGAGACGCTCCAGGTCGCCGTGCACCCGGATGGCGCCGCGGTCCATGATCGCGAACCGGTCGGCCACGGCGCGGACAAAGCGCAGTTTCTGTTCCACCAGCAGCACGGTCATGCCCATTTCGGTGATCAGGCGGGTGATGATGGCGCCGATCTCCTGGACGATGTTGGGCTGGATGCCCTCGGTGGGTTCGTCCAGGATCAGCAGCCCGGGCTCCAGGACAAGGGCCCGGCCGATGGCCAGTTGCTGCTGCTGGCCGCCGGACAGATCGCCGCCGCGGCGGTTCAGCATATCGGCCAGCACCGGGAAGAGCTCGAACACGATCTCCGGAATCCTGCGTTTTTTCGATCTGCCCGTGGCCAGGCCGATCTCCAGGTTCTCCCGCACCGTGAGGCCGGAGAAGATCTGCCGCCCCTGAGGCACGTAGCCGATGCCCAGGCCCGCCCGGCGCTCGGCGGCCAGACCGGTGATGTCGGTGCCGTTGTAGACCACGCTTCCCGAGGCCGGCCGCAGCAGGCCCATGATGCAGCCCAGCAGGGTGGTCTTGCCGACACCGTTTCTGCCCATCAGGCAGGTGCAGCGGCCACGGGCCACCTCCAGGTCCACGTCGCGCAGGATATGGGATTCGTCGTAGTACTGGTTGAGTCGCTCGATGCGGAGCATGTTCAGTCTCCAAGATAGACGTCGATGACGCGCTGGTCGTTCTGGATCTCGTCCATGCTGCCCTCGGCAAGGACGCTGCCCTGATGGAGGACGGTGACCGTGCGGGCGATGGAGCGGACAAAGTCCATGTCGTGTTCCACCACCACCACGGTATGGGTGCCGGCAAGCGAGGTCAGCAGTTCGGCGGTCCGTTCCATCTCCTGCCCGGTCATGCCGGCCACCGGCTCGTCCACCAGCAGCAGGCGGGGGTTCTGCGCCAGGAGCATGCCGATCTCCAGCCACTGTTTCTGGCCATGGGAAAGCGCGCCGGCACGGACCCGCACCAGCTCCTGCAGGCCGATCAGGGCCAGGATCTCGTCGATGCGGTCCCGCTGTTCTCCGTCCAGCCGGGCCGCCAGGGTGGACCAGACCCCCCGCTCCCCGGCCATGGCCAGCTCCAGGTTCTCGAAGACCGTGTGGTGGCCGAAGACCGTGGGTTTCTGGAACTTGCGCCCGATACCGGCCCGGGCGATTTCGGGTTCGCTCAGCCTGAGCAGGTTGATCTGCTGGCCGAACCAGGCCGAGCCCGAATCGGGCCGGGTCTTGCCGGTGATGATGTCCATCATCGTGGTCTTGCCGGCGCCATTGGGGCCGATGATGCAGCGCAGCTCCGCGTCCCGGATGTAGAGGTTGAGGTTGTCGATGGCCACAAACCCGTCAAAGCTGACCGTGATGCCCTCCAGGTAGAGGATCATGCCGTGGCTCAGGTCCAGGTCGGGCGGGGTGTCCGGGATCAGGAACTCGAAGACCTGGTCGCGCCGCATGTAGGAGCGCATGGATTCAAGCATGGTCATGGCCTGGTCTCCCCGGGAGCGGCCGGCAGGACGGGTGCGGTTCCTGTCGTGGCCCGTTTGCGCCTGCGGAGCAGTCCGGCGACCCCGTCGGGAAGGAAGAGGGTCACCAGGACGAAGAGGGCACCCAGGCAGAAGAGCCAGGCGTCGGGCATGGCTGCGGTGAGAAAACTCTTGGCATAGTTGACCATCAGGGCGCCGATCACTGCCCCGTACAGGGTGGAGCGGCCGCCCACCGCCACCCAGACCACGATCTCGATGGAGGCAAGGGGCGAGAATTCGGTGGGATTGATGATCCCCACCTGCGGCACGTAGAGGGCGCCGGCAATGCCGGCCAGCATGGCCGAGAAGGTGAAGACCCAGAGCTTGGCATCCTCCACCCGGTAGCCGAGGAAACGGACCCTGTCCTCCTGGTCGCGGATGGCCCGGCAGACCCGGCCCAGGCGGGAGCCGGTGATGTGGCGGCAGCCGAGGTAGCCGCCGGCCAGGGCCAGGGCCGAGGCCACGAACAGGCCGGCGCGGGTGGTATCGGCCTGGAGGGGGAAACCGAGGATCTCCTTGAAGTCGGTGAGGCCGTTGTTGCCGCCGAATCCCATCTCGTTGCGGAAAAAGGCGAGCATCAGGGCATAGGTCAGGGCCTGGGTCATGATGGAGAGATAGACCCCGGACACCCGGGAGCGGAAGGTGAACCAGCCAAAGACAAGGGCCAGCAGGCCGGGCACCAGGAGCACCATCAGGGCGGCGAACCAGAACCAGTTGAAGCCGTGCCAGAACCAGGGCAGGTGCTGCCAGTTGAGAAAGACCATGAAGTCGGGCAGGACGGGGTTGCCGTACACGCCACGGGCACCGATCTGCCGCATCAGGTACATGCCCATGGCATAGCCGCCCAGGGCGAAAAAGGCGCCATGCCCCAGGGTGAGGATGCCGAGATAGCCCCAGACCAGGTCCACGGCAATGGCGAGCAGGGCATAGCAGAGATACTTGCCGAGCAGGGCCATGGTGTAGGTTGAGACGTGCAGGGGCGTGCCCGGGTCCAGGGCCAGGTTGCAGATCGGCACCAGCACCGCGGCCAACCCCAGCAGGGCAAGGAGGATCGTGCCGCCGGTATCGCGGGCGAACAGGGAACGGAGCAGGTTCATGGTTCACACCTCGGCGCGGCCCTTCCTGGGGAAGAGCCCGCTGGGACGTTTCTGGATAAAGAGGATGATGAAGACAAGGATCAGGATCTTGGCCAGCACGGCGCCGGTCCACGGCTCCATGAACTTGTTGGCCACGCCGAGCGTCAGGCCGCCGAGCAGGGTCCCCCACAGGTTGCCCACCCCGCCGAAGACCACGACCATGAAGGAGTCGATGATATAGGCCTGGCCCAGGTTGGGGCCGACATTGGTGAGCTGGCTCAGCGCCACCCCGGCCATGCCGGCGATGCCGGAACCGAGGCCGAAGGTGAGGGCGTCGACCCGGGCGGCCCGGACCCCCATGGCACGGGCCATGGCCCGGTTCTGGGCCACGGCGCGGACCTGGAGGCCGATGGAGCTCTTCTTCATGGTCCAGAGGAGGCCGGCAAAGACCAGGGCCGCGAAGGCGAGGATGGTGAGCCGGTTCACGGTCAGGGAGAGGACAGGGTTGATCTGGATCATGCCGCTCATCCAGGCCGGGGTGGCGACGCTGCGGTTGAGCGGCGAGAAGATGGTCCGCACGGCCTGCTGCAGGACCAGGCTGATGCCGAAGGTGGCAAGCAGTGTTTCCAGGGGGCGGCCGTAGAGAAAGCGGATCACGGTCTTCTCGATGAGGATGCCCACTCCGCCCGACACCAGAAAGGCGGCCGGCACCGAGAGCAGCAGGGCCAGGCCGATGGAGTGGGGCAGCAACTGCTGCAGGACATAGGTGGTGTAGGCGCCCAGCATGATCAGCTCACCGTGGGCCATGTTGATGACACCGATGACGCCGAAGGTGATGGCCAGGCCGATGGCGGCCAGCACCAGGACCGAGCCCATGCTGAGGCCGAAGAAGAGGGTCTCGGCCAGACCGGACAGGGCGATGCGCCGTTCGATGGAGGCCAGGGTGGCCTGCGCCTGTCTGCGCACGGTCTCGTCTTTTTCCGTATCGAGCAGGCGGATCAGCTCGTTGCGTACCACCGGGTCGAGGTTGCCGTCGAGCCGGGCCAGGGCCTTGCTTCGCAGGGCCGGGTCACCGCTGCGCAGACGGCCGATATCGATGGCCGTGGCCAGGGCATCGCGGACCCTGCTGTCCTTTTCCTCTTTACGCAGCCGGGTGAGCAGGCCAATGGACTCCTGGTTGAGGGTGGAAAGCATGGCGTTGACCGCTGCCAGCCGCACCCCGGGGTCGGGATCCCGCAGGGCCAGCCGCGCCAGGGCCGACTTGATGCCGGTCCGCAGGCGGTTGTTGATGGTGACCTTTTTCAGGGCCCGTTTTTTCGCCGTGCCGGCAGGGGCGGAGGTGAGGGCGTCGGTGAGGAGGTATGTGCGGCCGTTCTTTTCCGCGACAACCAGGCGGCCGCTCTTTTTGACATGGAACAGACGGCCGGCCAGCAGGGCCTCGAGAATGGTCTTTGCCCGCGCATCACCGCTTTCGGCAAGCAGGTCGATACCTGCGGCCTTACCGGAGAAATCCCGACTGGCGAGCAGGCCGATTCCCTGGTCAAATCCACCCTCATCGCCGCGTCCGCTGACGGGCACAAGGAGCAGGCAGATGAGAAGGAGCAGGGCGAGGTGGCGGATCGCTCCCGGCGGGCGGAGAAATGGACAGGTCGCTGGCATGATTCTTTGCTGGACAGATGGATGAATGACTGGGGGAAGGTGGACACCGGGACGTCCCGGTGTCCACCGGACAGGGATCATAATAGTTCGCCGCAAGCGGCAACACGTTTGAATAACAACGACTTTTTGTAACAGTCCAGCAGTGCGTCAGCTGTGCGTGATCGTGACTGGCCGCTATAGGCCGCTATGCGGCCAGTCACGAGCGCGTGCAGATGGCGTGCTGCTGAACTGTTACCAGGGATCATTTCGCGGCCGAGCCGGAACACTTGCCGGTCTTGACGTTGAAGTTGCCGCAGGCCAGGGGCTCGCGCCAGTCGGCGATCAGGTCGCGGGAGCCGGGCAGGTAATCGGACCAGGCATCACCCACCACCATGCCCGGGGTGCGCCAGACGACCTCGAACTGGCCGTCGTCCTGGATCTCGCCGATGAGCACGGGCTTGGTGATGTGGTGGTTGGGCATCATGGCGGCATATCCGCCCGACAGGTTGGGTACGGTCACACCGATGATCGCCTTCTGCACGGCATCGGGATCCGTGGTGCCGGCCTTCTCCACCGCCTTGACCCACATGTTGAAACCGATGAAGTGGGCCTCCATGGGATCGTTGGTCACCCGCTTGTCATCCCTGGTGAAGGCGTGCCAGGCGTCGATGAAGTCGTTGTTGATGTCGGTGTCCACGCTCATGAAGTAGTTCCAGGCCGCGAGATGTCCCACCAGTGGCCTGGTGTCGATGCCGGAGAGCTCTTCCTCGCCCACCGAGAAGGCGACCACCGGGATCTTGTCGGCGGTGATGCCCTGGTTGCCGAGCTCCTTGTAGAAGGGCACGTTGGCGTCACCGTTGATGGTGGAGACCACGGCGGTCTTCTTGCCGGCTGATCCGAATTTTTTTATCTCCGCGACAATGGACTGCCAGTCCGAATGGCCGAACGGCGTATAGTTGATCATGATGTCCTCGTCGCTTACCCCCTTCTCCTTGAGATAGGCCTCCAGGATCTTGTTGGTGGTCCGGGGGTAGACATAGTCGGTGCCGGCCAGGACCCAGCGCTTGACGCCCATCTCGTTCATCAGGTAGTCCACGGCCGGGATCGCCTGCTGGTTGGGCGCGGCACCGGTGTAGAAGACGTTCTTCGAGGATTCCTCGCCCTCGTACTGGACCGGGTAGAAGAGCAGGCTGTCCAGCTCCTCGAAGACCGGCAGCACCGACTTGCGCGACACCGAGGTCCAGCAGCCGAACACCGCGGCCACATGGTCCTTTTCGATCAGTTCACGGGCCTTTTCGGCGAACAGGGGCCAGTTGGATGCCGGGTCCACCACCACGGCCTCCAGCTTGCGTCCCAGCAGGCCGCCCTTTTTGTTCTGTTCGTCGATGAGCATGAGCATGGTGTCCTTGAGGGTGGTCTCGCTGATGGCCATGGTGCCGGAGAGCGAGTGCAGGATGCCGACCTTGATGGTGTCGCCGGCGGCCCGGGCCTGGCCCGTCACTGCCGCCAGCAGAAGCAGGGCAAGCAGCAGGGCTGCGGATCGTGTTTTCATTTCTTCCTCCTTGGATGGTAATGATTGATGCCGGATCGTTGCGGCCGCCGGCCGGTAAGAGTTCACCGTGACCGGCAGCCGCATAAAAATACCGATACTCTTACGCCGGCCGTGCTGGTCTGGCAGGCCGTTGTCATCGGAAGAAAAGCAAGGGGTATGCCAGTGAAAACCGTTGCTGCGCAATGATTTTTTCCTGCTGTATCCCCGGGAAAAATAAGGTATTCTGCCCCGGGCAGACGCCGGGATGCCATGTAGAATTTTTTACAAAACAGTAAAGCCTGTTTTCTTTTTTGAAGAAAATGTTTCAAAAATGTCGATCATGGTGCAGTTGGTGTAGGAAAGTGGACATGGCTGCACAGGGTTTGACCGGAGGGGGATGTATGAAGAAAAAGGAACAGCAGAATATGCCGGCCGGACAGCGGGCCGGGATGGTGGAGCCGCGGCCGCCGTTTCTCCTGGTGCTGAAGAGGAGCAGCCGCATGTTTCTCTCCATGGCGCCGCTGCTGGTGGGGATCATGGGGCTGGTGGGCCTGGTGCAGACCCTGGTGACGCCGGAGATGCTGGCCCTGCTCTTCCGCGGCCGGCCGGTGACCGACACTCTGGTCGGGACCCTGGCCGGTGCCGCGGCCACGGGCAATCCGGTGGTCAGCTATCTCCTGGGCGGCGAACTGCTGCAGCAGGGCATCTCTCTCTATGCGGTCACCGCCTTTGTCCTCTCCTGGGTGACACTGGGAGTCATACAGCTTCCCATGGAGGCGGAGATGTTCGGGTTCCGTTTCATGCTCCTGCGCAATCTGCTGGCCCTGGGCGGCACCATCCTGGTCGCGGTGCTCACCGCCTTTACCATGCAGGTGCTGTCATGAGCCGGGAGGAGCGCCGATCGGCCAACGGGCCGCCACCTTTCCGCGGACGGCTGTTCCTGCTGCTGGTGGTTCTGGCCTACGGAGTTCTCTTTCGGCACGATGCATCGGCCGCCCTGCTGGCCCTGCGGCGGGGTGGCCTGCTCCTTCTCCGGCTGCTGCCGGTCTTTGCCGCGGTGATCCTGCTGATCGCGCTCGTCAACTGGTTGCTCCGGCCGCAGCAGATCGTCCGCTGGCTGGGGCGGGAGAGCGGTGTCCGCGGCTGGCTGCTGGCCCTGCTGGCCGGGGTGATCAGCCACGGCCCCATGTATGCCTGGTATCCCATGATCAGTGATCTGCGGGAGCGGGGCGGTCGTGACGGCCTGGTGGTGGTTTTCCTCTTTGCACGCTGTATCAAGGTGCCGCTGCTGCCGCTGATGGTCGATTCCTTCGGCCTGCGATTCACCCTGGTGCTGGGCCTCTATATCCTCGCCGGTTCCCTGGTGCAGGGTTGGCTCATGGAGCGGCTGCAGCGTTGAGTTCCGATAGTTCGCCGCTATCAGCGACTACCTGAAAAACAGCAAGACTTTTACGTTGAGTTACCACTCCTCGATCCGTTTGCGGAACCATTGGATCTGGCGGTCGCGGATCTCCTCCATGTCCAGGTGGTAGATGTCGGGCGGAAAGAGGAACTCGGCCACCCCGGTGTCGAAGAGACGTTTGACCTCGTACTCGTCGTGGGCCACGTCCCGCTGGTAGATGTAGTTGAGGTAGGAGCGGTTGGTGTGGATGATGAACTCCACCCGCATGCCGCCCAGGCGGGCGAAGAACTTGAGCATGGGGGTCTTGTGCGAGCTGCCGGTGGCGCTGGAGCGGTACTCGCCGCCGGTGAGGGTGTCGGAGATGTCCTCGAGCGTCATGAACGAATCAGCTCGCACGGCGCTCCTGGTGAGGTGACGCAGGAAACGTTTCACGTCGCCCACCGAGTTGAGCACCGCCATCAGGCCGAGTTCGTCGTCCACGGCCGTGGCCGGGTTTTTTTCATTCTTGCGCAACAGCTTGAGGACCTTGGCAGCCGGCGGTTTTTTACGGATCGTCACGTAGATGGGGATGTCGCGGTCCCGGTCGCGGAACAGCCTTCGCTTGATCAGGGTCAGTTTCTCGCCCCGGGCCGGGGTGATCTTTCCTGCCTCCTCCTCGTTCAGTACCTGCACGCTGGTACAGGAGAAGTCGTCCGGACTGTGGCGGCTGTAGAGATAGCTGATCTCGAGCTCGCCGATCTTCAGGCTCGGGCTCCAGACGTAGTCGTTGAGAAAGTCGAGGAAGTCAGCGAACTTGGTCTCGATATCGGTCTCGCGTTCCCGCTGGTCGATGGAGCCGGCCAGCCCCATGAGCACCAGCTTGCGCTTGGCCTCGAAGCGGGCCTTGCGGTGGAACCGGTCGTCGAAGATGATGAGGAGCAGCTCCATGGGGTCGGAGGTGGTCTCGATCTCGTTGGTGATCTCGATGTGAGCCCGGTAGGGGGCCAGGACCTTGGCCGAGAGCGAGTTGATCACGTCGTCGGCGGTGCGCGCATAGTCACGCAGGTAGCGGCTCACCTCGCGCGCCGATCCCTCGATGCCGAACATGTTGCCCAGCAGCAGGTGGGCACGCTCGCCGTTACGGGCCCGCAGCTCACGGTCATGGATCAGGGTCAGGATCTCGTCGAAGTTGCAGATGCCCAGGAAATCGAAGATCTGGTTGCGCACTGCCCGGTACTTGGTCTTGAGGAGCTGGTCGCTGCCCAGGCCGCGAACCCAGTCCTTGGTCTGCCGGGAAAAGGGGTGGGCGAACGGCGGCGCCTCGCCCACGGCAAAGGGGCCGTCCTGGAGCATGGCCGTGAAGATCGATTTCTGGTTGAGGATGTTCATGGAGGAGCTTCGTCCGCTGCGGAGATCATGTCTTTTGTGGTGTGGTCCGTGGCCTGGTCTGTGAGGGTGATAAAGTTTTTTATCAGTTTTGTAAAGGTCTGTGTTGTCTCCGCCAGGTGGCGGCCGGCCTGGTCGATCAGTTTGCGGGCCGTGTCCCGGTCAGGCAGCGGCAGGGACGGCGTGGCCCGACAGCCGGAGAGCCAGCGGCCGAGATCATCGGGATGGGCGGCGTAGTTGTCGCACTGCAGTCCGATGAGGTAGGGACGTCCCTTGATGCAGAAGGCCTCGACCACGCAGTGGCTGGAGGTCGCCAGCAGCACCATCTCCGCCGGCACCGGCGTCTGGATGGCCTGGTCATGCCATTTGAAGAGCAGCAAGGGCGTATCGATGCCGTGGAAGAGCGGGTGTTGCCGGCCGTCGTGGGTCAGGTGGCCCCGGTGAAAGCCGATGTCGGGCATGAAGTTGTCACCGGTGCCGGCCCTGAAGGCGTCAGCGAGCAGCAGGTGGCCGAGGTTGAAGCCGAGACACGGTTTGTCCAGAGACAGCCAGGCCTGGAGCAGCCGTTTCTCCTCTCCGACCAGGGACCGCAGCATTTTGTCGCCGGTCCCGGCGGGACCGCCGAGCAGGATGAGGCCGTCGAAATCCGCCAGGTCGGGTGCTGCCTGTTCCCACATTCTCACCAGGTGGAACCTGGCATCGAGCTGCAGGGAGCAATCCATCAGCAGCCGGCCCGGTCCGGCCCACTCGACATGCTGTAACACGAGGATCTGCTGGCTCATGGTTCTGTCGGCAAGGGGGTTGGGGTGGTGGTTTCCGGCCGCTGCCGCCTGTGCAGGGCAGTGCCGGGAAGACACGGCCACCCCCGCCTGGAGGAGGATGCGGGGGCAGCCGCTTTGGGGAGGAGGTTGCAGGATACTCCCCGGGCGCGGGTAAGGTGCACCCGGGGAGAGATCCCTGCCAGTTTGATGTCAGTTGGTTGTCTGGAAGTCGTTGTAGGCATGGGCGGCATGCTCGGCGATATCGACCCCGAGCAGTTCCTCTTCCTCGGTGATCCGCAGGCCGAAGATGATATCGATCCCCTTGAAGAGGATGAAGGCGGTGCCGAAGGCCCAGGCAAAGGCGGCGCCGATGCCGATGAGCTGGGTGGTGATGATGGCCATGCTGGTCCCGCCCATGTTGAAGAGGCCGGCGGCCAGGGTGCCCCAGGCGCCGCAGACACCGTGCACCGAGACGGCGCCCACGGGGTCGTCGATGTGCAGCCGGTCAATGGTGACGACCGAGATGACAACGATCACGCCGGCGATGAGGCCGATGATGACCGAGCTGGTGGGGCTGACGTTGGCACAGCCGGCGGTGATGCCGACCAGGCCGGCCAGGGCGCCGTTGAGGCTCATGCCGATGTCAGGCTTCTTGAACATGATCCAGGAGACGGCCATGGCGGCAAGAACACCGGCGGCGGCGGCAAGGTTGGTGTTGACGAAGATCATGGCGATGGAGGTGTCACCGGTGGTGGTGGAGCCGGGGTTGAAACCGAACCAGCCCAGCCAGAGGATGAAGACACCGATGGCGGCCATGGGGATGTTGTGGCCGGGTATGGCGCGCACCTCGCCCTTGGGTCCATACTTGCCTTTTCTGGCGCCGAGGACGATGGCGCCGGCCAGGGCGCACCAGCCGCCGATGGAGTGGACCACGGTGGAGCCGGCAAAGTCGATGAAGCCCTTGGCCTCGAGCCAGCCGTTGCCGTGGAGGAGGCTGCCCCAGGCCCAGGAGCCGAAGATGGGATAGATGAAGGCGCAGACGACAAAGCTGTACATCAGGTAGGAGGTGAACTTGATCCGCTCGGCAACCGCACCGGAGACGATGGTGGCGGCGGTGGCGGCGAACACGCACTGGAACATCCAGAAGGCCAGTACCCAGGGGTCGCTGTCCGGTCCCTTCCATTCAGAGAGGAAGAAGTCGCTGGTGCCGAACCAGCCGGTCTTGGTGGCGCCGAACATCAGGCCGAAACCGATGGCCCAGAAGGCGATGGAGCCCATGGAGAAGTCGAGCAGGTTCTTCATCATGATGTTGCAGGCCGACTTGGCGCGGGTGAAGCCGGACTCGACCATGGCGAATCCTGCCTGCATGAAAAAGACCAGGGCGGCCGCGATCAGGGTCCACACGTAGTTGAGGTTGGTCTGGACAGCGGCCACGGCCTCTGCATTGCCCTCCACGGTTACCTTGACCACTTCTTCGTCCGCCAGCGCCGTGGCCGCGCCGGCAAGGAACAGGATCAGCAGGGCCGCAATGAGTTTTCTGTTTCGCATTGGTTTCTCTCCTCGTCAATATTTCAAAAAGTTGCAGGTTGGCAGCCTAGATGGCGTCCTTGTCTGTTTCGCCTGTCCTGATGCGGCAGACTTTCTCCACCGGCAGGACAAAGATCTTGCCGTCGCCGATCTTGCCGGTGCGCACGGATCCGATGATGGCCTCGATGACCTCGTCGACCCGCTCCGCCTGGACGATGATCTCCACCTTGACCTTGGGAATGAAATCGACCATGTACTCGGCGCCGCGGTAGATCTCGGTATGCCCCTTCTGGCGGCCGAATCCCTTGACCTCGCTCACGGTCATGCCATGGACATCCAGCTCATGCAGGGCCTCCTTCAGTGCATCGAGCTTGAAAGGCTTGATGATCGTCTCGATTTTCTTCATGATGCTCTCCTTTGTATGAAATATGTGATGCCACAAATTCGTTCCATGGCCAGTCTGTAACAAACGACATGCCAGTTTGGGAGATTATGGGTTTCTTTCTTGTATCTATTTGAAATGCCATTGATCGTTAAAAGTTCTCCATTCCGGATTCCAACCGCGGCCGCCGGATAAATATTTACAGAAATGTTATGGCCTGGCTTTCAGTTTTTCAAAATTGTCATGAATCAGCATGCCTGCAGGGCAGGCAGGGCAACCGTGAAAGATTCCCGTCCCCCGTCCTCTGACACCTGGCACGTGGCACCTGACA
>JALSNC010000032.1 GCA_026987195.1 Desulfobulbaceae bacterium | reverse complement strand
ATGCTGGTTGCCTTTCTCATGGGATTTTCCTGCGGGGTACCACTGCTGCTCACCCTGTCGGTCCTGCAGGCATGGATGAAGGAGGCCGGGGTTGATTTAGGCACCATCGGCCTGTTTTCCCTGGTCGGCCTGCCCTATACCCTGAAATTTCTCTGGTCGCCTGTCCTGGATCGTTTTTCCCTGCCCCTTTTCGGCCGCAGACGCGGCTGGCTACTGGTCTTTCAGATACTGCTGGCCCTGGCCATTGGAGGACTCGGTATGGCCAATCCGGCGGAAAATCCCTGGCTGGTCGCCGGGGCCGCCTTTCTGGTCACCTTTTTTTCCGCCTCCCAGGATATTGTCGTTGATGCCTACCGCCGGGAAGACCTCTCTGATAATGAACTTGGCCTGGGTTCTTCGCTCTATGTCAACGGCTACCGGGTGGGTATGCTGCTTGCCGGCAGCGGCGGCCTGATCCTGGCCGATCATTTTTCCTTTCGCCAGGTATACCTGATGATGGCCGCCTCCCTGCTGGTCGGCATTTTCACAACCCTGTTCTGCCGGGAGCCGGAAGTAGCGGAAGGTACGCCCACAAGCTTTCGCGAGGCGGTCATCCAGCCATTTGTCGAGTATTTCAGCCGCGACGGCGCCCTGCTTATCCTGCTCTTTATTCTTTTTTACAAGGTCGGGGACCAGATGGCCACCACCATGACCACGCCCTTTTATCTTGATCTCGGCTTTACCAAGACCCAGATCGGCGCGGTTGCCAAACTGTTCGGCTTCTGGGCCACCATCACCGGTGGGCTGGCCGGGGGAATTGTGCTGCTTCGCCTGGGGATTTTTCGCTCGCTCTGGATGTTCGGCATCCTGCAGGCCATGTCCACCACCGGCTTTGCCGTCCTGGCCCTGGTCGGCTACAGCCTGCCCGGACTTGCCGTGGCCATCGGCCTGGAAAATTTCACCGGCGGCATGGGCACGGCCGCCTATGTGGCCTACATGGCCTCGATCACCAATAAAAAGTTTACCGCCACCCAATATGCCCTGCTCTC
>JALSNC010000031.1 GCA_026987195.1 Desulfobulbaceae bacterium | reverse complement strand
GCGTGACGCCATGTGCAAACGCGAGGGGTTTGCGGTCAAGAATTACCATGAATAGGCGTAAAAGTTCAGCAGCACGCCATCTGCACGCGCTCGCGGCTGGCCGCATAGCGCGGACTATAGCGGCCAGCCGCGATCACGCACAGCTGACGCACTGCTGAACTTTTACCGAAAGTATTGCCCTTTTTCAGGTAGTTGCTGATAGCGGTGAACTATTACGAATAGGCTGCGTAAGGTGTGCGGTCAGGACCGGCATATGCCGGCGGAAGATCTGTGAAAAAAAAGACAGCGCTCATATTCGGCATCTCCGGCCAGGACGGCTCCTATCTTGCCCGTCTGCTCCTGGACAGGGGATACCACGTGGTCGGCACCTCGCGGGATGCCCAGATTTCCTCGTTCCATAACCTCGGACGCCTGGAAATCCGGGATCGGGTAGAGGTCGCCTCTGCCTCGCTGGTGGATTTCCGCAGCGTCCTCCAGGTGCTGAAAGAATACGCGCCGGACGAGATCTACAACCTGGCCGGCCAGAGCTCGGTGGGCCTCTCCTTTGATCAGCCGGTGGAGACCTTTGAGTCCATCTCCATCGGCACGCTCAATCTCCTGGAGGCGATCCGTTTCCTCGGCATGGACCTGCGCTTCTACAATGCCGGTTCCTCCGAATGCTTCGGCAATACCGACGGCGTGCCTGCCACCGAGGAGACCCCGTTTCGTCCCCGCAGTCCCTATGCCGTGGCCAAGGCCGCCGCCTTCTGGGAGGTGGCCAACTACCGGGAGGCCTATGGCATCTTCGCCTGCTCCGGCATTCTTTTCAATCACGAATCACCGCTGCGGCCCGAGCGGTTCGTGACCCAGAAGATCGTCAGCGCCGCCTGCCGGATTGCGGCCGGTTCCGGTGAGAAGTTGCGGCTGGGCAACATCTCGGTCCGCCGCGACTGGGGATGGGCCCCGGAATACGTGGAGGCCATGTGGCTGATGCTGCAGCAGGACGAACCTGACGACTATATCGTCGCCACCGGACATACCCATGCCCTGGAGGA
>JALSNC010000030.1 GCA_026987195.1 Desulfobulbaceae bacterium | reverse complement strand
GGCATACCGGTGCCGGTCGAACACATCCCGGAACTCCGACGGCAGCTCCGGATCCAGGGAGCGCAGGTTCAGCAGCGCGGCTGCCTGCTCCAGGAGGTGACTGCAGAGGATGATAGCGAGAACAGCGACAAGATAGGGATTCATGAACAAGGATGGATTCGTGCGAACATGACACCGGCTGCAGGGGAAAAAATGCATCGCCTGCCAGGGACGGAAAAAGGTTTGCCGGACCGTGGCCCGCGGTTTAGTATGAACATGGGAAAACAGGGTTCTGGTGCCAGGGGCCAGGTATCAGGTGGCAGATTCCAGGAATCTTCGTGCCGCCTGCGGCGATTGCACCACCGGTCTCCGGCAGGTTGGCTTCAGTTGGCGTAACGCAACAGTTCACCGCTATCGGCAACCACCTAAAAAGACCGGTACGTTTGCTAAAAGTTCAGCAGCAGGGAGTTCGCCATGACCAGGGAGCAGAGGAACAAGGGATTTTCCGGCCTGCAGGTGACGGCCATCGTGGCCGCGACCGTGGTGGTGACGCTCCTGGCGGGTTTTTTCGTTCTCCGGGCCTGGCTCTTCCCTGCCCCTTTCCGCCCGGTGGTCCTGAACAGGGCCGAGGAGCAGCGCCTGGAGATGAAACTGCAGCGCATCGAGTCGGTGGCAGAACCCTCCGCACACGGCAAGGCACCTGCCGCAGGGCCGGGGCAGGAGCAGTCCACCACGGGAGTTCTCCGGCCGGAGCCCTACAGCGAGGAGGGGGCATCCAGGGAGATCGAGCTCACCGAGCGGGAACTCAACGCCCTGCTGGCAAAGAACACCAACCTTGCCGATCGCATGGCCATCGACCTGGCTGAAGATCTGGTCAGCGCCAGACTGCTGATCCCCGTGGATCCGGACTTCCCGATCCTGGGCGGGAAGACCGTCCGGGTCCGGGCCGGCGTGGAACTCGCCTACCGTGACGGCAGACCGGTGGTCAGGCTGCGCGGCGTCAGTGTCATGGGGGTACCGGTCCCCAATGCCTGGCTCGGCAACATGAAAAACATCGACCTGGTCCGCGAATTCGGCAGCACACAGGGCTTCTGGAAGACCTTTGCCGACGGCGTGGAATCCATCACTGTCCGGGAAGGAAAGCTGCATATCCGGCTCAAGGAATGACGCCCCGCCGGAAAAGCAACTCCATTTCAAACCAGTTGCAGACAGCGATACTCTGTTCCCCCCGCCGCACCGCAGGCCACCGGCCTCAGTTGATGTAGTGCAGACCGACCTCCCGGTTCTCGATGTCCTCCCAGACCACCCGGCAGCGGAGTTCGAAGATCGTCCAGTTCTCGTCGACCCGTTTGCGGCGGGCCGGCTGACAGAATATCGTCACCTCCCGCCCGGCCCGGAGCAGTTCCTGGTTGGTCAACTGCAGCCGCATGCCATTGATGCCGGCGTCGAGGATCTCGGCCAGGTGCTGTTCCCCGCCGCGCCTGCCCTCTCCGCCGATCCGCAGCAGTACGGGATAGTGCAGCGGGTAGCGCGGGCAACCGCGCCGTTCTTCTCTTCCCTTCATCGTCCACCCCCCGGCTGGCGCCTGTCAGGTGTTGCTGGAAACCTCCTCTCTTTGTTTCATGCGTAAATCGTGCCAGTCACCAGGCAAAACCCCGGCATTTGCGTGCTCTTCAGTCAGGCCTGCACCGCAGCACCAGGCCGCCGGCCGACTCACTGGTCACCACGCCCAGGGGCGTCAGGAGCTGGAAGAGCGGCCGGCCGAAGCAGAAAAGTTCCATCTCCAGCGACAGCCCGTGGCAGGCCGCGGCCCGGGAGCGGAGGGTCAGATCCGCCGTCACCAGGCCGGTCAGATCATGGAGGATATCCTGGCGCCGGGCCCGGTTCCGGAGCTGTTCCCGGATCAGGACAAGATCAGGGCAGGGGCACCGGGCCTCGTGTTGCCGGATCATGTCAAGCAATGGGTCATCCTCGGCCAGACAGTCGAAACGGGTGAGCAGGTCCCTGCCCGCAATGGCCAGGATCTCCTGCGGCCTGCTGCAGTCCAGCAGGCCGCAGGCCAGGGGCCGCTGGCCATAGATGGTGCAGCCCCGCATCCCGTGGTCGTAGAACATGCAGCACCAGTCCCCGCCCTGGCCCCTGACCTTGAGAAACTCGTGTGCCACCGGCTCCGGCTCGCGGCCCAGGGGTGGCAGGGCGAGTTCACCCCGACGTACGGTCACCAGGTGTTCGCGGCGCAGGGCCCCGCTCCGCAGCAGCGTCAGGTCACCCGAGTGCAGGGCCGGGCCTCCCTGCCGGCAGCAGGTGCCGCACCGCCTGCAGGTCGTCTCCGGTGTCACGGCCTGTCCCTTCTCCTGCCCGGCTAGCCTCATCGTTTGCGCACCAGGAAGACAACACCGTAGGAACGGTCGTCCCGTTCCACGATCTCACCGTTGGCCTCAAGGATCACCGGCGCCATCCGACGGGCCATCTTCCGGTCGCAGAGGAACCGGAATTCCGCGCCCGGAGCCTGCTGTTCAAGACGTGCCCGCACGTCCCTGAACCCCCATCAGCAGTCACGCCGGTAGTCGATATCGATCCTGACCCGCTTTCTCATTGTCCTCTCCAGGGTTGCCGGGGCCTTCTCCTGCCGTTTCGATGATCCGCAGGGGTTCTGCCCGGCCCAGTTCATTGTGCAGCCTGCGGATATGCTCTACCTGCCGCCAGTCTCTCCCCAGCAGGGCCGCGCCGCAGGCATCCACGGCCACCGGATCGAAGCCGGCCACCAGTCTGTTCACCGGCGGATCACAGAGCGGACCGAAGAGATGCGCCTCGGCCATGCCCACCCGGGCATCGAGGAGGGTGAAATCCGGGCATCTGTACCGGTTCAGGTCGGCCACCGCATGGCCAAGATCCCGGTGAAAGGCGGATTTCTTCCACGAGCCCTGCTCCTGGTAGTGGCGCGGCGGCGCCAACCCCATCATGTTCTTCAGGCCCAGGGTGACACGGTCCAGGGTATGGGCCTTGAGCACCGGCAGCGAGAGCAGGAAAGCCTCATACACCAGGGCCGGCAGGTGCAGCTCAGGCCAGCGGCGGCAGTCAGGCCGCCGGCTGTGACTGGTGGCCGCATCGTTGAGATCCACCAGCTCCACCGCCTTGCGGCGGGCCAGCGCCATATAGCCAAGTTCGGAAAAGACGTGGAAGGTATCGTGGTCCCTGGCCGCGGTCCCCTCGCCGATGACGAGGGATGCGTCGCAGTGGTCGCGCAGCCAGTCGATGAGCGCCTCGACAATATCCACCGGCGTGGTGACCGGCGGCGCCAGGACATCCACCAGGTTGGGCTTGATCAGGATGGTCCGGCAGGCGCGGATCCGTTGTGCCAGGCCGCACCGGTCAAGCAGTCTGCCGAGATTATGCCCCAGCGGCGCGCCGGCAGCCATGTACACCGTTCCTCTCTCCATGCGCCTTGCTCTGTCTCTGTTCTCCGGACCCGGCTGTCCCTGCGGACGCGGTACCTCCTGTCTTGCCACGCCTTGTCCGTACCCTACCACGGATCGGGAAAGTTGGCGACTCCTACCGCCGGACCGGCTGTGGAAAAACGGCAACCGTCTGAGTCAAAAAGACCGCTTGACATCCTGCCGTACCGGCAGTACCTACTGGACGATGATCAATAGTCGTAAAAGTATCAGTATGTTTAGGCGTAGCCGATAGCGGGAAACTCTTACCAATAGACCAGCCGTTCTCCTGCGGCGATCAGCCGTACTGCCAAATGATTGTCGATTGTCGACTACAATGAACAGTCATGAAACCACAGCCAAGCGGCTCCGGAACCTGGCCCTTCTGTTTCTGTTGGCACTGCTGCCCGCCGCATCCACCGCCACGGCAGCCCTTACCTCGTTTGTTGCCGACAAGGTGGTGCTGGACGATTCCGGCAGGGTCAGGACAGGAGAAAAGGTCTTCATGGCAGGGGAAAAGATACGCGCCCAGTCCCTGACAGGGGACATGGTGATGATCTTCCGTCACGACCTGGGCCTGCTCTGGGCCCTGGCGCCGGCGAGGAAGATCTACGTCGAGATCCCCCTGGAGAGAAGGAAATGGGAAAGGATGACCCGGGGCGCGGCGGACGGCGACCGGGTCAGGGTCCTGGGGCAGGAGGTGGTGAACGGTTTTACCTGCACCGGCAAGGAGGTGACCCTGACACGGACGGTCATGGGCCGCACCACCAGCACCACCAGGACCATCTGCACCACACCCGAAATCCCCATGGTCCTGC
This sequence comes from Desulfobulbaceae bacterium, assembly GCA_026987195.1. Lineage (GTDB taxonomy): Bacteria > Desulfobacterota > Desulfobulbia > Desulfobulbales > Desulfobulbaceae > DRKI01. The sequence goes on along the minus strand of JALSNC010000030.1, from coordinate 15,635 downwards.
GCAGCCGATCCGGCAGCGGCATCACCACCGAGCTGCGCAACATTCACCGGATCGAACCAAAAGAGGAGCTCTTCGACCTGCCCCCGGGCTACAGGAAGGTGGGTAATAACATGGGCCTCTTTCTCATGTACATGCGGGGTGCGGCAGAGCCGCCCACGCGTATCCACTGAAGGAGGCGCCCGGGGAGCAGGCCTTCCCGGGCAGGCGCCCCGCTATTCCCTGATTTCGAGGGTATCGCCCCGATGCAGGGAGCCGGGGCTGATGACCCGGGCAAAGATGCCTTCGCGCGGCATGATGCAGTCCCCCACCTGTTTGAAGATCGCGCACCCCTGGTGGCACTTCTTCCCGATCTGGGTTACCTCCAGCTCCACCTCGCCGCTGACCAGCCGCGTCCCCACGGGCAGGGCGGCGAGATCGATCCCCCGGGTGGTAATGTTCTCAGCAAAGGCCCCGGGCGTAAGCTCCAGCCCCCTGGCCCGCATGATATCGATGGATTCCTCGGCCAGAAGACTTACCTGCCGGTGCCACCTGCCGGCATGGGCATCACCCTCGATACCGTGGTCCACCTTCAGGCGCACCGACTCCACCGGCTCCTTGTTGACCCCCTTCTTCCTGCTGATATTGAGTGAGATGATCGTTGCCATGAGAGTTTTCTCCTTTTCAGATTGAACAACAGCGCACATCTTTACCGCGCGCTGTCCTGCCGCATCAGATCGGTACTCAGGTATCGTTCGCCGGTATCGGGCAGAACCACGACGACCCGCTTGCCCGCATGCTCAGGCCGGCCCGCGATCTCCAGGGCCGCCACCATGGCGGCGCCCGACGAGATGCCGCAGAGGATTCCCTCCCGGCGGGCCAGCTCCCGTCCCATCTCCAGGGCCGCGGCACCGCTCACCTGCACCACCTCGTCGATGACGGTGCGGTCCAGGACCCGGGGCACGAAACCGGCGCCGATCCCCTGGATCCTGTGCGGACCCGGCTCCCCCCCGGAGAGGACCGGCGATTCCACCGGTTCCACGGCCACGGCAAGCAGATCCGGATTGCGCTCCTTGAGCAGGCCGCCGGCACCGGTGATGGTGCCGCCGGTACCGACACCGGCAACCAGGATATCGACCCTGCCGTCGCACTGTTCCCAGATCTCCGGCCCTGTGGTCCGGCGGTGCATGGCCGGATTGGCCGGATTATCGAACTGGTTGGGCATCCAGGAGGAGGACGTCTCGTCATGCAGGGCCCGGGCCCGCTCGATGGCTCCCTTCATACCCAGGTCTCCCGGCGTCAGGACCAGTTCGGCACCAAGATGAGCCAGGAGCTTGCGCCGTTCGATGCTCATGGTCTCGGGCATGGTCAGGATCAGGCGATAGCCGCGGCTGGCGCAGACAAAGGCCAGGCCGATGCCGGTGTTGCCGCTGGTCGGCTCAATGATGGTGGTTCCCGGGTGCACCATGCCTTCGCTTTCGCCATGTTCCACCATGGCCACGGCGATGCGGTCCTTGACACTGCCCAGGGGATTGCCCGACTCCAGCTTGCCGAGGATCTCCACTCCGGAACCGGAGCCGATCCTGTCCAGGCGGACCATGGGCGTGTTGCCGACGGCGCGGGTGATATTGTCCAGTGGTTGCATCATCTCTCTCCTCCGCGTTGCTGCTTGTTGCCGAGATAGACCAGCTCGGGCTGTTTGAGGATCACCTTGGTGTCCGGCCCCACGGACTCGGTGAGCCAGACATTGCCGCCGATGATCGACCGTGCCCCGACCACGGTCTCGCCGCCGAGGATGGTGGCATTGGCATAGAGGATCACGTCGTCCTCGATGGTGGGATGGCGCTTGGAGTTTCTCAGCCGCCGGGCCGCGTCCCGGGGCAGGGACAGGGCACCCAGGGTCACGCCCTGGTAGACCCGGACCCGGTTGCCGATGTCGGTGGTGGCGCCGATCACCACGCCGGCACCGTGATCGATGAAGAAGCTGGCCCCGATCCTGGCCTCGGGATTGATGTCGATGGCGGTGCGATGGTAGGCATACTCGCTCATGATGCGGGGGATGACCGGCACCTCCAGTTCCACCAGGGCATGGGCCAGGCGGTAGACCATGATGGCGAACAGGCCGGGATAGGAAAAGATCACCTCGTCGGCATTGGCCGCCGCCGGATCACCCACCAGGGTTGCCTCGATATCGCTCTCCAGCAGCTCCCTGATCGCCGGCAGCCGGTCCACCAGTTGCGCGGCGATCTGGTAGCTCCGCTCGCCGCACATGGTGCAGGACTGGTTGTGACGAAAACAGTCGTGGCGGATGGCCGAGCTGATCTGGCGGGCCAGGTTCTCGAAAAAGACGCTCACCTTCTGGCCCAGGTGATATTCCAGGCTGTGCGGGCTGAGCACCATGCCGGTGAAGAAACCGGGAAAGAGGATCTGCTGCGCCTGCAGGATCAGGTCGATGACCTCTTCCTTGGAGGGAATGGGCACCGGCTCGATATGGCTGGCCCACCGGCCCGCCTTGAAGCCCTCGGCCAGCCGGTGCACCACCGCCGGAATCCGGTTGTAATGGCCGTTGGCCGTGCCGGCGTCGCTGTTGCACGTGCCGGCGAGTATTTCCTTTTCACCCATGTCGTTCACTGGTCGTAAGAGTTCACGAGACGATCCCTGCCACCACCCTCAGGATGCCTTTTCCAGCATCATGATACCGTAGGTCGCCCGCAGGTTGGTGAAACGGTGGATCACGTTGCCCTTCAGGTCATGGTGGTGGGTATTGATGGCCACCTCCCGGACCAGGCGGACGCCGATGGTCCGCAGGAACCGCTTGAAGTCCTTGATGGTGATCACCCGGATATTGGGGGAATTATACCACTCGTAGGGCAACTGGTTGGTCACCGGCGCCTGGCCGGTGAAGAGGAGCTGCAGCCGCGCCACCCAGTGGCTGAAGTTGGGGAAACTGACGATCACCCGTCTGCCGATACGCAGCAGCTCGATGAGCAGTTCCCGCGGATCCATGACCTGCTGCAGGGTCTGGCTGAGGATGACCACGTCGAAACGGCCCTCGGGATAGTCCCTGACCTCCTGGCGGAAGTCGCCCTGGAGCACGGTCAGGCCCCGTTCGATACAGCGGATCACCTTGTCCTCGGCCAGTTCGATGCCGGTACCGCGCACCTGCCTGTGCTCCTTGAGATAGAGAAGCAGGTCACCGTTGCCGCAGCCGAGGTCGAGCACCCGGCTGCCTGGCTCGATCCAGGAGGCGATGACCTGGAGGTCGAACCGCATCCTGGGAACCTGATCGACGGCAGGGTGGACGCCGCCCGTCACCGGCAACCCCACACCTGTTGTTCCCGATGCACATGTCCCGGGGTCGGGATCAGACCGTACCGGTCTATCTGCAGTGTTCATGGTATATCCTGTCCAGAAAACCGCTGATCAAATCATCGAGGTGCGGGCTGGGCAGCAGAAAGGCGTCATGCCCCCAGGGCGCCTCGATCTCGCAGAAACTGACGTCGCTGCCGTTCTTCTTGAGCACCGAGACCAGGTTCCTTGCCTGGTAGGTGGGATAGAGCCAGTCCGAGGTGAACGAGATCACCAGGAAGGAGACCCGGGCCAGGGCCTCGTTGATGAGCGAGCTGCCGTTGCCCGCTTCCAGGTCGAAATAATCGGCCGCCTTGGTGATGTAGAGCACCGAGTTGGCGTCAAAACGTTCCACGAACTTCTCGCCCTGGTGGCGCAGGTAGCTCTCGACCTGGAAATCGCCGCCGAAATCATAGGACAGGGTACGCCGGCTCTGCAGCCTGCGGCCGAACTTCTCGCGCATGGCCTCGTCCGAGAGATAGGTGACATGGCCGATCATCCGCGCCACGGCCAGGCCGTGCCGCGGCCCGGGCCCGTCGTAATAGTCGCCCCCTTTCCAGTCCGGATCGGCCATGATCGCCTGGCGGGCCACCTCGTTGAAGGCGATGGCCTGGGCCGAGTGGCGGGTGGTGGTGGCCAGGGGAATGGCGGAGACCACCATCTCCGGATACTCGGTGCACCAGCGCAGCACCTGCATGCCGCCCACCGAGCCGCCGATCAGCGACATGATGCGCCGGATGCCCAGGTGATCGATGAGGTACTTCTGGGCCCGGACCATGTCCCGGATCGTGACCATGGGAAAATCCAGGCCATAGGGCCTGCCGGTCTTCGGATTGATGGACGAGGGCCCGGTGGAGCCCATGCAGGAGCCGAGAATATTGGAACAGATGACAAAGTAACGGTCCGTGTCCACCGGCTTGCCCGGTCCCACCATGTTGTCCCACCAGCCGGGCCGCTGGTCGTTCTCCCGCAGATAGCCGGCCACGTGGGAATCGCCGGAAAAGGCGTGCAGGATCAGGATGGCGTTGGACCTGTCCGCGTTGAGCTCCCCCAGGGTTTCATAGGCCAGGGTGATGGGCCCGAGCCTGGCGCCGCTGTCCAGGATCATCTCGTGGGGCGGCTCGGCAAAGGTGAAGTACTTGCGCTCCACCAGCAGCACGCCGGAGCGTGTTGACCCGGAATCCGACACTGCTTCCTCGCTGTTTCTGCTCATTGCTCATTCAACGTAAGCGCTTACAGGGACCGCACGGAGTCTGCGCCTACCTCTTTCTTTGCACGGTCGCGCCTGCCCGCATAGGCAGGCTATCGGAGTCTCCCTGCGGTCGCTTGCCTGCGGCCAGGCACGCCTCCTGCACAGGCAAGCGTAGACTCCGAATCTGCGGCCCCTGAGAGCGCTTACACCATTGTGGTCGAACAAACCGATGGTTGGTCATCCTGTAAGGGGTTACCATTCAACTCGCCTGGCCCTGCCCCGGCTCCCGGACCCATTCCCGCCGGAACAGAACAGGGGAGCGCCGCCTGAAAATCATACCACCATGTGGCAGGAAATCTGTCAAGAAATTTCTCGGCACAGCTTGACGCATACCCGCCAATATGATAGAATTATTTAATTTTAGGAATTTTTCAACACATTGATCCATCGCAAGCGATCACAGGGCATGCAGGCCGGCCACGACATGGACCACACCGTGCACCCTACAACCTCTGCCCTGCCTGCGCAAGCCGGCCGGGATCCGGAACCGGGGAAAAGATCATGACCACCAGTCTCTACGTCGCCACCCTGGAGCCAGACAGCGGCAAGCTCGCCGTCACCATCGGCCTGATGGAACTCCTGTCCCGCCGGATCCGGAGGATGGGGTTCTTCCGGCCGGTCACCCCGGGGCCGGCAGCGCAGGACAACGACATGGCCGTGATCATGAGCCGCTATCCGCTTGCGGCCACCCCCGAGGAGATGCACGGCTACACCCATGACCAGGCCCGGGAGCTGGTCTCCCGCGGCCGGATAAAGGCCCTGCACGAGGGCATTGTCGCGAGCTTCAAGGAGCTGGAGCGACGCTGCGATTTCGTGCTCTGCGAGGGACTGGACATCTCCTCGATCTCCGAGGCCTTCGAGTTCGACATCAACGTCGATATCGCCCGCAACCTGGGGGTGCCGGCCCTCTACGTCTCCAATGGCCACGACAAGAACGCCGACGAGATCCTGCGGACCATCCGGGTGGCGGAAAAATCCTTTCATGCCCAGCACTGCCACCTGCTGGGCATCATCGTCAACCGGGTCTCCACCGCGCCGCCTGACGAGATGTACCGGCACCTGCAGGAGCACTGCAGCAAGGACCTGCTGCTCGGCGTCCTGCCCGAGATCAGCGAGCTCAACCAACCCACGGTGGGCGAGATCATGGAGGCCCTGCAGGCCCGTTTTCTGTTCGGCTCCCGGGAGGGGCTGCACCGCAGCGTGGCCAACTTCAAGGTGGCGGCCATGGGGCCGGAGAACTACCTCTCCCACCTGGAGGAGGACGACCTGATCCTCACCCCGGGCGACCGGCCGGACATCATTCTCACCACGCTCACGACCCGGTACGCCAATACCTGGCCCAACCTGGCCGGCCTGCTCCTCACCGGTGACCTGCTGCCGGGCAGCAACATCACCCGCCTCATCGACGGCCTGGGCGAGCTGCCCTTCCCCATCCTCGCCGGCGGTGACGACACCTATCGCAGCGCCCTGGCCGCCAGCAGAGTCCAGGGCCGGATCACGCCGAAAAACAACCGGAAGATCAACCTGGCCCTGGGCATGTTCGAATCCGGTATCGACAGCGACGCCCTGGAGGCCAAAATCAGCGCCGCCCGCTCCACCACGGTCTCGCCGGTGATGTTCGAATACACCCTGTTCCAGTGGGCCAAGAGGGAACGCCGCCACATCGTCCTTCCCGAGGGCGAGGAGGAACGTATCCTGCGCGCCGCCGAGATTCTGCTCCTGCGCGAGGTGGTGGACCTGACCCTGCTCGGCAGCAGGGAGCGTATCCGCAGCCGCTGCTCGACCCTCGGCATCCGCCTGCCCGACATCCCGATCATTGATCCCCAGACCTCGTCCCTGCGGGAACAGTTCGCCGAGACCTACTACCAGCTCCGCAGACACAAGGGCATCTCCCGTGACTTCGCCCGCGACGCCATGACCGATGTCAGCTACTTCGGCACCATGATGGTCTACCACGACATGGTGGACGGCATGGTCTCGGGCGCGGTCCACACCACCCAGCACACCATCCGGCCCGCCTTCGAGGTGATCAAGACCGCGCCCGGGGTATCGCTGATCTCCAGCGTCTTCTTCATGTGCCTGGAGACCCGGGTCCTGGTCTTCGGCGACTGCGCCATCAACCCCAACCCGGACGCGGAACAACTGGCCACCATCGCCATCTCCTCCGCCGATACGGCCGAGCGGTTCGGTATCGAGCCGCTGGTGGCCATGCTCTCCTACTCGTCCGGGGAATCGGGCAAGGGCGAGGACGTGGAGACCGTGCGCCGGGCCACCGAGATTGTCCGCCGCCGGCGGCCGGACCTGAAGGTGGAGGGACCCATCCAGTACGATGCCGCCATCGACGCCTCGGTGGCCGATACCAAGATGCCCGGTTCCGAGGTCGCCGGACGGGCCACGGTGTTCATCTTTCCCGATCTCAACACCGGCAACAACACCTACAAGGCTGTCCAGCGCGCCGCCGGCGCCGTGGCCATCGGCCCGGTCCTGCAGGGGCTGAAGAAACCGGTCAACGATCTCAGCCGCGGCTGCCAGGTGACCGACATCATCAACACCGTCGCCATCACCGCCATCCAGGCGCAGAAGAATCCACCCCCGCGGCAACGGTAAGGGACCGATGGCACCCCGGCAGACGGCACGGCAGCAGCAGGACAGGGAAACCACCAGGATCGAGGTCCGGCCCAGGCGGCTCGGCCTGCTGGTCGGCGGTTCGGGCCTCATCGGCGGCACCATTGTCCACTACTTCAAAAAGAACGTGCCCGGCGTGGAGCTGATGGCGCCCAACAGCAAGAAACTCTCCCTGCGCGAGCCCGAGGACATCCGCCGCTACTGCGACAAGTACCAGCCCGACTTTATCATCAACACCGCCATCGCCGCCATCAATTCCGATGCCCAGCTCGCCTACGAGGTGAACTATCTCGGTGCCATCCAGCTGGCCGAGATCGCGAGAAAACGGAACATCCCGTTCATCCACGTCAGTTCAGCCGCGGTCATGCCGCCGGGCCACGATCTGGACGAGTCCAGGCGGCTGCCGCTCACCGCCCGTATGTCCAACTATGCCAAGTCCAAGCTCATGGCCGAGCTGACCCTGGAGCACATGGGCCGCCACGGCGGCCTGGACTACACCATCCTGCGCCTTGCCGTGGTCTATGGCAAGCACGACCACAAGATCCAGGGGTTCCACCGGCTGCTCTTCACCATCGCCGACCGCTCCATGCCGGTCCTGCTGACCAGCCGCGGCATCTGTCATTCCTACTCCCATTCCAAGAAACTGCCGCCCCTGATCCACTATCTGCTCAACAACCGCGAGGAATTTTCCTGCCAGACCTATAACTTTGTCGACCAGAAACCGGTGGAGCTGGCTGAACTGATCCTCACCATCCGCTCCTACCTGGACCTGCCGACACCGCGCCGGATATTCGTTCCCTATCCCGTGGCAAAAACCGGCAGGACCGTGATCTTCTGGATCCTGCGCAAGATGAGCCGCATCGGCATCGACGCCCGCCTGCCGGCAGAGCTGATGTTCATGGAGAATTTCTACCAGAGCCAGACCCTGTCACCGGCCAGGCTGCTGAACTCGAGCTACCGGGACCCCCACGCCGAGGTGACGGTGATCTCGGCCCTTCCCGAGCTGATCGAGTACTACATCACCCGCTGGCAGCATTTCCGCCTGCTCTCCACCTTCAACGAGGAGTTCTACCGCCCCGACAACGGCCTGGAGGAATTCAGACAGGCGCCGGAGCTCCTGCTGGAAAAGATCCACCGCAACCGCTACACGGTGTAACCGACACGGCCGGGCCCCATCCATGAACACGGCCGAGGAGCCCCAGACCGCGCCACCTCGACGCAGGCCGCCTGGCCCCCGACCCCTGACCCCTGACCCCTGGCACCTGGCACCTGACACCTGGCACCTGGCCCCTGACTCAGACCCGCGTCAGCTGCCGGTACCGGATCCGGTGCGGCTGATCCGCGGCAGTGCCCCGGCGCGCCCGGTAGTCCTTTGCATAGTCCGAATAGTTGCCCTCGAACCAGACCACCTCGGAATCCCCCTCAAAGGCGAGAATATGGGTAGCGATGCGATCCAGGAACCAGCGGTCGTGGCTGATGACCACGGCACAGCCACCAAAGCTCTCCAGGGCCTCTTCCAGGGCCCGCATGGTATTGACATCCAGATCATTGGTGGGCTCGTCCAGGAGCAGGACATTGCCGCCCTCCCTGAGCATCCGGGCCAGGTGGACCCGGTTGCGCTGGCCGCCCGAGATACTGCCCACCCGCTGCTGCTGTTCGCTGCCGCTGAAATTGAACCGGGCCACATAGGCCCGCGAGTTGACCTCCCGCTCTCCCAGGCGAATGGTCTCCCGGCCGCCGCTGATGGCCTCCCAGATGGTCTGCCCGGGGTCCAGCCCGTCCCGCTCCTGGTCGACGTAGGCGAGCTGCACGGTCTCGCCGATGCGGACCTCGCCCGCGTCCGGCCGCTCCCGGCCGGTGATCATCTTGAAGAGGGTGGTCTTGCCGGCACCGTTGGGCCCTATCACACCGACGATCCCGCCCGGCGGCAGGGAAAAGGAGAGGTCATCAAAGAGCAGCCGGTCGCCCAACACCTTGCGCACGCCCTTCGCCTCGATCACCAGCCGGCCCAGGCGGGGCCCGGGCGGGATGTAGATCTCCATGTCGCGGGCCATGGTCTCGCTCTCCTGGTGCAGCAGCTTCTCGTAGGCCGAGATCCTGGCCCTGGAGCGGGACCGCCTGCCCTTGGGGGTCATGCGGATCCATTCCAGCTCCCGCTGCAGGGTCCGCTGCCGTTGCGACTCCCGCTTCTCCTCCCGGGCCAGGCGCTGCTGTTTCTGGGCAAGCCACGAGGAATAATTCCCCTGCCACGGGATACCGCGGCCGCGGTCGAGTTCCAGGATCCAGCCGGCCACGTTGTCCAGGAAATAGCGGTCATGGGTCACGGCGATGACCGTGCCCGGATACTGCTGCAGATGCCGTTCCAGCCAGGCCACGGTCTCGGCGTCCAGGTGGTTGGTGGGCTCGTCCAGGAGCAGGATATCCGGCTGCCGGAGCAGGATGCGGCACAGGGCCACCCGCCGTTTCTCCCCCCCGGACAGCAGGCCGGTCTTCATGTCCGGCGGCGGACAGCGCAGGGCCTCCATGGCCATGTCCAGGCGCGAGTCCAGGTTCCAGGCATCCACCGCATCCAGCTGTTCCTGCACCTCGGCCTGACGCTGGATCAACGCCTCCATCTCCCCGTCGCTCATGGGATCGGCGAACCGCTCGTTGATCCGGTTGTATTCGGCCAGCAGTTCCACGGTCTCTGCTGCCCCCTCCTCCACCACCTGGCGCACGGTCAGTTCCGGATCAAGTTCCGGCTCCTGGGGCAGGTAGTCGATGGTCAGCCCCTCGGAGAGAACGGTCCTGCCGTCGAACCCGGTATCGATCCCGGCCAGGATCCGCAGGAGCGTACTCTTGCCCGAGCCGTTGAGACCGAGCACCCCGATCTTGGCACCATAGTAGTAGGAAAGCGAGATATCCTTCAGGATCACCCTGTTGCCGTAGTTCTTGCTGACCTTGATCATCGAATAGATGATCCTGGTGGATTCACTGCTCATGATATTTCTCCCCCGGGACGGTGGGCAGACACCGCTGATTCACAACAGTTGCCGATGGCGATGTCCCGGTATTTCAAAGTAGTTGGCGATGGCGGTGAACTGTTACCTGTTCCCGATGAACTGGACCTGTGAAAATATGGGGACTAGTGACAGCCGCCCAGATATCGGCCGGCCGCCTCGTGGCTGAGAGGGCCGGCAAAGAGATAGCCCTGGGCGAGATGGCAGCCGATCCTGCCGAGATAACGGGCCTGGAGTTCCCGTTCCACGCCCTCGGCGATCAGGCCGAGTCCCAGGCTCCCGGCCATGGCAACAATGGCGCTGACAATGGAATCCTCGCTGGATGCGGGACCGATCCGGCCGATGAAGGACTGGTCGATCTTGAGGGTGGTGACCGGCAGCCGCTGCAGGGAACTGAGCGAGGAATAACCGGTGCCGAAATCATCGATGGCCACCCGCACCCCCATGTCGGCGAGCTGGTTGAGGCGGCGGATGGTGCCGGAGGCATCGTGCATGATGATATTTTCCGTGATCTCCAGCTCCATGCGGGTGGTGTCCGGGTCGTGCTCCTCCAGCAGATCGACAAGGAAACCGAGGAAACCGGGCTGGCGCAGCTGCAGGGAAGAGATATTGACCGCCACCAGCGGCGGATGGATACCGTGGCGTTTCCAGCGCCGGATATCGACAAAGACCTGTTCCAGGACCCAGTTGCCCAGGGGAACAATCAACCCGTTCTCCTCGGCCCAGGGAATGAAGTCGGAGGGCAGCAGGCGACCCCGGCCCGGATGGTCCCAGCGGATCAGCGCCTCCAGGCCGCGGAGCGAGCCGTCGGCCATGTTGACCTGGGGCTGGTACTCGAGGACAAACTCGTTGTTGGCCAGGCCGTTGCGGATCTCGCTCTCCATGGCCAGGCGCCGGATATATTTCCGGTCCATCTGCGGCCTGTAGACGGCGACATTGTCCCGGCCCTTTTCCTTGACCGCATACATGGCCATGTCGGCGTGCCTGAGCAGCTCCTCCGGTGTCCGGCCGTGATCGGGATAGACACTGATACCGATGGAGGCGCGGACAAAGACCTCGTGCACACCCAGCATGAAGGGGGCGCGCAGGATCTCGAGGATACTCGCCGCACAACGGGCCGCATCCCGCTGCAGTTTCAGGCGCGGCACCAGGAGAACAAACTCGTCGCCACCGATCCGGGACAGGGTGTCGCCCCGACGGATGCAGTTGGCGATACGCCTGGCCACGGCCTGCAGGAGCAGATCGCCCTGGGCATGGCCCAGGGTGTCGTTGACCATCTTGAACCGGTCCAGGTCCACGAACAGGACCGCCAGCCGCCCGCCGTCCCGCTGGGCCTGCCGGATGGCCAGGTCGAGCCGGTCGTTGAGCAGCACCCGGTTGGGCAGGCCGGTCAACTGGTCGTGATGGGCCTGGAAAGTGATCAGCGCCTCGGCCTTCTTCCGTTCGGTGATGTCCCGCGCCACGCCATAGACACCGCAGGAGACCCGTTCGCCGCCGCCAGCCCCCCTGCAGGTGACCGCCATCAGGGTCAGTTCCACCGGCACGGGATCCGGGCAGTCGCAGCCGGCAGTGGAGCGTCGCTTCAGTTCCACCTCCAGGGTGACCCGTTTCCTGGTACCGGATGCGCCATCGGCCAGGGCGCAACTGACGGAGGCCGGATCCGCCACCAGTTCGGCAAAGGCACGGCCCACCAGTTCCCCTTCCCGGTAGCCCAGCAGGGAGAGCATCTTGTCGTTGACAAACCGGAACCGCCGGGCGGTATCCAGGATGAAGATGCAGTCGGGCGAGTGGTTGACCAGGAACCGGTGCAGCTGCTCCGAGATCTGGCGCTGCTGCAGCATCCTCCGGTTCTGCCGCCGCCGCTCCCGCTTCTGCAGGCAGGTCTCGATGGCGGCAAGGACCTCGTCCGGGGCATAGGGTTTGCGGATGAAATTCTCAGCGCCCCGGCGCAGGGTCCTCTTCACCGAATCCCATGAGGTGTCGACACTGATGATGATTATCCCCACATCCCGGCCCAGGCGACGGACACGTTCCAGCACCTGGTGCCCGTCCATGCCGGGCATCAGCAGGTCCAGCAGTACCAGGTCCGGGGTCTCCTCCTCCAGCAGGCGCAGGGCCTCGGCGCCACTGCCGGCGGCAAGGCAATGGTAGCCGACCATCTCCAGCATGGCGGTCAGGCTCTGCCGGAACCGGGCGTCATCATCCACCACCAGGATCCGGGCAGGGCCGGCCGGTGGCGGAGAGACTGCACCCCGAAGGAGCTGAAGCGGGTGCAGGGGGTCGCGATTCCGGGCACCTTCACCGGCCGACCGGCGGCCGCCTGCAGATCTGGATGTCATCTGTTCTGTAGCCTCTCCTCAGGGATGGGAAACGAATCAGTTCACCGTAAGCGTTCACAGGAGCCGCACGGAGTCTTCGCTTACCTCTTTGCACGGTCCTGCCTACCCGCACAGGCAGGCTATCGGAGTCTCCCTGCGGTCCCTTCCCTGCGGCCAGGCACGCCTGCACAGGCAAGCGTAGACTCCGAATCTGCGGCCCCTGAGAGCGCTTGCCCCATTGTGGCCGGACAACCCGATGGTTAGCCATCCCGTGAAGGGGTACAGTTCACCGCCATCGGCAACCGCCTTGACATTCCGGGATATCACCTGAAAGATCGTCAGCACGTCAGATGTGCGTGAGGGCGGCTGACCGATGACAGGCCTCTCCCCGACGCCTGCGCGATACCACGGGGTGTCACCTGGAGTTTTCATCAGCAACAAAGCATTACTATCATGTCTCAGGGGGGATGTCAACGGAACCGCAGGAACTCATTGAATATTCATTACCGGTTGCCGGCTGGATCCAGCGTGTGCAGGCCGACAAAGCTGCCACTGTTGTCCTCGGCCAGCCGCCGCATGAGGGCGGCAAAGCGGACCACGTTGGCGCCGGCATCGGGCCGGCCGAAGAGGACCGGAAAGCCCACCGCGTGGATGCGGACCAGCCGCCGGCCGTCACGGCCGGCCCGGTTGATACGGTCCACCGTATCCACCACCGCCTGGATGGAGCCGCTGGAGAAGTCATCGCCAAGGACATAGACGGAGATCCTGCGGCCCGGGGTGTGGAAGCGGCGGATGGCGGCGGTAATCCCCTCCACCGGACTGGAATTGGAAAAGGGCGACCAGGAGGCAAGCCGCCTGAGGATGGCCCGCCGCCGGGCCGGGCTGTCGGTGATCCAGCGGCCCGCGTACTGGGAGAACATGTAGTCGCCCATGTCATTCATCACCTGGATGCCCTTGAGGCGGGGATAGATGGCCAGGATCTGCGCCATCATCTTCCTGACCATGGGCCAGGCGAACCGCTGCATGGAGCCGGAGGTGTCGATGACGAAGATGATGTACTCACTGTCCACCGGCACGCCGCCGATCGCGCTGTCAGGCGGCCTGATGGCCGGCGTCCGCGCCTGCAGCCGGCGCATCTCCTCGGTCAGCTCCTGACGGGCCGCCAGGAGCTGCCGCCTGATCCGCTCCTGGGCGGCCAGGGCGATGGCCGCGCTCCGGTGGCGGCTGCGAACCGCGGCCAGTTCTCCCTGCAGGCGCGCCATCCTCCCCTCCTCCCTGGCCAGGATATTCCGTTTTTCGGCAAGCTGACGGTTCAGTTCCCTGGACCGGCCACGGACCTCGTCCAGTTCCCGTTCCAGCCGGGTCATGCCGGCGCGCAGGTCGCGGCTGATCCCCTCCACCACCAGGGGCTCGGCAAACTTGGAGATCACCAGCAGCAGGATGATGGCGCCAAAGCCGCAGGAGACCACGTCGAGAAACGAGAGACTGAAGACCTCGATGGTACGTCGCCGCTTCATGGCCAGTCTGCAGTGGGGGTGAAGAAGGAGCCGCCGGTCTGCACGGCCAGCTTCCAGTAGAGGGCCGCGGCCACCGGGTCGCCTTCCATGGGAAAGAGAATGATATTGACCGGCACCCCGGGCGGCAACTGCTGCACGGCCCTCCTGAACAGGCGCTGCCGCCTGTCCCCTGACACCAGGCGCGCCCGGGGCCGCTCCCTGCCCATGGTGGGCAGGCCGTCGGTGAGGAGGATGATATTGTCGGGCCCGGGTTCGAGGGCGGCCACTGCCCGGATGCCGTTTTCCAGGCTGGTGCCGCCGCCGGGCAGGATGGCGTCAAGGCGGGCCATGATCGCGTTCACCCGCTCCTGGTCCGTGACCCTGACCCAGGTATTGGACGATTCACCGGCCAGGGATTCCGCATGTTCGCCGAACCGGTAGATGCCAAGTCTGGCATCCTGCGGCAGGTTGGCGACGATCCAGGCCACGGTCTTTTTCAGCCGCAGCCACTTGGGGGCGTTCCTGCGTGCCTGCGCATCCATGTTGCGACGCCGGATCACGTTGACCACGGTCCGGTCCAGCATGGAGGCCGAGGTGTCCACCAGGATCAGGACCCGGCGGCCGCCGAGTTTCAGACCGGTCAGGTACTGGCGGTGACCCTGACCCTCGAAGCGGCGCAGATGCCGGCCCGATTCCCGCGCCGCCCCGACCCCGGCCCTGGTCCGGTCACGGTCGGCCTCCAGGGCACGGAGCACCTCTTCCTGGCGCCGGACCTCATCCCGGCCGGCACGGATCCGGCGGACAAGGGCTGCGTTTTCCCTCTCCTGCGCCCTGATCGCGGCCCGCAGCGCGGTCGACTGGTCGCGGGCTGCGGCTATCTGCCGGTCGATACTGTCGCTGCTGTCGTGCAGCCGGACCAGGACGCCCCGTGCCGCGCCCACCTCCTGCTCCAGCCGCTCCACCTCGCCGCGCAGGTCCTGGTGCAGGGCCCGGCGCGCGGAGAGCATGCGGGCGTTGACCACCAGCACCAGCAGGACCACGGCCCCGAAACCGCAGAACATGATGTCCAGGAAAGCGAGATTGAACGGTGAGAGCGGGCGACGGGCCATGGTGGTCTAGAGGTAACTGATCTCAGGATATGCAACGTTTTGATTGATGGACTCGTAAAAAGTCCATCACACTCTAAAGATGGCTCAGCATAAACGTTCGATATACAAGGCGTAGCAGTGTCGGCCAGGCGGAGGCGTACATGGAGTACGTCGAGCATTGGCCGTACCCGCTACAACGCAGTAGATCGGACTTTGTGCGACGCCATCACGATTTTTCAACTTCGTTTCTGTAAGCGGTCACAGGTGCCGAAGATTCGTGCAGGCGCTCCTGGCCGCAATGTAAAAATATCACTATTTTCAACCAGTTGCCGACACCGGTGAACTATTACGCGCTATAGCCTGCTCTGCAGGCAGGATCGGCCGTGCGAAGAGGTAAACAGAGACTCCGTGCGGTGCCTGGACCGCTTACGTCTAGACAGGCGGCCTGCTGCGGAGGCGGGAGACCAGGTGGTGGTCACCGTAGCTCTCGGTATCGAGCACCAGCCGCTCCTGCATGAGCTGGAGCTGATGGA
>JALSNC010000029.1 GCA_026987195.1 Desulfobulbaceae bacterium | reverse complement strand
GGGCAGCAGGCCGGCATGGCGGCGCTGTTCGTTCCTGTCTTCCAGGTAGACGGCCCTGTGCACCATATCGTAGGTGAAGCGGCGGTGGCTCCTGATCATGCTCCTGGTGTAGCGCTGGCCGATACGGCGGCCCCGGGAATCGAACTCGAGGATGGCGCTGAAGGCGGGCCGGTCCTGGTCCGGGACCAGGCTGCAGAGATCGTTGGAGAGCCGTTCCGGCAGCATGGGCAGAACCAGGTCGGGGAGGTAGACACTGGTGCCGCGGCTGTAGGCTTCCCGGTCGATGGCCGAGTCCGGCCGGACGTAGTGGCTGACGTCGGCGATGGAGACATAGAGGCGGAAACCGCCCCTGGCCGTGGGTTCCACGCAGATGGCATCGTCAAAATCGCGGGCGGTCTCGCCGTCGATGGTGACGTGCTGCACCTGCCGCAGGTCGGTCCGGTCGCCCCGACACCCGGTGAGCGGTTCCAGGCGGGCGGTCTCCGCCTCCACCGGGGCGGGAAAATCCCGCCGAAGCGAGAACTGCTCGATGGCCATCCGGATCTGGACGTTGACGCTGAAGGGATCGCCCAGGATCTCGATGATCCGCCCTTCCGGGCCCCGCCGTTCACTGCCGTAGTCGGTGATCTCCACCAGGACCGCGACCCCGTCCTGCGCGTTCATGGCGTCTTTTCGCCGGACGAGGACGGTATAGGGCAGCCGGTCATTGTCCGGGGTGACAAAGCCGTTCCTGCCGCTTTTGCTGTAGATACCGCAGAGGCGGGAGATGGCGCGGTTGAGCACCTTGACGACCCTGCCTTCGCGACGGCCCCGGGACCGGCCCGTGACCTCAACCAGGACCGCGTCGCCCTGGCTGGCCGTGCCAAGGTTGTGGGCGGCGATGAAGATGTCCTTGCCCGTGGCATCGGGGTCAGCGGGAATGGCGAAGCCGAAGCCCCTGGCGGTCAGGTCCAGGGTGGCCTCGATCTCGTCCCTGTCACGGCTGACCTGGAAGCGGTTTTTCCGTTCCTGCACCCGGCCGGAACGGACCAGGCCGTCGA
>JALSNC010000028.1 GCA_026987195.1 Desulfobulbaceae bacterium | reverse complement strand
ATATCGCTCCTGCGCCGCCATGAGCGAACCGGCCGCCCGCTGGGAAATGAGACCTTCATCGCCAGGCTCGAACAACAGACCGGTCGGGTATTGCGCAGGAAGAAACCGGGTCCCAAAAAGGGAAGTTGAGTATGCTGTCCCCGAAAAAGATACGGCTGGTTCATGGGGATATCACCAGGGCCGAGGTGGATGCGGTGGTCAACGCCGCCAACCCCGTGATGCTGGGTGGAGGCGGAGTGGACGGGGCCATCCATTATGCCGCCGGGCCGCGGCTGCGGGAGGCGTGCCGCAGGATTGCGGCGGTGAACGGTGTCCGCTGTCCGCCCGGGGAGGCCCGCATAACCCCGGGTTTCAACCTGCGGGCCAAGTGGGTGATCCATGCGGTGGGTCCCCGTTACAGACTTGACCCGGAGCCGGAACGGCTGCTCCGCTCGGCATATGCGGCTTCCCTGCGCCTGGCCCTTGACAACGATTGCCGGACCATTGCCTTTCCGGCGATCTCCTGCGGGGCGTACGGGTATCCCGTGGAGGAGGCTGCCGCCATCGCCCTGGATGTGTGCAGTGAACAGCAGTGGCAGGGGCTGGCCATCTCTTTCTACCTCTTCAGCGAGCATATGCTGGCAGTCTGGCAGCAGGCATTGCGGCAGATGGAACAACGGCAGGAAACGCGGTGAATTCCCGGAACGCGTCGGGGGAGACCGGGCAGACCCTCAGGCAGCGGATGATGGAGATCCTGCTCCGGGGGCAGGGCACCGGTGTCAGGGAGCTGTCGCAGGAGCTCCATATCCCGGAACGGGAGGTCTACGCCCACCTGGATCATATCGCCAGGTCACTTGCCGCCAGGGGACGCCGGTTTGACGTTGTTGCCGCCCGCTGTCTGGACTGCGGCTTCGTGTTTGCCGACCGCAGGAAACTCCGTCCGCCCGGCCGCTGTCCCCGGTGTCGGGGGACGCACCTGCAGCGGCCGCAATACCGCATTATCACTTCCTGATCTATCCACCTGGCGGCAGTTCCCTGCCGCAGCTCTTGCAGAACACAGCGTTGTT
>JALSNC010000027.1 GCA_026987195.1 Desulfobulbaceae bacterium | reverse complement strand
CGCCACGGCCGATCTGCGGGCCAACCGCACCGATGCGCAGCCTTCCTGGTTCGTCGATCCCGCTGCCGGCAATCTGCACCTGGCCTGGCCGGTTCCCGGGGTGGTCGACGCCGGGATGACGATCAGCGGCCTGGCCGACGACTTCGACCGCACCGGCCGTCCCCGGGGAGCCGGCGTGGACATCGGCGCCGACGAATACACCGCATCACCCCCGCCACCCCTCCCGCCACCGACCACGGGCAGGGCCCTGCCCTTCACCCTGCTCCTGCTCGGCAACAGGCCGTAACCATAGAGTCTTTCAGTAAAAATATCGGCATGTTCAGGTCATTGCCCATGGCGGCGAACCGGTCTCCGCGTCCACCCCTGACAGCAAAAAAAAGCCGGCCGACGCTCGATGCGCCGGCCGGCTTCCTGATCCTGCACGGCCCTGTTGTCGGCCGTTATCTCTCTGTACCACCCCCTGGACCGGTTCCCGGCCGAAATTCCGTCAACAGCCAGGGTCTCTGCCTGCCTATTTTTTCTTCTTTTTCTTCTTTTTTTTCCTGCCAGTCCCGCACTTTTCCTGCTCTTTGCTCAACTGCCTGCACTTTTTCTTGATCAGGACCGGGCAGCGGCTGCAGTGCCTGCCTTTTTTCAGATACTTGCCGCAGCAGCTCTTCTTGATTTTTTTCTTCTTTTTTCCCATGGGGCACGTTTCAGGTTATCGGAAATAATGGCATCGCAAAAAGTCCGATCTACTGCGTTGTAGCGGGCACGGGCACTCGCCGACAGAGATGCGCGCCACCGCAGAAGCGGTGGCGCGAGGGAGATTCCGGCGGTCAGTGCCTATTTCTTGCCCTTGCCGGCATCATCCTTGACGACATCGAGGAGCTCGACCTTGAAGATCAGCATGGAGCCGGGCTCGATGACCGGCGGCGCACCGCGGTCGCCATAGGCCAGCTTGGCGGGAATGTACAACTCATAAGTGGAACCGGCATTCATGAGCTGCAGGGCCTCCTGCCAGCCGGCGATGACCTGTCCCACCTTGAAAACGGCCGGTTCGTTGC
>JALSNC010000026.1 GCA_026987195.1 Desulfobulbaceae bacterium | reverse complement strand
GCCAATGTCATCAAGACGCAACATGCTCACCCTTCCTGTTTGCGGGCGGCCAGCAGACGCAATCCGGCAAAGATGCACAGGCAGATGAGGATCAAAAGCACGGCCACCGGCCGGGCATATTTGAGACCGTAGGACTCAAATCGCTCCCAGATCAGGACCGGCGCCACCATGGGGTGATAGGCGAGAATGACCACGGCCCCGAATTCGGAAATACCCCGGGCCCACATCATGATGGCCCCGGAAACAATGGTCTGCCGGGCAAGGGGCAGGGTAATGCGGAAAAATGCCTGCCGGGGTGAGGCACCCAGGGTGCGGGCAACCTTTTCCAGCTTGGGGTCCACTCCCAGAAATCCATCCCGGGCCGCATTGATGAGATACGGCATGGAGACATAGGCCATGGCCAGGCTGATGCCTGCCTCGGTGCCGATAAAGGAAATCCCCATCTTCTCAAACATGGAACCTAACAGGAATTTCCTGCCGTAGATCATCAGCAGGGCCACACCCATGGCCGTGTGCGGTATCATGACCGGCAGGTCGACCAGGCCCTGGACGATATGCTTGCCGGGAAAGTTCCAGCGGGCCAGGCAATAGGCCAGAGGAATGCCGAGAAGCAGCCCGCCGGCTGTGGCATACAGGGCGCAGCGCAGGGTAAGGATGATGGATGTGTAGACTTCACGCTCGGCCAGCGTCTCCTTGAGAATGGTGGGCTCGGAGCTGAAGATCATGTTGACCAGCGGCAGGGTCAGCAGCAGAAGCAGGAGGATGCCGATGCTGGAAAAGATGAGTTGAAATCTCTTCATGGTTGCCGTGGCGTTGGAGGAATTTGCCGGATATTACCTGATTGCCTGTTGCAGCTCTTCAGGCAGCAGTTCTCTTTTTCCGGTGATCCTTACCGGCCACAGGGGTGGCTGACCGTTTTTCTTCATGATGGCGCGACCTGCCGGACTGAGCAGGAACCGGACAAAGGCCGCGGCCGCTTCCCGGTTGGGCGCGTTTTTACAAATGGTAATACCGTAGACCATGGGTTTTCCCTTTTTGCTAATGAACA
>JALSNC010000025.1 GCA_026987195.1 Desulfobulbaceae bacterium | reverse complement strand
CGGCCGGAGAAAAGCGGGAGATTTCCGCAAGCACCCCGCCCTGCCCGGCTGCGGCAAAATCCAGTACCCAGGAGCCAAGGGTGATTGACAGGCAGAGCATGGCGGCAGTGGGCAGCGAATCGCTGATGGTGGCCGCAAACATGGCAATGGCGATAATGGTTATTGCATACAGTCCATGGCCGACAAACAGCAAGATAATCCCGGGCGCAAAGATATGGCCGCCAAGCCCATGCCACTGCAGTAAAACCAGGGCGGCGGGCAGCAGGCTGACCAGCCAGAGCAGTGTCATGGCCGCCATTTTCAGCGTGCAGAGGGCAAGGGGAGAAAATGGCAGTTGCAGGAGTAATTTCAGGGCGCCGCTCTGTTTATCCAGGCCGATCAACCGGATGGCGACAAAGGGAAGCAGCAGGGTTTCCGCCAGATAATAGGCGCCGAAGGTGGGTACAAAAATACCGTCCAGGGGATTCATACCCCTTGCCAGTTCGGGAAAGGACACCGCCGTACGACTGGCCTGGGCAAACAGGTCAACTGCCTGGATAAATGAGTAACCGACCAGCAGCGACAGTATGATCAACATGGTCCACAGGGCGGGCGACAGCAGCAGGCCGCGAATTTCCTGGCCCAGCTCCAAGCGGGCAGTGCAAAAAAAGCCCGGTCCTGCAGCTGAGGTTTCAGGTGAGGGCAAGAAACACCTCCTCCAGGGTTGCCCCGTCGCTAAGCCCTGCCTGAAGGGCCAGTTCCCTAATGGTGCCTGTACCCAGGTTGCGTCCCTGAGCAAGCAGGAGAAATCGGTCGCAGATCTTTTCCGCCTCGGAAAGCTGATGGATGGACAGCAGCAGGGTACGGCCCTGCCGCCATCTGCGCAACAGATCCATGACCGTCAGGGTCTGTCTCAGGTCAAAGCCGTCAAAGGGTTCGTCAAGCAGAAGCAGCGGCTGCCTGCTGAGCAGGGCCAGGGCCAGGAGAACCCGCCGCCGGTACCCCTTGGACAGGGCATGCAGAGGTTTGGCCGACACAGGTGCCAGCTCAAGATCCCGAGACAGGGCGGCAACATCGGTTCGGCTCCTT
>JALSNC010000024.1 GCA_026987195.1 Desulfobulbaceae bacterium | reverse complement strand
AGCGAACGGGCCGTCTTCTCCTCGGTGACGTCCACCGTGTTCTTGGGCACCATGGCGATGTTGGCCTCGAGGAAGCTGATGGAGTTCTTCTCCAGGATCTCCACCACCTCGCTGAAATCCTCGGGTGCGGTCAGGATCTGAAACGTGGTTTCCTCCTCCACCACATCCTCGGCCCCGGCCTCGATGGCGATATCCATCAGTTCCTCCTCGTCGACCCCTTTCTTGTCGATGAGGATGGTGCCCTTCTTGTCGAACATCCAGGCCACGCAGCCCGATTCCCCCAGGTTGCCGCCGCTTTTGGCGAAAAAATGGCGGACATCGGCCACGGTCCGGTTCTTGTTGTCGGTCATGGTCTCCACCAGCACCGCCACGCCGCCGGGCCCGTAGCCCTCGTACAGGATCTCCTCGTAGACCGCGCCTTCCAGATCGCCGGTCCCCTTCTTGATGGCGCGGGCAATGTTGTCCTTGGGCATGTTCTCGGCCTTGGCAGCGGTGATGGCGCTGCGCAGGCGCGGGTTGCCGGCCGGATCACCGCCGCCCATCCTGGCGGCGATGGTGATCTCCTTGATCAGCTTGGTGAATATCTTGCCGCGCTTGGCGTCATTGGCACCTTTCTTCCTCTTGATGGTGCTCCATTTCGAATGTCCTGACACGTAGATGACTCCCTTGCTTCGTATCTTCTTCAGGCCACGGCTTTTGCACGCCGCACCTCAATCACCCTTTTTTCCTGTAAAAATATCGATCTTTTCAGGTGGTTGCCGATAGCGGTGAACTACTTCTTTTTCCTCCGCCCGAATCCCCGCCCAAGGATGAACACCTCACGGCTCTCCCGGCGGGAACTCTGTGGCTTGACGACCTTGACGGTCTCGAACACCGCCCGGCACTCGGTCACGACCCCGGGAAAATCCTCTCCCTGAAAGGCCTTGCAGTACCAGCTTCCCCGCTCGTGCAGCACGGCCCGGGCAATCTCCAGGCTGCGACGGACAAGGCGCAGGGAGTGCTGATGATCGGCATAGCGGCTGCCCGTGGTCCGGGGCGCCATATCACTGAGCAGGACATGAAAACCGGGCCACTGTTTCTTCAGATGGACCACCAGGTCGTCGGAATAGACATCATAACAGAGCCAGTGGATTTCGGCATGGCCTTTTTGTGAAGGCAGGTCTGTGGCCTGCAGGTCCACACCCACCACCACACCCCGCTCCCCGGAAATACCGGCGGCATAGACGCTCCAGCTCCCTGGATGGCAGCCCAGGTCGAGAATACGCTGGCCGGGCCTGAGAAACCGATACTTCTTCTGGGCTTCCTCGAGCTTGTAGACCGAGCGGGCCGGATAGTTGTCCTTTTTCGCTTTCTTGAAGTAATAATCCTGGACTTTACGCATGGAGACAAAAAAATGGATAACGGAAAGACGGGAGACGGGACACCGTCTCCCGGCGGTTATTCTGAGGAACCTGCGGCACCTGAGACCGCTTACAAAACGAGGTTGATAAATCGTAGCCTTGCATACCCTGTGATCAGTTACCGCCGCCCTCCTGCTGCAGACGGCTGGCACAGGAGGCAGCCAGCGCCAGGGCCTGTCGGCGATCCCGAATACGCTTTTCCATCTGCGCCTCCTCGATCCGGGCGAGGATCTCCCGGAAGATGGGGCCGGGCTCGAGCCCCAGCTCCCTGATCAGGTCATGGCCGGTGAGCAGCGGCGGCGCCGACCGGACCGGGAGCACATTCTGCCGGCGCACTTCGTCCAGGCGGGCGAACAGCGCCGCCACCTCGTCTTCCATCTCCTCGGGCCGCCCCTCGCCCCTGCCGGCCAGGGCATCGGCCATGGCGAGCAGAAACAGGCCCGGCAGATCATCGCCCATCTTGTTGATCAGCCGCAGGCAGGCCTTGAGGGAGAGTTCACCGCGGCGCTGCACGTTGGCCAGGAAAAAAGGACGCATGTGCGCGGCGATCAGGCCGGCGACCACCGTGGTGTCGTCCCGGCTCCAGCGCAGCCGGCGCGCCAGGTCATTGAGGATGTCGGCGCCCCGGAGATCATGATTGTAGAAGGTGATCCGGCCGCCCTTGTCCTCCTTGATTCCCCAGGTCACCGGTTTACCCGCGTCATGGAGCAGGGCCGCCCACTTGAGACGGATCCGGCTGCGATCCCGGGCAAGGTAGTCTGTAAAGATCCGGGCATGTCCGGGAAAATACCTGCCCGGATCCTCCAGGATCCGCTCCATCCGGCCCAGGGTCTCCAGGCAGTGGGCAAAGACGTCCAGGTGATGGCTGGCCGGCTGTTCCATGCCCACGCCGGCACGGAGCTCCGGGATGATCTCCCAGAGGAGACCGATATCGGCCATGGCGGCAAAGGCAGGATGAGCGCGCGGCGAGGCCATGATCAGCTCCAGCTCGTGGCTGATCCGCTCCGGCGCCACCTTGAGCATCATCTGTCGCTGCCGTCCGGCCAGCTCCAGGGTCTCCGGGTCGATGGTAAAATCGAGCACTGCGGCGAAGCGGAAGATCCGCAGCAGACGCAGCGGGTCGGCAGTAAAGGCGTGACGCGAGGTCATGCGGACCAGGTGCCCATCGAGATCTCCGATGCCGCCCGCGGGATCAATGACCTCGAGCCGGACCGGCCTCTGCGCCGGATCGGCGGCAAGGAGATGGTCGATGCGCACGGCCAGGGAATTGACCGTGATATCGCGCTTGCGCAGCTCCTCCCGGATATGGGCCGCGCCCTCGCGGAAGGAGGAAAAATCGATGCCCCGTCCCTGCCAGACCACCCGGGCCGCATCCTCCTCCCGGCCGAGCACCACGTAGGCGCCACCGGTGAGATCGGCCAGGTGGCGGGCCCAGCGGCGGGCCCGGTGATCGACGGTGAGATCGATGTCGGCCGGTTCCCGTCCCAGCAGCAGGTCACGCACCGTGCCGCCGGCCAGGTAGAGTTCGTCGGGCAGAACGCCGTATATCCTGGTCAGAAGGGCCAGAAGACCGGAACCGAGAAGGTCCGCGATCCCGGCCGCAGGTATGGTGGTCACGGGCTTCATACGCTCACTATAGCAACGGCGAACCGGTTTTTCCCGAAAAATATCCGGCCGGACAAAGATCCTTCCCGGTTCCCGGTTTACGACCGGCCAACCATTGTGTACCATGACCAACAGGAGTACCCGTACGAACCTGCGGCACCTGAGACCGCTTACAAAAACGAGGTTGAAAAACCATGCCCTTGCATACCCTGTGATCAGTAACGGTTATCAGGTCACAGCCACAATATGAACATCAGGCAGGTACAACAGTGCCGCTGCCGCAGACAGACAACTATCCCAGCCCCTGGCACCTGACACCTGACCCCTGGCACCTGACACCTGGCACCTGGCACCTGGCACCTGACCCCTGACCCCTGACACCTGACATGGATGCAGCAACTTCACGAACCATTCGCCTGGGGCCGGTCAATGTCGGCCTGATCGGCCTGGACCAGGCCCTGAACCGGATTGCGGCCCTGGAACTGGACGAGGAACTGGCCGCAGACCTCCTCTTTGCGGAAATCAGCAAAAAAAATTACATCCCGCCGCATGCGCAGGAGGAATATCGCCAGGCCCTGCGCCGCGAGTACCGTCTGCACCTGCAGCGGGAGGAACGCGAGCACCCTGCCCTGGAGGTGCGGATCTTCGGTCCCGGCTGCGTGTCCTGCAACTCCCTGCAGACCATGGTCATGGAGATCCTGGACAAGATGAAGATCGCCGCGGCCATCGAACAGATCCATGACCCGGACGAGATCGGCCGGGCCGGTGTCCTGCACACGCCGGCCCTGATGCTCAACGGCCGCCTCATGAGCTCGGGCCTGCTGCCCACCCGGGCCCAGGTGGAACAGTGGATCCGGGAGCTGAGAGATGATTGACTTCCGCCTCATCACCCTTCTCCACGGCCTGGGACTCTCCGAAGGCATGGCCCAGCCCCTTGCCTATGTGATCATCACCTGTCTGGTCCTGCTCATCGCCCTGACCGCGACCTGGATCGTCCGCAGGGTGCTGATCCGCCTGGTCAGCCGGATCATCCGCGAAAACGCGCTGCACTGGGACGACCTGCTACTCTCCAACCGGTTCTTCCACCGGCTCTCCTGGTTCGTGCCGGTGACCATCCTCTACCTGGCCCGGGACCTGCTCCTGCCACCGGGCCATCCGGCCGCCGACCTGCTCGGCCGGCTGATCCTGTCCGGTTTCGTCATTGTCTCCATGGGGGTCATCCTGGCCCTGCTCGGCTCCATCAACGACATCCACCGGCTGCTGCGGCGCGGCCGGGGCACCACCATCAGCGGCTACGTGGACGCGGCCAGGATCCTCACCTTTGTCCTGGGCGCCATCTTCCTCCTCGCCATCCTCACCGACCGCTCACCCTGGGGCCTGCTCTCGCTGATGGGCGGCCTGACCGCGGTCACCATGCTGGTCTTCCGCGATTCGATCCTGGGGTTTGTCGCCTCGATCCAGCTCACCGGCACCGACATGCTGCGGGTGGGCGACTGGATCGAGATGGAATCCCATGGTGCCGACGGCGAGGTCATGGATATCTCCATCCACTCGGTGCGGGTCCGGAACTGGGACAAGACCATCACCACCATTCCCACCTACCAGCTCATCGCCAAGTCCTTCAGGAACTGGCGCGGCATGGCCGAGTCCGGCGGCCGGCGCATCAAGCGTTCCCTGCACCTGGACATGAACTCGATCCGGTTCATCTCCGACCGGGAGCTGGAGGCATTCGCGAAAATCGAACTGATCCGGGAGTATGTCCGGGAAAAACAGCGACAGATCGAGGAATACAACCAGGAACACGGGGTGGACACCTCCGTGATGATCAACGGCCGCCGCCAGACCAATGTCGGCATCTTCCGCGCCTACATCGCCGCCTACCTCAGGCGGCACCCGAAGATCCGCAAGGACATGACCTTCCTGGTCCGCCACCTGCAGCCCGGGCCGGAAGGACTGCCGATCCAGATCTATGTCTTCAGCGGCGACCAGGTCTGGGCCAACTACGAGGCCATCCAGGCCGATATCTTCGATCACCTGCTCGCCGCCCTGCCCTGGTTCGGACTGCGCGTCTTCCAGAAACCAGGCGGCGCCGATCTGCACCTGCTGGAAGAACAACTGCAGGACCACGGCCCTGACATGAAAACGATCGAAAAATACTAGAAAAGTCCGGAGAGCTTGGCAAGAAACCCGGCCATGGAGATGGCCGAGAAGACCATGGCAAAGGTGAAGAGGCGGATGGTCAGGGATCGATTTTCCCGCAGACCGGCATCGATCTTGATATCCAGTCGCTCGATGATGGTATCCAGCTTGCTATTGATCTGGTCAAACCGCCTGTCAACCTGCTCAAACCGCTTGTCGATCTGTTCAAACCGCTTGTCGACCTGCTCAAAGCGCCGGTTCATGTCGTCGCGGATCTCTTTCTGGCCCTCCTTGAGGTCATTGATCTGA
>JALSNC010000023.1 GCA_026987195.1 Desulfobulbaceae bacterium | reverse complement strand
TTGTCGCCGGGCATGACCATCTCCACTCCCTCTTCCAGGGTACAGACCCCGGTCACGTCCGTGGTCCGGAAGTAGAACTGCGGACGGTAGCCGTTGAAGAACGGTGTGTGCCGGCCACCCTCCTCCTTGGTCAGGATGTAGGCCTCGGCCTTGAACTTCTTGTGCGGCGTGATCGAACCGGGTGCCGCCAGCACCTGGCCGCGCACCACCTCGTCACGCTTGGTGCCGCGCAGCAGCGCGCCGATGTTGTCACCGGCCTGCCCCTCGTCCAGGATCTTGCGGAACATCTCCACGCCGGTGACCGTGGTCTTCTGCGTCTCGCGGATACCGACGATCTCCACCTCGTCACCCACGTGGATCACACCGCGCTCCACACGCCCCGTGGCCACCGTGCCGCGGCCGGAGATGGAGAACACGTCCTCCACCGGCATGAGAAACGGCTTGTCGATGTCCCGCTCGGGCTCGGGAATCCAGGTGTCGATGGCATCCATCAGCTCCCAGATGCACTTCGTCTTCTCCGGATCCTCGGGATTCTGCAGCGCCTCCAGGGCGGAACCGTGGATGATCGGCGTGTCGTCGCCGGGAAAATCGTACTTGTCCAGCAGCTCCCGCAGCTCCATCTCCACCAGCTCGATCAGCTCGTCGTCGTCCACCATGTCGCACTTGTTCAGGAAGACAACCATGGCCGGAACGCCGACCTGGCGGGCCAGCAGGATGTGCTCACGGGTCTGCGGCATGGGGCCGTCATCGGCGCCCACCACCAGGATCGCGCCGTCCATCTGCGCCGCGCCGGTGATCATGTTCTTGATATAGTCGGCATGGCCCGGGCAGTCCACGTGCGCATAGTGCCGCTTGTCGGTCTCATACTCGACGTGGGCCGTGGCAATGGTGATTCCGCGCTCCTTCTCCTCCGGCGCCTTGTCGATCTCGCTGAAGTCGGTGAACTCGGCCTGACCCTTGGTGGCGAGCACGCGGGTGATGGCCGCTGTCAGGGTGGTCTTGCCGTGGTCGATGTGACCGATCGTGCCTACGTTGACATGCGGTTTTGTCCGCTCAAACTTTTCCTTTGCCAT
>JALSNC010000022.1 GCA_026987195.1 Desulfobulbaceae bacterium | reverse complement strand
GTGGGCGGGTATTCGAGGAACCGCCTTCCAGACTCCATCGTTGCCAGGCCCGCGAGGATAAACACGATCAGGCCGGCGGCCAGGACCGTCCGCAGGCCGGGCCCGTCGGCCACCGGTCCGGCCTGCCAGCCGGTGAGCAGGATAAGGACACCCGCCGCGCCCAGCACCGATCCGGCCTGGAAGGCGCCACCCGGTGCCTGGCCGCCGATCCAGAAAAGATAGCCGGCAACAAGGATCATCAGGGGGACCAGTACCCGGGCAAGCAGCTCCAGGACAGGATCGGGTGGCCGCGCCTGTCGGGGCGCCTTTCCTGCCAGGGACCAGACACCGGTCAGGGCCAGGAGCAGCACACCCATCTCCAGCAGGGTGTCGTAACCGCGGAAATTCAGCAGGACCGCGGTTACCGGGTTGCTGACGCCGCTGGCCTGCAGGTGGACGTTCACCATGGGGGCCAGGCCGGGAGAAGTGGTCGGCAGCGACAGCAGAACATATCCCAGCCCCCCGGCCAGGGCCGCCAGGAGCGGCAGGAGGAACAGAGAGGACACGTGCTGTCCCTGGTGTCGGTGACGGCTCTTCATCGCGCTGTTTCCTGTGCTCTTCTCCAATAACAGTTCGCCGCTATCGATAACTATATTGAATTACAGGAGTTTTTGCTAAGAGTTCAGCAGTGCGTCATCTGTGCGTGATCGCGGCTGGCCGGCTATAATCAGCTATGCGGGCAGTCGCGGGCGCATGCAGATGGCGTGCTGGTGAACTTTTACGTTCTCCGGTTACTCGAGTCGTACCAGGGCGGCCAGGAGCAGGGCGCCGGTCAGGCCCGCACCAATGGCCGCCTCGGCCAGGGCGATGTCGATACCACCGAGCCGTACCCAGGCAAGCGCCATCACCAGGCCGAAAGAGATGAACAGGACAATGGCCCGGAACAGGTCCGGACTGGCCAGGGACCGCCAGGCCAGCCAGACCAGGGTCAGCCCGAGTAGACCATCAAAGGCCCATTGTACCATGGTCAGCGTTTCCACATCTTCACTCCCCGTTGTCGGGCTGCCACAGCCACCAGGTGGGCCACGCTCGCGCCG
>JALSNC010000021.1 GCA_026987195.1 Desulfobulbaceae bacterium | reverse complement strand
CAACCCTATAGCATCTGCAGGATGTTGCAAAGAAAAAATTGAAAATGGTTGCAGTTGTTCCGGTTTCCAATATTATATTGCACTCGATCCCACCACTGCTCCGGCGGCGTAAAAGTGCCGCTGGTTCGAGGCAGTTGCCGATAGCAGTGACTGTTACTTGCCGGCTTCGTGATTGGCGGTGCGGGGGGCACCGGGGGCAGCCCGGTGCGGCCTGACCGGACCTGTCCGGATGTGACGCCACCGGCATGACTGATACTGTCGGTGGATAATTTTTTTCGGAAGAACATCATGAGCGAACATGTTGTGAACAAGACCTATGCCGAGATCAATGCCCGTATCAGGGCAGGGGAGGCCGTCGTTGTCACGGCCGAGGAGATGGTGGACATCGTCCGCAGGGAAGGACCTGTGGAGGCTGCCAGAAAGGTGGACGTGGTGACCACCGGCACCTTTTCCACCATGTGCTCCTCGGGCGCATTCTTCAACTTCGGTCAGACGACGCCGACCATCAAGGCGGCCAGGGTATGGGTCAACAAGGTGCCGGCCTATGCGGGCCTTGCCGCCATTGATATCTACCTGGGCGCCACCGAGCCGTGCGAGGATGATCCCCTCAACAAGGTCTATCCCGGCGAGTTCCGCTACGGCGGCGGCCATGTCATCGAGGACCTGGTGGCTGGCAAAAAGATCTTTCTCGAGGCCAAGGCCTATGCCACGGACTGCTATGCCAACACCAAGTGCAAGAAGGAGTTGACCCTCGCCGACATGCCGCACGCCCTGCTCTGCAACCCGCGCAACGGCTATCAGAACTACAACTGCGCCGTCAACCTGTCCGACCGGACGGTCTATACCTACATGGGTGTGCTCAAACCGGGCTGCCGCAATGCCAACTACTGCAGCGCCGGTGAACTGAGCCCCCTGCTCAACGACCCGCTCTACCGCACCATCGGCGTGGGCACCCGGATCTTTCTCGGCGGCGGTATCGGTTATGTCACCTGGCACGGCACCCAGCACAACCCGGGTGTGCCCAGGGGCGACAACGGCGTGCCGCGCCGGCCGGCCGGCACCATGATGGTGCAGGGCGACC
>JALSNC010000020.1 GCA_026987195.1 Desulfobulbaceae bacterium | reverse complement strand
GCCCGGCGGATGCAGCAACAGGAAAAGCAGCTTTTCAGGGAGCTTGCCAGCACCGAACCTTCAGGGAGAAAAACCATGCCACATCTTGCCGTCAACGTCGATCATATCGCCACCATCAGGGAGGCCCGGGGTATTGCCGAGCCCGACCCGGTCCTGGCCGCCGGTATCTGTGAACTGGCCGGGGCCGAGGGTATCGTGGTCCACCTGCGCGAGGACCGGCGCCACATCCAGGACCGCGACGTGCGCCTGCTGCGCCGGACCGTCAAGACCAAGCTCAACCTGGAGATGGCGGCGGCAAAGGAGATCATCGAGATCGCCCTCGACATCGGCCCGGACATGATCACCCTGGTGCCGGAGAAGCGCAAAGAGCTGACCACCGAAGGCGGCCTGGACGTGATCGCCAACGAAAAGAAGCTCAAGAAGACCATTGCCAGGATGCGCAAGGCCAGGATTCCGGTCTCCATCTTCATCGATCCGGATGCGGAACAGATCGAGGCGGCCAGGGAGGTGGGAGCGACCTTTGTCGAGCTGCACACCGGCCGCTACTGCGACGCCACGGACGAAAAACAGCGGGACCGGGAGTTCCGCCTCATCGAGCAGTCGGCGGAGCTGGCCTTTGAATCGGGCCTGCGGGTCAATGCCGGCCACGGTCTTGATTACCGGACCACGGCCAGGGTGGCAGCCCTTCCCACCATCGAGGAGCTGAGCATCGGCCATGCCATCATCAGCCGTGCCGTGCTGGTGGGTCTGGACCGGGCCGTGCGGGAAATGCTGGCCCTGGTCAGGGGGTGAGCCGGATCAGACCTCCTTTTCCAGGGCCGTGATATGATCGTGCTCACCGAGGACGATCATGATGTCACCGGGCAGGATCATGGTGTCCGGCTTGGGGTTGAAGAGCATCTCTCCCCCTTCCCGCTTGATGGCGACCACGATGACGTCATAGTTCTTGCGGATGCCGGATTCCTGCAGCTTCTTGTTGGCAATGCCCGCTCTCTCTGAAACCAGCAGTTCCTCCATCCGCAGCCCCAGGTCGCCGGCATGCATGGTGAGATCGATGAAGTCCATGACCGTGGGCCGGACAATGAGC
>JALSNC010000019.1 GCA_026987195.1 Desulfobulbaceae bacterium | reverse complement strand
GGCCACCGGAGCACCGGATGACCAGGGTCGGCAGTGCTGATGGTGTCACCTGGATCAACGATTCCAAGGCCACCAACGTGGGGGCTGTGGCCGCGGCCCTTGCGAGCTGCGATACACCGGTGGTGCTGATCGCCGGCGGCCGGGACAAGGGGGGTGACTTCCGCCTGCTGCGCGATCCTGTCGCGGCCAGGGTACGGTTGCTGGTCCTGATGGGCGAGGCGGCCGGGATCATGGAGCAGGCCCTGGGCGACCTGGTGCCGGTGGTCCATGCCGCCGACATGGCTGCGGCGGTCCGGGCGGCCGCGGCCGGTGCAAAGGAGGGCGATACCGTGCTCCTGGCTCCGGCCTGCGCCAGTTTCGATATGTTTGACAGTTACGAACAGCGGGGCCGGGTCTTCACCCGGCTCGTGCGGGAACTGCTGGCTGGCAGGGCCGTGCCGGAGAATCCGGTGGCCGGGCGGGCCGCTTGCGGAGAAGAACGATGACCAAGGTGTGTTGTGTCTGTCACC
The DNA here is from genome assembly GCA_026987195.1 of Desulfobulbaceae bacterium. GTDB lineage: Bacteria > Desulfobacterota > Desulfobulbia > Desulfobulbales > Desulfobulbaceae > DRKI01. Next base: position 62,533 of record JALSNC010000019.1, on the reverse strand, counting down.
GGGTGGAAAACGGCGACTCCTGGTCCATGACAAATGCGCTGCCGGCCGATGAACGGGTAACGCACGGCTACTGTCCGGACTGCTTTGCCGAGGCCATGTCGGCCCTGGACGAGTTCATCAGGCAGCAGCAGCGGATCCGCGCGGCCGTGGCCAGTGAATCCTGTCCCATGCTGGTGGGGGTCCTGTGCGCCTAGTCGTCACCGGCGGCGGTACGGGCGGGCACCTGTTTCCCGGTATCGCCGTTGCCTGTGGCATGCGGGACCGGCTGCCGGGAACCACGATTCTGTTCATCGGCACCAGCCGGCAGGTGGACAGGATCGGTCTCGAGGGCCTGGGGTTTCGTCAGGCCGTCATCAGGAGTTCCGGTCTCAAGGGGATGGGGACGTTCGCCCGTCTGCGGGCCCTGGCGCAGTTGCCCCTGGCGGTCTTCCAGGCCGCGCGTATCCTGGGCCGGTTCCGGCCGGACCTGGTGCTGGGGGTGGGCGGCTATGTCACCGGCCCGGTCCTGCTGGCGGCGAAACTCCGCGGGACCCAGGTCTGCATCCACGAGCAGAATTCGGTGCCCGGTCTGGCCAACCGGCTGGCCGGCCGGATCGCGGACCGGATCTTCATCTCCCTGCCATGCGGGCCATCCTTTCCCGGGGCGCGCACCAGGCTGACCGGTAATCCGGTCCGGGGGGAGATCCTGGCCGCGGCCGACCGGCGGCGGCCGCGACCGTCGGACAGGCCGCCGACCCTCCTGGTCCTGGGCGGCAGCCAGGGGGCACACATGGTCAACAGCCTGGTCGTGGCGGCGGTGGAGCGGATGGTGGCAGACGGTGGCAGACTCCGGGTCATCCACCAGACCGGCCGCCGGGATCTGGACATGGTCCGCCGGGCCTATGCAAAGCTGGAGCTGCAGGCGGAGACAGCGGATTTCTTCAGGGACATGGCCTCGGTCTACCTGCAGGCCGACCTGGTGGTCTCCAGGGCCGGAGCCACCACCCTGGCCGAGCTGGCGGTGATGGGGCTGCCGGTCCTGCTGATTCCCTATCCCCATGCCGCCGACAACCACCAGGAACGTAATGGTCGCTGGTACGCGGAGGGCGGCGGAGCAGTCCTGTTGCAGGAATCTTTACTCAATGGGAATATTCTGGCTGAAGAGATAACGACTCTCCTGTATAATGATCAGAATCTTCAGGTCATGGGGAGCAGGATGCGCACCCTGGCCAGGCCGGAGGCAACGGAGCGGATCATCGACCAGTGCCTGGAGCTGGTGCAGACCCGCGGACGGTGACGGCACTTCCAGTGAAACCACGTAATGTATAACAAGACCAAGCAGATACATTTTGTCGGCATCGGCGGTATCGGTATGTCCGGCATCGCCGAGCTGCTGCTCAATCTGGGCTACCGGGTCACGGGCTCGGACCTGAACCGCTCCGACATCACCCGACATCTCGAGGCCCTGGGCGCGGTGGTGCACCAGGGGCACGCGGCGCAGTGGGTGGAGGGTGCCGACGTGGTGGTGACATCGTCCGCCATTCCGGCCGACAATCCCGAGGTGGCCGCGGCCATGGCCGGTCACGTGCCGGTGATCCAGCGGGCCGAGATGCTGGCCGAACTTATGCGTCTCAAGAAATATGGTATCGCCATTGCCGGCAGTCACGGCAAGACCTCCACCACCTCCATGGTGGCGGCGGTGCTGGCCGAGGCAGGTATGGACCCCACCGTGGTGGTGGGCGGCAAGGTGGACAGCCTGGGCGGCAACAATGCGCGGCTCGGCGAGGGGGAGTTCCTTGTGGCCGAGGCCGATGAGAGCGACGGTTCGTTCCTCAAGCTGTCGCCGGTCATCGAGGTGGTGACCAATATCGATCGCGAACACCTGGACTACTACCGTGATCTGGACCATATCAGGGAGATGTTCCTCCGGTTCATCGACCGGCTGCCCTTTTACGGCGCCGCCATCCTCTGCTTCGACAATGCCAATATCGCCCGGCTCCTGCCCGGGATCCGGAGGCGGATCATCACCTATGGTCTCACCGAACAGGCCGATCTGCAGGCGACACGTATCACCACGGCCGGCGGCGGCAGCGAGTTCACGGTCCGCGGCCGTGATGGAGAGCTGGGGCGGATCAGGCTGAACAGGCCGGGCCGCCATATCATCTACAACAGCCTGGCCGCGGTGGCGGTCGGCCTTGAGCTGGAGATCGACTTCCCGGTCATTGCCGGGGCCCTGGAACGGTTCGGTGGCGTACAGCGGCGCCTGCAGGTCAAGGGCGAGCGGGCCGGTATCCTGGTGGTGGATGACTACGGTCATCATCCCACCGAGATCAGGGTCACCCTGGACGCCATCCGCGAGGGCTGGCCGGACCGCCGCCTGGTGGTCGCCTTTCAGCCCCACCGCTACACCCGGACCCGTGCCCTGTTCGACGAATTCGCCATCGCCTTCCACCGGGCCGACGTCCTGGTGCTCACCGAGATCTATGCCGCCAGCGAGGCGCCCATCGACGGGGTCAGCAGCCAGGTCCTGCTTGATGCGATCCGGCGGCACGGCCAGCGGCACGTCTCCCTGGTGCCGGCCCTGGAGGAACTGCCGGGCGAACTGCTGGAGATCCTGCGTCCGGGCGACCTGCTGCTGACCCTGGGCGCGGGCAACATCGTCCGGGTAGGTGACCAGCTCCTGGAGCTGCTTGCGGAACAGGACAGAGCCAACCCCGAAGGGGCCGGATCATGAACCGGCAACAGAAGGCGGAACTGGCGGCCCTGCTCGGCGATGGTGTACGCTGGAATGTGTCCATGGCCCGCCATTCCACCTTTCGGGCCGGTGGCCGGGCCGAGGCCCTGGCCGACGTGAACGGAGTGGAGGAACTCCGGGACCTGCTCCGCTGGCTGCGGCGCAGCGGGGTGCCGTGGCGGATCATCGGCCGCGGCTCCAACATCCTGGTCTCCGGTCGCGGCTTTGCCGGGGTCATTATCCGCCTGCAGGGTGAGCTGGCGGCGGTGGATCTCCGGCATGAGCCGGACCGTGCTGGTCCCGGGCCGGTGGTGATCCGGGCTGGCGGCGGCTGTTCCATGGCCAGGCTGCTGGCCTGGTGCACGGCTCACTGTCTGGGCGGCCTGGAGTTTCTGGCCGGTATACCGGGCAGTGTCGGCGGCGGTGTGTGCATGAATGCCGGCGCCTGGGGACAGGCCATGGGCGAGCGGCTGCAGGGCGTGGAGATCCTGGACTGCGACGGCAGGCTGCAGCGTCTCGCGGCCGATGCGCTGCGCTTCTCCTACCGTCGCATGGAGGTGGCAGGACGGGAGCCGGAGAGGATGATAATCGTCTCTGCCTGGTTCGGCCTCCAGCGGGACCGGCAGGCGGAGATCGTGGCCCGCTGCCGTGACTATCTGGCCCGGCGCCGGCAGAAGCAGCCGGCCGGGGTCGCTTCGGCCGGTTCCTTTTTCAAAAACCCCGACGGTGACTATGCCGGACGGCTGATCGAGGCCGCCGGCCTGAAGGGACTCGCCAGGGGGGATGCCATGGTCTCGCCCAGGCATGCCAATTTCATCGTCAATACCGGCAGGGCCACGGCCGACGATATCGCCGCCCTGGTGGCGGAGGTCCAGGAACGGGTATACCGCAACTCAGGGGTCCGCCTTGAACCGGAGGTACATATCTTTTGAGGCCGGTTCGGCCATCGGATCGGGAGGGGCATGCTGTACACTGCAATATGAAGCTGGTGCCAGGCATACATGGCTGACTACAGATCCAGATACAGCCCCGGTCCCGGGAAAAGGGGATGGCTCCGGCGAGTGGCCGCGGCCCTGATCTCCCCCCTGGCCGGACGCAAACGCACGGTGCCGCCGGCCGGCCGGGCCACGGTGGCCCAGGTGCAGCGGGAATGGTTCTTTCGCAGGATCTCCCGCAGCATGGTGCTGTGTCTGCTGCTGGCAGGTCTTGCCGGTGCCGCGGCATGGAGCGGCTGGCGGATGCTGGTCCGCTCCGATATCTTCCGGCTGACCACGGTCACGGTGCAGGGGAATCGCCAGGTCCCGAGCGATACGATCATCGAGGCCGCCGGCCTGGAGCAGGGGATGAACCTGCTGATCCTGGATACGGACCAGGCCGGACGCCGCATCAGCGCCAATCCCTGGATCCGCTCGGCCACGGTGCGGCGGCAGTGGCCCTCTGCCGTGCTGATCCAGGTGCGGGAATATCGGCCCCTGGCCATGATCCGGCAGGGTGGCGGCGCTGATGGTGATCTGTTCTACATCGACCGCCACGGCGAGATCTTTGCCAGGGTGCGGCCGGGACAGGATATGGACTATCCGGTACTTTCCCCGGACCGGCAGGTCCATGCCGGGGAGCGGCTTGCCGAAACCGGCGCCGTCCACGAGGCCTTCAGGCTGCTCCTGCTGGCGGCCCGTGGCAACCCCATTGTTCCGGTGCAGGCGATCTCCGAGATCCATGTCAGCCGGGAGCGGGGACTTGTCCTCTATCTGGTGGACCGGCCCTTTCCCATCTATTTCGGCCGGGAAGGGATCAGGAAGAAGTACTACCGGCTGGTACGGATCCTGTCACGTCTCTATCGCCGCGACCGGATCGACGCTGTCAGGGAGATCGACATGGATTACATGGCCAACAGGGTCCTGGTGGCACGGTCGGCACCATGACTGCCGGGCGCCGGGGATTCTGTGGGAGAGAGACACCATAACGGGTGAGAAGAATGGAAGAAAAGGAGTATCAGGAGCCCGGCGAACTGGTTGCCGGGCTTGATATCGGCACCACCAAGATCTGCGTGGTCATCGGGGAGGTGTTCGAGGACCGGGTCGATATCATCGGCGTCGGCACCGCCGCCTCGTCGGGGATGAAGAAGGGGGTGGTGGTCAATATCGAGGCCACGGTCCGGGCCATCCGTCAGGCGGTGGAGGATGCCTCCGACATGGCCGGCTGCGATATCGAGACCGTCTATGTGGGGATTGCCGGCAACCACATCAAGGGCTTCAACTCGCCGGGTATCATTGCCATCAACAACCAGGAGATCAAGGAGAAGGACATCGAGGCCGTGATCCAGGCCGCGCAGACGGTGAAGATCTCCGACAACCAGCAGATCATCCATGTCCTGCCCCAGGAGTACATGGTGGACGACCACACCGGTATCCAGAACCCGCTGGGCATGGCCGGGGTGCGGCTGGTGACCAATGTCCACATCGTCACCGCCGACAACACCGCCCTCCATAATCTGGTCACCAGCTGCAACAGGGCGGGACTGGCGGTCTCCGAGATCGTGCTCGAATCGGTGGCCTCGTCCCACTGCGTGCTCGGCCGGGACGAGATGGAGCTGGGCGTGCTCCTGCTCGACATCGGCGGCGGCACCACGGACCTGGCCATCTTCTGCAACGGCACCATCAAGCACACCTGGGAACTGGCGCTGGGGGGCAACAACCTGACCAGTGACCTGTCGGTGGGACTGCGGACCCCGCTGCAGGAAGCCGAGGAACTCAAGTACATGTATGGCGGTGCCCTTTCCGCCATGGTCAAGGAGAATCACATCATCGAGGTGCCGACAGTGGGGGACCGCAAGCCGCGCAAGGTCTCGCAGCGGGTTATGGTGGAGATTCTCGAGGCCAGGATGGAAGAGATCTTGCAACTGGTCAACAAGAACATCTGTTCCTCCGGCTACCGCAACCGGATCAACGCCGGCGTGGTCATCACCGGCGGCACGGCGCTCCTGGCCAATATCGTCGAGATGGCGGAACAGGTGTTCGACATGCCGGTGCGCATCGCCTACCCGCAGGGGATCTCCGGCCGGGTCGAGGATGTGCAGTCGCCACGGTGCACCACCGCGGTCGGCCTGGTGCTCTATGGCAGCCGGGAAGGGAGCCGGCCCCGCAGGGAGCGCGGCAGCGTGGTGAACAAGCTGAAGAACTGGGTGCGCAATATCGTCTGATAACAGAGTGTTCCGGCGGCCAGGGAGTAAAAGTGCCGGTATATTCAGGCGGTTGCCGATAGCGCTGAACTGTGGCGCCAAGGAAAGTGCTTCTGTATCAGGCGTGTTGATGGTATATAGAAGAGGGTAAGAACAGGGAATAAAGAGCTTGGGGGAAAGTCATGCCGTTCAGAATGGCGGAAGAAGAATCTGTTGCTGTTATCAAGGTGATCGGGGTTGGTGGTGGCGGTGGCAATGCCATCAATACCATGGTGGAGAACCGGCTTTCGGGGGTCGAGTTCATTGTCGCCAATACCGACCTGCAGGCCCTGGACAAGTCACGGGCCGATATCCGCCTGCAGCTCGGGCCGGGCATTACCAAGGGCATGGGGGCCGGCGCGGATCCGGATATGGGCCGCGAGTCGGCCCTGGAGAGCTACGATGATCTGAAGAACGCCCTCAAGGGCGCCGACATGGTCTTTATCACCGCCGGTCTCGGTGGCGGCACCGGCACGGGTGCGGCTCCCGTCATCGCCAAGCTGAGCAAGGAATCCGGCGCCCTCACCGTGGCGGTTGTCACCAAGCCCTTCTATTTCGAGGCCAAGCGGCGGATGCGCAATGCCGAAGAAGGGTGGGAGAAGCTCAAGGAGTATGCCGACACCATTATCACCGTTCCCAATGACCGGCTGCTCAGCCTGATGCAGAAGAATTCCACCCTGGTGGACATGATGAAGATGGTGGACCATGTGCTCCTGCAGGCGGTCAAGGGCATCACCGACCTGATCAATCTGCCCGGCCACATCAACGTCGATTTCGCCGACCTGAAGACGGTCATGAAGGAGGTGGGTCCGGCCATCATGGGCACCGGCTCGGCCTCGGGCGAAAACCGGGCCTCCGAGGCGGCCAAGCGGGCCATCGACAACCAGCTGCTCGAGGACGTGGGCATCGACGGCGCCCGCGGCATCCTGATCAATATCTCCGCCGCCCAGGAGACCCTGACCATGGCCGAGTTCATGGAGGCGTCGGCCCTGATCCAGGACAAGGCCCACGACGATGCCAATATCATCATCGGCGCCCTGTTCGACGAGTCACTGGGCGACGAGCTGCGGGTCACGGTCATCGCCACCGGCATCTCCAGTATCGAGGAGTCCGAGACCATCTCCCAGATCGACATGGTCCGCTCCGCCCCTGCGGCCGGCGAGGAGCCCGGTCCCTCGCTCTCCAGCAAACTGGCCGAGGAACCGCCCCAGGTGGAGAGCAGGCCGGTGAGCATGGCCAAGCCCAATGCCGCCCCCGCAGGGCTGCGGCCCATGCCCAAGCCGATCTTTGATGATCATGAGCAGGACGACTATGACGAGCCGGCCTATCTGAGGAAAAAGGCCAATTAACCACCCACGTTGTCCGCATCATTCCTGACCCGGGAGACCGGCACGGTCCGCAAGAAGTGGAAGGGCCGGTTTCCCGTGGCTCTCCTCTATCCCAATACCTACCCGCTCGCGGTCTCCAACCTGGGGTTCCAGCTGGTCTACAGCCTGCTCAACCGGCAGGAGCGGGTGGTCTGCGAGCGGTTTGTCTATCCCGGCACCCCCGGGCCGCTCCGTTCCCTGGAATCGGCCCGCCCCCTGGGAGATTTTCCCCTGGTGCTCGGCTCCATCAGCTTTGAGCACGATTTTTTCCGGCTGGCCGGCATGCTGGCCGCAGGCGGCATCGAGCCCTATGCCGCCGGACGGCCGCAACGTGTCGCCCCGGGCGCGCCCCTGGTGGTGCTCGGCGGAGTGGCGGTGTTCATGAATCCCGAGCCCCTGGCGCCCTTTGCCGACCTGATGGTGATCGGCGAGGCCGAGCCGGTTCTGCCGGCACTGGTCCGTGACCTGGCGCGCATGGTGGCCGAGCAGGCGGAACGTCACCACATGCACCACGCCCTGGCCTGCCGGCCGGGTTGCTATGTGCCGCCGCTTTACCGGTTCTCCTTCTCTTCCACCGGCGTCCTTGACGCCATCCGTCATCCTGCCACTGTTCCGGCCAGGGTCCGGAAGGTGGTCCTGGAGCGGACCGGGACGGCCTCACACTCCATGCAGCTCTCGCCGGACGCGGAGCTGGGCATGTACATGACCGAGCTTGGCCGGGGCTGCAGCCGGGGCTGCCGTTTCTGTGCCGCCGGTTTCATCTACCGGCCGCCGCGCCTCTGGAGCAGGGAGGCGGTTGTGGCCGCCCTGGAGCGACGACCGCATGGGGTCCGCCGGGTGGGACTGCTGGGTATGGAGATGGCCGAAAGCGCGGTTCTGGACCGGATCGCCGGCTATCTCCGGGACAACAACTGTTCGCTCTCCTTCTCCTCCCTGCGCGCCGACCGGATCTCGGAACGTCTCCTCTCCCTGCTGGCGGCATCCCGCCTGAAGAGCGTGGCCATTGCCCCGGACGGCTGTTCCGAGCGACTGCGGCGACTGATCAACAAGGGACTCACCGAGCGCGACCTGCTGCAAGCCGCCCGGGCCCTGGTGGAGGCGGGCATTGTCCACCTCAAGCTCTATGTGATGCTCGGCCTGCCCACCGAGACCGAAGAGGATCTCGACGAGTTCATCGATCTGGTCCACACCCTGCGCGACCATATCCTGCCTGCGGGCAGAAAACGGGGCCGGGTCGCCACCATTACCCTGTCGGTGAACAGCTTCGTGCCCAAGCCCTGGACCCCGTTTCAGTATGTCTCCTACGGCGGCCTGGCACCGGAGGCGGCCATGGTGGACCGCGACGGGAGCCGCTCGGTTATGGCGCTCAGGCAAAAAATCAGGTACCTTCGGAGAGGAATGAAGGGGATCGCCAACCTGCGGATCAGGGCCGACCGGCCGGAACGGGTCCTGCAGCAGGCGGTCTTCTCCCGCGGCGACCGGCGGCTGGCGCCCGTGCTCCTGGCCATGGGCGCCGGCGGGCGATCGTTTCGCCGGGCCATGCGCGAGCAGGGGCTGGACAGCTGGCAGTATGCGATCAGGCCCCGGCAGCGGGACGAAACCATGTGCTGGCAGATCCTGGACCACGGCATCCGTGCCGGTTATCTCTGGCAGGAATATCAGAAGGCCATGCAGGAACAACAGACCATGCCCTGTGATACCGCCCGGTGTCGTCGCTGTGGAGTATGTGATGCGATTACGGCTCCCTGAGCGGCTCACCCGCTGGCGGCGGCGTACCAACCGCAGGCGCAGCCGGTCCCGTTCCCTGCGGCCGGACCTGCATTTTCTCGTCTCCTGGTGGCGGAGCCGGGGTCGGCGTGAGCGCCGGGAGGGACTGCTGCCCTTTGAACTGGTCAAGTACTTCGCCTTCACCAGCCTCGGCCTGATTCTCATCGCCTCCCTGATCCTCTCCTGGGTGCTCTCCAACAATGCCCGCCACGTCCTGCTCACACGGAGCGAGGACTATTCGACCCTGTTTGCCGAGAACCTGAACCGCCAGGTCTTCCTCCAGTTCGTGCTGCCCACCGTGGTCCGCTACGGCCGGATCCGTCTGTCCGACAGGCGCCAGTTCGAACGTCTTGATACCATTGTCCGCAATATCACCCGCGGCATGCACATCGATTCGGTGACCATCTTCGATTCCAGTGAAAACATCATCTCCTACTCCACCATTCCCGAGCTGGTGGGCAGGCGCAACGCGGGCGGCCTGGAATACCAGAAGGCGCTCAAGGGCGAGCACAGCTCGGTCCTGATCTCCAGCGGCTCGCTCTTCAACCTGCTGCCCGGCACGCCGCCGGTCTACTGCACCCTCAAGACCTATGTCCCCTTCCGCCAGGAGAACAGGCTCGGTGAGCGGACCGGCGATATCATGGGCGTGATCGAGGTGGTCCAGGACCTCTCCGGCGACCTGCTGGCGATCATCCAGCTCCAGGCCCGCATCATCCTCCTCTCCCTGGCCATCCTCGGCATCCTCTTCGTCATCCTCTCGGTGATCGTGATCCGGGCCAACCGGATCATGGCCGAACGGGCCCGGGAACGGCTGCTGCTCGAGGAACGGCTCAACGAGGCCCAGCGGCTGGCCACCCTTGGCAAGATGATCGCCGCGGTCTCGCACGAGATCAAGAATCCGCTCGGCATCGTCCGCTCCACGGCCGAGATCCTCGGCAAACGGATCAGCAGGGTGGCGCCGGGCAACGAACACCTGGCAGCCATCATCGTCGAGGAGACCTCGCGCCTGGATGCCATTGTCCGCGAGTTTCTCGATTTCGCCCGTCCCAGGGAACCCCGGCTGGAACCGGCCTCCTGCAACGATGTTGTCGGGCGCCTGGCCCGGTTCATGGACTCCGAGTTCTCCGGCAGGTCCATCACCTTTGTCCCGGACCTGGACCCTGCCCTGCCGCAGGTCCCCATGGATTCCGAGCAGATCTACCAGGTCCTGTTCAACATGGTCTTCAACTCCATTCAGGCCATGCCCGAAGGCGGCACCCTGACCATCCGCACCCGCCGCCTGGAAGAGGATAAAGGGGTCATGCTCCAGGTGTCTGACACCGGCATCGGCATGTCGGCGGAGAAGCTGGAACAGATCTTCACGCCCTTCTTCACGGACAAGAACCGCGGGACCGGCCTGGGGCTCGCCATTGCCAGGAATATCGTGGAAAAGCATGGCGGCAGGATCGATGTGGAGAGCAGGGAAGGGGAGGGCTCTACCTTTACCATCACCCTGCCCGGCAGCGGGCCGCAGGTCCCCGGGCAGGCCGGCGCCGGCATTGCCGCCTGAGGAGGCAGACGGTGGCGCCTGTTCGCATGGGCTGCTGTATCACCGCCCACGGGTTCGGCCATGCCGCCAGGGCCGTGGCGGTGATGGAGGCGCTGGCACAACGGATGGACGTGGAATTCGTGGTGGTGGGCGGGATTCCGCCCTGGTTTTTTGCCGGCAGCGGTATCCGGCTGGCAGCCCTGCATCCCCTGCAGACCGATGTCGGCCTGGTCCAGGTCTCGGCCCTGCAGGAGGAGATGACAGCGACCCTGGCGGCCCTGGACCGGTTCTATCCCCTGGATCCGGAACTGGTGGAACACGTGGCTTTCCTCTTTGCCGGCTGCCGCCTGGTGCTCTCCGATATCGCACCCCTGGGGCTCGCCGCCGCTGCGCGGGCCGGGGCGGTCTCGGTGCTGGTTGAGAACTTCACCTGGGACTGGATCTACGAGGGCTACCTTGAGCAGTGGCCCGGCCTGGCGCCCCATGTCCGCTACCTGCGGCAACTCTACCGGCAGGCGGACCTGCACCTGCAGGCTGAGCCGGTCTGCCGGCGCACGGACTGTGATCTGAGGGTGGCGCCGGTGAGCAGGGCGTGGCGGCAGCCGCGGCAACGGATCCGGCAGCTCCTCGGCGTGAGCGGGGAACAGCGGCTGGTCCTGGTCACCATGGGCGGTGTCGGGAGTAAACCCCTGGATCCGGCCCCCATGCTGGCCAGGCCGGACCTGGTCTTTGTCCTGCCCGGCAGCCCGGTGGAGCGACTCACGAAGCGGGAGAACCTGCGCCTGCTGCCGTTCGATTCGGGCCTGCACCATCCCGACCTGATCGCGGCTGCGGACCTGGTCGTCGGCAAGCTCGGCTATTCCACCCTGGCCGAGGTGTATGCCGCCGGTGTGCCTTTTGCCTATCTCTGCCGGCCGGATTTTCCCGAGTCCGCGCACCTGGCCGCCTTTGTCGACCGGGCCATGGCGGGCGGCGAGATAGCGGTGTGTCGGTGGCGCGACACCACCTGGGTCGATGAGCTTGATACCATGCTGCTCAGGCCGGCGGTTGCCGGAAGACGCGAAAACGGCGCCCGGCAGGCGGCCGGATTTCTCGCCCGGTTTCTGGAATAGTAATAGTTCACCGCTATCAGCAACTACCTGAAAAATAGCAGTACTTTTACCTGGAATGACCGGGTGCGCTGTTGCCGGACAGGGAGCGGAAGGAGACCTTTGCGAACTCTGCGGGTCAGCGATACTCTTGCTGAACAAGGAGGCCATTCATTGCAGATTCTTGAGGTACACGATCTGAGCTTCCGGGATCGTGGACCCTATTCGTTCACCATCAGGGGAGGGGAATGCCTGGGGCTCGCCGGACCCTCCGGCGCCGGCAAGACCCTGCTGCTGCGGGCCCTGGCCGATCTCGATCCGCACGGCGGCCGGGTCAGTCTCGGTCCCCTGGTCTGCGACCAGGTGCCGGCCCCGCTCTGGCGCAAGACCGTCGCTCTGCTGCCGGCAGAAAGCCTCTGGTGGTATGACCGGGTGGGTGAGCATTTTGCTGACTTTGCGCAGATCCCGGATCAGTTTCTGGCCCTGCTCGGCTTTGACGCCTCGGTGGGTGACTGGCAGGTCAGCCGTCTCTCCACCGGCGAGAAGCAGCGGCTGGCCATCCTGCGCCTGCTGGCGAACCGGCCTGGCGCCCTGCTGCTCGACGAACCTACTGCCAGCCTGGATGCGGACAACATCGGCCACGTGGAGGAACTGCTCACCGGCTACTGCCACCGGCACATGGTACCGATGCTCTGGGTGAGCCATGATCCGGACCAGCTCGACCGGGTGGCCGACCACCGGCTAGTCATGACCGGTGCCGGCCGGCTGCTGCCGGGGGAGGATTGATGATGGGTGTCCAGCCGCTGACCCCCCTTGACCTTTCCATCGCCGCCGGCCTTGTCCTGCTGCTTGCCCTCCTGGGCTGGTACCTGCGCCTGGGCCTCTCCAGGCGCCTGCTCGTCGCCTCCGGCCGTACCGTGGTCCAGCTTCTGCTCATCGGCCAGGTCCTGCGCCTGCTTTTTGCCCATGTCAACCTCGGTTTCATTGTCCTGATCTCCCTGGTCATGCTCGCCGTGGCAGGCCGGGAGGTCATGGCCCGCCAGCACCGGCGGATCCGTGGCCTGCAGGGCTGGCTGCTGGGCACCGGCTCCATGTTCGTCTCCTCTTTTGCCGTTGCCCTGCTCGCCCTGCTGGTCATCATCAGCAATGACCCCTGGTATACCCCCCGTTATGCCATCCCCCTGCTGGGCATGCTGCTCGGGAACACCATGAACGGCATCGCGCTCAGCATGGACCGGATGACCGAGACCCTCTGGCAGCAGCGCCAGGTGGTGGAGCAGCGGCTCCTGCTCGGCCAGACCGCCGGCGAGGCCTCGCGCGAGATCCGGCAGCAGGCCATCCGTTCCGGCCTGATCCCCATCACCAATGCCATGGCCGCTGCCGGCATCGTTTCCCTGCCCGGCATGATGACCGGCCAGATCCTGGGCGGCTCCTCCCCCATGGACGCGGTCATGTACCAGATCCTGATCATGTTTCTCATCTGTGCCGGCACCGGTTTCGGGGTCCTCTGCGCCATATGGCTGACCGGGAAAAAACTCTTTGACCAGCGCCACCGGCTGCGGCTCGATGTCCTGGTCAGCAGGGAGTGAATCCATGCGATCCCGGGCTGCGGTCCTCATCATTGCCCTCGTCCTCCTGTCCGGCTGCGGTTCGGCGGCATACCGCTATCACCCCGGGACAGACGCGGTTGCGGCCGCCTGGTCGTCCCTGGAAGAGGAGATCCTGGTCCTGGTCAACCGGCAGCGGGTCCTGCACCATCTTCCGGCCCTGCGGCCCGATGCGCGCCTGCACCGGGCCGCGGTCCTTCATTGCCGGGAAATGGCGGCCAATCGCTACCTGGGGCACAACAGTCCGGACGGCCGCGATTTCGGCCAGCGGGCCGGGGAGCAGGGGTACCGCTGGCAGCGCATTGCCGAGAACGTCGCCCTCCTGGTGCCGGCCGGGGAACAGGGTGACCTGGCCCGCCGGGTCATGTTCGGCACTGACCGGCTCGACCGTCTACGCGCCTATGCCCGCCGGCAGGGGCTTCCCGTGCCGCGGACCTGGGCCGGGGTCGGGCGGGGGTGGGGGGCACGGGCCTGGGACGGCTGGCAGCGGTGGCAGCGCGGGCGGGGCGGCTGGATGGGATCATCTGGCCACCGGCGTAATATCCTCCTTGCCAGTGTCTCCGATATCGGCGTGGGGCATGTCGGCCGGGGTGACGGTCGTGGCCGGGTTCATCACTACGTTGCCGCCGAGTTTGCTGCACCGTTCCATTGGGAGCGGCAGTGGAAAAATGGAATTGCGACACGATGTCTTGCATTTGGAGTCGCAGACGAGTATATGAACTATTAAAACACAGGAAGGATTCTTGTTCTCCATGGGCCGGGGGCCATGTGTCGGGAGGGGTGCGCAGCACGCCATCCGCACGCGCTCGCGGCCGAGCGCATGGCGGGCTGTCGGTGTCTCGCCACGCTCGCTTACCTGGCGCTCAGCCAGGATCACGCACAGCTGACGCACTGCTGAACTTTTCCAGCAGTATTGCTCTTTTCAGGGTAAGCGCTCACAGGAGCCGCATCTTTGCACGGTCGTGCCTGCCCGCATAGGTAGGCTATAGCGGTCAGGCACGCCTCCACAAATCTGCGACCCCTGAGAGCGCTTACAGGATTGTGGTCGAGGAAACCGATGGTTGGTTATCCCGTGAGGGGTCACTTTTCAGGTCGTTGCTGATAGGGATGAACTCTTACGAAGTTTACGTTGAGACAGGGACAGGTGCAAGGAGGCGAAGCGGTTTTGGCGCAGGCGTACTCGTGGTACGTCGAGCACGAAACCGGTGAAGCCGACGCAGCAGATGTGCCTGTCTCGACGTTCGAATGCCGGACAACTGCAGGATTCAGGTTATATTTGCTTGTGGCTGTGACCAGGATATTTGGTCCCGGCCATGCTGGTTCTTCTGAAAAAGGGAGGAGAGATGGTACACGTACAGAGAGTTGCCACCGGGTCGCGGATCGCTGTGCTGCAGCTTGCGGTCTTTCTGGTCGTCGTACTGGTACTGGCTGGCTGCAACAAGGAAGAAAAGGTGGTCAAGAGAGAGGTGATCAGGCCGGTGAAGACCTTTACCGTACGCTCGGCCGCATCCTCTGTCTCGCTCAGTTTTCCCGGTACAGTGCGTGCCGCCCGGCGCGCGGTGCTCTCCTTCAAGGTTTCCGGACCGCTGGTCAGGCTGCCCGTGGAAGAGGGGCAGCACGTGAAAAAGGGTGATCTCATCGCCCAGATCCAGAAAAGGGATTTTCAGACTGCTCTGGAAGAGGCCAAGGCCCGGGCCCTGGAGGCTGAACGACAGTTCCGCCGCTACCAGGAGCTCTATGCCAGAAAGCAGGTCTCCCGCGCCGATTATGACCGCTACCGGGCAGCCCGCGACGTGGCCAGGGCCCAGCTCGAGGATGCCCGCAACCGGCTCAGGGATACCTCGCTGCTCGCCCCTTTTGACGGCGTCATCTCCAGGCGGTACGTGGAGAACTTCCAGAAGGTCCAGGCCAAGGAGCCCATTGTCAACCTCCAGGACATCACCCGGATCGAGATCCTGGTCAATGTGCCAGAGCAGGTCATGGCAGAGATCCGCAACAGGAAGGACAAACATACCATCGTCGCCACCTTTGACGCCATTCCCGGTAAGGAGTTTCCGTTGCAGATCAAGGAGTACTCCACCCAGGCCGATCCCGCCACCCAGACCTACCAGGTGGTCCTGGTCATGGACCAGCCCCGGGAGGCCAATATCCTGCCCGGCATGACCGCCCTGGTCACCGCCCGGACCACCAGGGAGGCAGGAACCGGCGACCGGAGCATCATCATCCCGGCCATCGCGGTGCTGGATGCCGCCGGCGACAGGCCCTATGTCTGGGTCCTTGATCCGAAGACCGGTACGGTCCATCGTCGGTTTGTCACTGTCGGCCGCATCGTCGGCTCGAGGGATATCGTGATCCGGAAAGGGCTCGAGGGGGGAGAGACCATCGTCGTTGCCGGCCAGACACAGCTCGAGGAGGGAATGAAGGTGCGTCCCTGGGAAAAGCAGCGAGAATTCAAGTAAGAGGTGGCCATGAATATCGCTGAATTTTCCATAAAGAAATCGGTCATCACCTGGACCGTCACAGTGGTGATGCTGGTCCTGGGCTACTTCTCCTACCAGGGCCTGCCGCGGCTGGAGGATCCGGAATTCGCCATCAAGAACGCGGTGGTCATCACCCCCTATCCCGGGGCCTCGCCCAGGGAGGTGCAGGAGGAGGTCACCGACAAGATCGAGAAGGCCTGCCAGGAGCTGGGCCAGCTCAAGCGGGTGGATTCCTATTCGTCGCGCGGTCTCTCCATCGTCAAACTGGAGATCAGGGACAAGTATGACAAGAATGCCCTGCCCGCGGTCTGGGACGAGCTGCGACGCAAGATCCTCGACGTCACCCCGCACCTGCCGCCCGGTTCCGGCCCCCCCACGGTCAATGATTCCTTCGGCGATGTCTATGGTGTCTATTTCGGCCTCACCGGCAGGGGCTTCACCTATGCCGAACTCAAAGACGTGGCCGAGCTGCTCAAGCGGGAACTGCTGACTGTCCAGGATGTCAAGAAGGTCACCTTCTTCGGCGAGCAGCAGGAGGCCATCTACGTGGAGATGTCACGGGTCAAGATGGCGGCGCTCGGTATCACCCAGGAAGAGATCTTTGCCGCGCTCACGGCCAAGAACCTGCCGGTTGACGCCGGCCGGATCAAGATCGGGCCCGAGTACATGGCCATCAACCCCACCGGGCTCTTCAAAAGCGAGAAGGACTTCGGTGACCTCTTCATCGCCGCCAGAAACGGCCGCCTCATCTATCTCCGTGATGTGGCCACGATCAGACGGGGGTATGTGGATCCACCGGGCAAGATCCTGCGGGTCAACGGCAAGCCGGCCATCGGCATCGCTGTCTCCACGGTCATGGGCGGCAACGCGGTCACCATGGGCGAGGGGGTCCTTGCCAGGATCGACGAGCTGATGGACCAGATCCCTCTGGGTATGGATCTGGTGGAGATCTCCATGCAGTCCAAGAGCGTGACCAAGGCGGTGAACGGCTTCATCGTCAACCTGCTGGAAGCGGTGGCCATCGTCATCGTGGTGCTCTTCATCTTCATGGGGATGCGACCGGCGATCATCATCGGCTTTATCCTGGTACTCACCATCGCCGCCACCTTCGTGGTCATGGGCTACTACCAGATCACCCTGGAGCGGATCTCGCTGGGTGCCCTCATCATCGCCCTGGGCATGCTGGTGGACAATGCCATCGTGGTGGTGGACGGCATGAAGATCCGCATGCAGAAGGGCGAGGACGGTCTCTTGGCCGCAAAGAAGGTGGTGGGGCAGAACGGTGTTCCCCTGCTTGGCGCCACTGCGGTCGCCGTGCTCGCCTTTGCCTCCATCGGCGGCATGACCAACTCCACGGGCGAGTACACCCGCTCCCTCTACTACGTGATCCTGATCTCGCTTTCCCTGTCCTGGCTCACCGCGGTCACCATCACCCCGCTGATGACCAAGCAGTTCGTACTCAGTAAAAAGGCCCGGCAGACCAACCTGGACGGCGGCGGCAGGGATCCCTATGGCAATGCCTTTTACCGGACCTACCGGGCCTTTCTCACCCGGGCCATCCGTATGCGCTGGCTCACCATCGGGGTGGTGGTGGGGATGTTCGGCCTGGCCCTGTACGGATTCGGCTTTGTGGAGAATCTCTTCTTCCCTGCCTCCACCAGTCCCATGTTCCAGGTCGAGTGCCAGTTCCGGGAGGGTACCCATATCCGTGATACGGAACAGAGTGTCATCGAAATCGAGGACTACCTGATGAAGATCGACGGTGTGGAGATGGTGGCCTCGGCCATTGGCGGCGGTCACCCGCGTTTCATCCTCACCTATGACACCCCGGTGGAGGCAGCCGGTCAGTACACCAACATCCTGGTCACGGTCCGCGATTACCGGATGATCGATACCTTGCAGGATCGGATCCAGAACGACCTGGAGCAGATGCTGCCCGACGCCATTGTCAATGTCAAGAAATTCAACCTCGGCCCGGCCTTGGGCGGCAAGATCCAGCTCCGGATCAATGGTCCTGATCCCGAGGTCATCCGTGGCATGGCCGAGCAGGCCATGGCGGTCTTCCGCGAGGAGGGTGCCAAGGCGGTCCGTTCGGAATGGGGTGACAAGGTCAAGGTGCCCATCCCGGTCCTGGCCGAGGACCGGGCCCGGAAGCTGGGCATCACCCGGCCCATGGTGGCCCGGGCCATCCAGGCCAACTACTCCGGAACCACCACCGGACTTTTCCGCGAGGGGATCGACCTGATCCCCATCATCGCCCGGGCGCCGGCGGAGGAACGGCGAACCATGGAGGACCTGGAGGATCTGCAGATCTACAGCCCGTCAGCCGGGACCAACGTTCCCATCCTCCAGGTGCTCAACGGCATCAGGACCGGCTGGGAAAATGCCCGCATCTCCCGCTGGCAACGGCGGCAGATGATCAAGATCCACTGCGATCCCCGCGACGAGCTGCCGGCGGAACTCTTTGCCCGGGTCAAGCCGAAGATCGAGCAGCTCCTGGGCGTGGATCTCGCGGCATACCGCGGCTATCCCCTCAAGAAGGACGAGAAGTATACCGCCGCCACCATTCCGCTCAAGTATGACGACATCCTGCCGTTGAAGGGAAAACCCGGCTACTTCATCGCCTGGGGCGGTGAACTGGAGACCTCGGCCGATTCCACCAAACAGCTGTCCGAGAATATTCCCATCTATTTCGGCATGATGATCCTGGTCGTCATCTTCCTGTTCAATGCCTTCCGCCAGCCGCTGATCATCTGGCTCACCGTGCCGCTTTCCCTGATCGGAGTCACTGCCGGCCTGCTGCTGCTCAAACAGCCGTTCGGCTTCATGGCCCTGCTCGGTCTGATGAGCCTGTCGGGCATGCTGATCAAGAACGCCATCGTTCTCATCGATCAGATTGATCTCAACCTGAAAGACGGCATGGACGGCATGGCGGCGGTGGTGGAATCGGGCGTCTCCAGGATGCAGCCGGTGATGATGGCGGCCCTGACCACGATGATGGGCATGATCCCGCTGTTCACCGATGCCTTTTTCGTGGCCATGGCCGTGACCATTGTTTTCGGCCTTGGTTTCGCGTCCGTGCTGACCCTGGTCTTTGTGCCTGTGCTCTATGCCACCTTTTTCAAGATACGATAACGGGGGTACTATGGTGAAGCCCATGACATTTCGTCTCTTCGGCCTCTTGTACGTGATACTTCTCCTGTTCTCCTCATTATTGCCGGGCCCGGTGGCGGCCGAGGACGAACTGCCGCTCTACAGGGTGGGAATCGTCACTGATGGCGACACGGCCTGGGACCGGGAGACGGCGGCCCTGTTCCGCAGGGAGATCACCGCCCTGGCCGAAGGCGAGTTCCGGGTCCGGTTTCCCGGTTCCATGCAGCTCTCCGGCGGTGATACCGCGGCCGGCACGGCAAAGGCCCTGGACCGGCTCCTGGGCAACCCGGACACTGACCTGGTCCTGGCCCTGGGGCTCATCGCCTCCGAGCAGGTCCTGCACCGCACGTCCCTGCCCAAACCGGTGGTGGTCCCCTTTGTCTCCGACAGCATCACCGCCGACATCCCGAGGCAGGGCAAATCCTCCGGCGTGACCAACCTGGCCTACATCGATTCCAGGTTTCTCGTCGACCGGGAGGTCCTCGCCTTCCAGAAGATTGTGCCCTTCAAGAACCTGGCCCTGCTCGTGGACAGGCGGGATGTGGAGGCACTTCCCGGTATCCGCGGGTTTGCCCGCCGGCTGGCCAACGAGTACACGATCAACGTGAACCTGGTTCCGGTGGGTGATTCGGCCCGGCAGGCCCTGGACGCCATTCCCCGGGATACCGAGGCCGTGATGATCGCCTTTCTCTACCATCTCTCCGAGGAGCAGATCCGGCTGCTGATCCAGGGGCTCATCGGGCGGCGTCTGCCCAGCTACACGCTCTGGAGCCGCAAGCTGGTGGAGATGGGGGTCCTGGCCGGTGATGTACCCGGTGACATTCAGGACAGTCTGGCCCGCCGTACCGCTGTGGCGGTTCAGGATATTCTGCTCGGTGAAAAGCCCGGTATGCTGCACATCGCCTTTGCCCGGGGATCTTCCCTGACCATCAACATGGCCACGGCGAGAAGCCTGGATATCTACCCCAGCCTGACCATCATGACCGGTGCCGATCTGCTCAACGAGGAGCAGCGCGATATCAAGCGGCGCCTCACCCTGCAGCAGGCGGTGGACGAGGCCCTGAAGGCCAACCTGGACCTGCAGTCCGCGGGTCGGCGGGTCAGGGCGGGCGAGCATGCCGTGGCCGAGGCCCGCTCCTCCCTGCTGCCCCGCATCGATATCGCCACCGGTGCCCGGGCCGTGGATGAGGACCGGGCCCGCCTCTCGGGCGGGGGCAGTCCGGAACGGGCCTGGACCGGATCGGCCAGCGGCCGGCAGCAGATCTATTCCGAGCGGAGCTGGGCCGCCTACACCGTGGCGCAGCATAATCAGGCCGGCCGGGTCATGGACCGTGAGGCCGTACGGCTGGATGTGATCTACCAGGCATCAGTGGCCTATTTCGATGTCCTGCGGGCCAAGACCATCGAGCAGCTCTACAAGGACAATCTGAAGCTGACCCAGGCCAATCTGGACCGGGCCAGGATCAGGGTGGCCACCGGCGTGGCCGGTCCGGACGAGGTCTATCGCTGGGAGACCAAGTTCGCCCGGGACAGGATCGATGTCCTGAATCGGGAGTCCATCACCCTGGATGCCATGGAGGCCCTGAATCGCATCCTCCATCGGCCCCTGCAGGAGCAGTTCATCGCCGAGGAGACCGATCTCAGCGATCCCCTGCTCATGGTCAGCGATCAGATCTTTTTCCAGATGATGAAAAATCCCCGATACCTGCGGAATTTTCGCGGCTTTGCCGTGAAGCAGGCCCTGCGTCTGCGGCCGGAACTCAAGGCCATCGATGCCGCCATTGCGGCCAAGCAGCGGGAAAAGGTCGCTGCCGGCCGCGAGTTCTGGCTGCCCGAGTTCACCCTGGAGGGGAATGTGGATCAGTACTTTTCCCAGGACGGGGCCGGGGTGCGGGGTGATATTCCGGACGGGCTCGACGATACCGACTGGCAGGTGGGGGTCTTTGCCCGGCTGCCGCTGTTCGAGGGCGGACGCAAAAGCTCGGCCCTGGGCCGGACCCGCGAGGAACTGGCCCGCCTGAGGATCGAACGGGCGGCCCTTGCGGAGCGGGTCGGCCAGAACGTGCTCAGTGCCCTGAACCGGACCCGGGCCTCCTATCCCGGCATTTCTCTCTCCCGGGAGGCGGCGGATGCGGCCCGGCGCAACCTGAACCTGATCACTGATTCCTATGTCCAGGGCCTCAAGTCCATCATCGATCTCCTCGATGCCCAGAACCAGGCACTGACCGCGGACCAGGCAGCGGCCAACGCGGTCTACAATTTCCTGGTCGATCTCATGGGCGTGGAACGGGCCATGGGCGAGTTCACCACCTTTCTGCCCGAAGACCGGCGTCTCCAGTGGAAAGAAGAGGTGGAGAAGTACATGCACGCCAAGGTTCCGACCCTGTAGCGGGGGACTGCAAGCGGCTGCGGGGTTTCCGCCCCTGCGGTATTCCGGATGATAGTGGTGAACTATTACGTTGTCACGACTCCCGCCGGCGTCTTTGCCGGTCGGGAGTTTTTTTGTTGTCCACCGGGACGCTTTTTTCCGTCCTGGACCATGGCGATGGGCGCTGACTCTGGCAGGTCTTGTTCCGGTCTTCCCGGAAATTCTATACGATTTTATACGTCTGTATATTGACAAGGCGGCTGTTTCACGGCAAGGTGACCGATGGATGTTCCGCCGGAGACCGGGGCCGGTGAGTTGAGGTAGTTGCCGATACCGGTGAACTCTTACTGTTCCGGTACTGATTGTACGGGGTGTGTATTGTGAAGAAAAAAGGGATTGTCCTCCTGCTGGCCGTTGTCCTGCTTCTCGTGGTCGCCGTCCTGTCACTGCCCCTGGTGCTCTCGTCCTCCACGGTCCTGCAGATGGTGCTGGACAGGGTCAACGCAAGGTCTTCCTCCGTCCTTCGGATCACAACCTGTTCCATCGGCTGGAAGCAAGGCCTGGAATGCCGGGATATCCGCTTCAGCGATCCGGCTGCCGGCCTTGCCGTGACCATTCCCCGCCTCACCGGCAGCCAGGGGCTCCTGGCCCTGGTGGCTGCTCCGAAAAATCTGGGTGAGCTGACCGTGTACGAGCCGCAGGTTGTGCTCACTGAAGGGAAGCCCGGCAAACAGGGGCGGGACAAGGCGGGAAAGACCGGTGTTGCAACATCGGCGCCTTCCGCCCCGACCGGACAGAAGACAGGCCCTTCGGCGCCGGGGAAACCCTTCTGGGAAGACCTGCGGTGCCGTCTCCTGATCCGCGGCGGCAGCGTCACCAGCCGTCTGCACCTGCAGCCGCCCCGCGTGATTGCCCGGGCTCTCCAGTTCACTTCCGGCCTGGCCGATGGCAGCATCGCCTATACTCTGGGCCTGCAGGACGGGACAGGGAAGGGCAGGGTGGCTGCCACCGGCTTCATCAATCTGCCGGTGCGGCCCGAAGGTCTGCTGGAGGTGCTGGTCTCCATGGTGGACCTGCAGATCACCGGTTTCCAGATCCAGGACCTGCTCGCCTTTGCTGCCGGCCGTGATGCGTCCCTGCCGCGGGGTCGGGGCCTGCTCTCCGGCAATGTGAGCCTGAAGACCGCCGGTCTGGCCAACCTGACCGTCAAAGGGGATCTGGAGCTGCGTGATCTGCGGTTGCATGACGGTTTCCTCCAAAGTGACCGTCCCGCTTTTTCTCGGGTGGATCTCCTCCTCGATGCCGAGCGCAGGGAAGGCCGGGGCTGGAACCTGAAATCGCTTGCCTTGAATTCTGATGGCGGCGCCATCAAGGCCAGGGGGACATTCGGTCCCGTGGAACGACGGGTCAGTCTGTCGGGTCAACTGGAACTGCCGGTACTCGCAGGACAGTTGCCTGGCCTGATGCGGATGCGCAAGGGGGTAACCCTCAAGTCCGGTGTGCTTGATTTTTCTCTTGATCTGGAGGACCGGGACGAGAAGGTGCACCTTGCCGCCGGGAGCAGACTGGAACAGCTCGCCGGCACCTATGAAGGGCGGTCCTTTGTCTGGGCCACGCCCATGACCCTGGACCTGCAGGCCGAGGGGAGCGGCAGGGAGATGCGGGTCGGTGATCTCCGGTTTGCCTCGTCGTTTGTCAATATCAACGGCCGGGGAGATATAAAGGATTTTTCTCTGCACGCCACCGGAGACCTGGAAAGGGGATTCCGGGAACTGGGCCTTCTCTTTGACCTGGACTGGAACGGCAGTGGACAACTCGATCTGCAGGCCTCCTCCAAGGCCCTGGAGGAAGGTCGCTATGCCATGGATCTCTCCGCCAGGGTGGACGGATTCACCCTGCTCAGGGCGGGCCGTTCCGTGCTGCCGCCGCATCGTCTCACCCTGGACATCAGAGGCTCCGGTTCTCCCGGGGCATTGGCGGGCCGTGACAGCGTGGCTGTCCGGTGTGATCTCTCCGCCTGGCCCGGCAGGATCCACCTGGATGCGGACAACCTTTCCCGCAAAGACAGGGACCTGAGCAGCCGCTACCGGCTGTCCTCCACCGTGGATCTGGCCCGCCTGACCGACCTGCTGCACAACCTGGAACTTCTGCCGCGTCAGACCACGGTGACCGGTGATCTTGCCCTGCAGGCAGATGGTTTTGTGGAGCAGGGGGTGGTGGCCCTGCGACGTCTTGACGCCGGGGTGGAGCGGTTTGTATACCATGGCAACGGGTTCAGCTATCGCGATGCCCGTGTTCGCCTCCATACGCTCCGGCCTGCCGCGCCGGCAGGCGTTCCCATCCGGGTACGCAAGCTGGTCGTGATCGGCAGCCCGGAGGAGTTCCTCTGGACCGGCAATGGCAATTCAGCGGTCAACCTGGCCGGCCGCGGGCTCTACCTGCGGAACCTGCGGCTTGTCTCCGGCCTTGGCCGGGTCAGGCTTGCCAGCCTGGAGATCGCCGACTGGCAGCGCCTTCTCGAAACCCTGACCGCGGACATCCGGGCCGGGGTCAGCCTGCAGGCCCTTGCCGGCCTGCTCCATGCAAACCGGAAGATGGATCCGCAGATCGCCCTGGCCGGTGATGCCGATCTCGCCCTCCGGGTCGGGCAGGATGAGGGGCAGCGGCTCGATCTGTCCCTGCAGGCTCCTGTTACCCTGGAAAAAGACGGCAGCAGACTCCTTGAGGAGGAACAGTTCTCCCTCACGCTCAAGGCCAGGCGCAACAGGAATGCAGAGGATCTGGTTCTGGAACAGGTGGCCATGGCCTCCAGGCCGTTGTCCCTGGACGCGGCCGGTCTGCTCAGCCGCGGCAGGGAGCCTGCCCTGGCCCTGAAGGGAACCGTGACCCCTGATCTGGCGGCCCTGGCCACCCTGGTCGAAGGGATGAGTGGCGCACCCCTGGTCATGAGCGGCCGCAGCAGCTCGCCCTTTGATCTGCTGCTGCCCCTGGACCGCTCAGGGGAGGATCTTGCCAGACAGATGCGCCTCTCGCTTGATCTGGCGGCCGACACCATCCGCTTCCGGGGCATCGATCTCAAAAAGCTGACCGTGCCGGTGCGGATGGAGGAGGGTACGCTTAAGGCCAGTGTGCATTCCGTTCTCAACAATGGTCGTCTGGCCCTGGATCCTGTCTGCCGGTTCACTGCGGAACCGCCCCTGCTCACCATCCCGGACAAGTCAAAGGTCCTGGCAGGTGTGGAGCTGCAGCAGCCCCTGGTGGAGGGGGTACTGAGCAGGCTGCACCCGCTGTTCGGCGTTCTTGCCAGGCCCACCGGCAGCCTGGATATGGAGCTTGCGACCTTTGCCTGGCCCCTGACCGACAATGGGGCGGAACAGGCCAGGTTTCAGGCACTGTTCGATGTCAGCCGGGTCAACCTGGACAGCGTCGGTGTCCTGCGCGAAGTGCTGGCCCTGACAGGGCTGGACCGCGAAAAGCTCCGCCTCAAGGATACCACCATCACCTGCACCGGCGCAAGGGGACGGATCAGTTGCACGCCGGTGCGGATCCTGGTGGCGGATTCTGAGATGGTGATCAGCGGTTCCGTGGGCATGGACAGGACGCTTGATTACCTGCTCCAGGTACCGGTCACCAGGAACCTGGTCGGCAGGGAGGGATACCGGGTGCTTGAGGGAACGACCATCAAGGTGCCCATCAGGGGAACCCTGGGCCAGCCCCTCTTCAACCGGGAGATGGTGACTGCGGCGGTTGCCGATCTTGCCAGGCAGGCGGCCGGCAAGACCATCAGGAAGGAAATAAAGAAGGCCCTGCCCGGGCTTCTGGATGGCCTGATCCGCTAGACGGCGATGTAACACCGCTATCGGCAAGCATATTGAAGTACCGGTCGGCCGGGTTTTTCTCTCCGGCGGAGAGGAAGATGTCTTTTGCATCGGGGGAGGTGACAGCCATGAACGGGGACAGGGAGCCGCTTGGTCCATGGAAACGTTGATCAGGCTTCTGGTGATCGGTTCCGGGGGATTTGTCGGCGCCATTCTCCGTTACCTGGTCAGTGGCTGGGTACAGGTCTGGTCAGGGTCGATCCTGTTTCCCTTCGGCACCATGGCTGTCAATCTGATCGGCTGTTTTGTCATCGGTTTCTTAAGTTTCCTGGTCGAGAGCCGCGGCTTTCTCTCCGTCGAGACCCGGTCCTTTCTTCTCATCGGCCTGCTCGGGGCCTTCACCACCTTTTCCACCTTTGGCAATGAAACCCTTACCCTGGTCCGTAACGGACGGATGGACCTGGCTGCCATCAATGCCACCTCCCAGGTGCTGATCGGCCTGGTCATGGTCTGGCTGGGCAGGGTCAGCGCCTCAGGGATCTGGAGGTAGTCATGGAGTTACCGCAGGAAGGATACATGCTGCGCATCATCATCGGTGAGAGCAGCCGCTGCCAGGGCAGGCAGCTGTACGAGTGGATCGTCGTCAAGGCGCGTGAATGCGGGATCGCCGGTGCCACCGTGCTCCGGGGGATGATGGGATATGGCGCCAACTCGCGGATCAAGACCGCCTCGATTCTCCGTCTGTCCGAGGACCTGCCGGTGATCATCGAGCTGGTCGATACCAGGCGTATGCTGGAGGAATTCCTCGAGGTGATCGATCCGGTCATCGAGGAGGGGCTGGTGACCTTTGAGAAGATGCACATCCGCATGTACCGGCACAACAGGAAACAGAAGGGTTGATGGTTCACGGACCAGGGACGGGTTTGCCGGGCCTGGTCCGTCAACTGTCAATTATCAACATTATTTCATGGAGGATTGCAATGAGCAGGAAGATCGTGATCATCGGCGGCGTGGCCGCGGGGCCCAAGGCGGCCTGTCACCTGAAACGGCTGCGGCCCGACTGGGATATCACCGTGGTGGACCAGGATACCCTGATCTCCTATGGCGGCTGCGGCATCCCGTACTATGTCTGCGGCGATGTCTCCGACGAGGCCGAGCTGCGCTCCACCAGTTTCCACATGGTGCGGGATGCGAAGTTCTTTGAAAAGGCCAAGGGGGTCCGGGTCCTGACGGGAACCCGCGCCCTGGCCATTGACCGCAAACAGCGCACCGTGCAGGTGGAGGACCTGGAAAGCGGCGAAAAGAGGGATCTGCCCTGGGACAAGCTGATGCTGGCCACCGGTGCCAGTCCCTTTGTCCTGCCCATTGACGGCACCGATCTTGACGGCGTGTTCACCATCGCCAACCTGCACAAGGCCATCGAGATCAAGAAGCGCATCGCCCAGGGCAAGGTGGGCAAGGCGGTGGTCATCGGCGGCGGCGCCATCGGCATCGAGATGGCCGAGGCCCTGACCGATCTCTGGGGGGTGGAGACGGCGCTGGTGGAGTTCATGCCCCAGCTCCTGCCGCGTATCGTCGACTGGCAGATGGCGGCCATGCTCAAGACGCACCTGGAGGAAAAGGATGTGGCCGTGTATACGGGCGAGGGCGCGGCGGAGATCATTGGAGACGACCAGGGCAGGGTGAAGGCGGTCCGGACCTCGGAGCGGACCCTGGAGGCGGACCTGGTCATCATGGCGGCCGGTGTCCGGCCCCGCAGCGATCTGGCCCGCCAGGCCGGCCTCACCGTGGCCCCCTGGGGCGGGATAGTGGTCAACCGGCGGTTGCAGACCTCGGACCCGGACATCTATGCCGCCGGAGACTGCATCGCCACGGTCAACCTGGTCACCGGCAGGGAGACCTATGCGCCGCTCGGCTCGCTGGCCAACCGCGAGGGGCGCATTGTTGCCGACAACATGGCCGGGATCCCGACCACCTTTGACGGTGTGGTCGGCTCGTTTATCATGAAGGCCTTTGACCGCTGTATCGCTGCCACCGGCATCAGCTACGAGACAGCGGTTGCCGAGGGCTTCGATGCCGACTACGCCCTGACTGCCCCTTCGGACCGGGCCCATTTCTTCCCCGGCGAGGCCATTGTCGTCTATCTCATGGTCTTTGACCGCCGCACCCGCCGGGTCTTGGGGCTGCAGGGGTTCGGGGTCATGAACGACTCCATCTCCGCCCGCATCGACGCGGCCGCGGTGCTGCTGGCCAAGGGCGCCACCATCGAGGATTTCATGGTCGCCGAGATGGCCTATGCGCCGCCCTTTTCCGCGGCCATCGATTCCATCAACGCGGCCGCCTATGTGGCCGACAACCTCTGCGCCGGCCGGCTGCGCAAGCTGGAGATGGACCGTTTCCTCTCCTGGATGAAGGACTTTGATACCGAGCCCGCCTGGATGGCCCTCGACATCCGCCATCCCATGGAGGCCGGTCCCTTTGTCGACAGGTTCGGCAGTGACCACTGGCTGGCCATACCCTACAATGAGGTACGTGACCGGTATGCCGAAATCCCGGACGACAGGACCATGATCATCCTCTGTGATGCCGGCACCCGTTCCTACGAAGTGCAGGTATTCCTTGACCATATCGGCAAAAAGAATACCATGGTAGTAAGTGGTGGATTCAACGTGATCCGCCGGATCGGTGTGGACTGGTACCCGCAATAGGGCAGCTTCTGCGAAAACGCTTGCGGCGGAAGGAAAAATGGCTTTCGCCGCAGGCTGATCCCGTGCGGCGGCCGGTCCGGAAGAGGAAAACATACGGCCCGAAGGGCCGGCAGGCAGCAGGGAGAGACATGCCATGGCAGATGTCAATACCGAACATATGGTGGAGGAGATCAGGGCCAATATCCGGACCGGCGACCGGATCAAGGCCCGTCTTGTCCTCGATCATCTCGGCGACGTGGACAGGAAGACCCAGAACCGGCTGCTCTATGAGCTGTCCAGGGGCGAGGCCGATTTCACCATTCCCCTGTTCAATTATCTTCTGACCGAACATCCCGGCCTGGCCGAGGAACTGCCGGTGATCCGGGAGACCCTGATCTCGCACCTGATCGCCTATCCGGATCTGCTGATCAGGAGCCTGCGCGACCCGGAGATCACCGACAAGACCATCATGATCCGGACCGCGGGTGAGCTGCGGCTCGAAGACGCGACCCTGGCCCTCATCGACCTGCTGGGTGAAACAGACGATGGCCCCACCATCCGGATGATCATCGAGACGCTTGGCATGATCGGTGATCCGCAGTCGATCAATACCCTCACCGACTATCTCTACTCGGCGGACCGGGAGCTGATCATCTCCGCCATTCATGCCCTGGGTCAGGTGGGAACCCAGACCGCCATGCACCGGCTGGCCGAGCGGATGGGCACGGACAACGAGCTGGATCTCCTGATCCTGGGGATCTTTGCCGATGTCCAGGACCAGATCTCCCTGGAGAAGCTCAACGACACCCTGCGCTCCCACCATGCACACATGCGCATCTACGCCAAGGATGAACTGATCCGCATCGGCTCCAAGTGCGTGCCGGTGCTGATCGAGAACCTGAAGGAGGCAGACGACGACCTCCTTATCCATACCCTCAACGTCCTGGGCGAGATCGGTGATGAGAGCGCCATCATGCCGATCAGAAAACTGCTCAATGCCGAGCCGCGCAACGCCAATGTCCGCTTTGCCGCCTACGAGGCCCTGGCCATGCTGCCGCTCCGCAAGGGGGCCTATACCCTGGCCGCCGGCCTCACCGATCCCGAGGACCACGTCTGTATTGCCGCCGCCCGGGCCATTGACAGGAATTTCAACGAGATCCTGGCTGCCGGGATCAAGAACATGATCAGGGCACAGAATGACGAGGCCCGTCACATCGTCAAGATCATCGTCAATGCCCAGGTGGACAATATCTTCCTCAGCCTGGCCGGGGAGGAGTATTTCCAGGAAATGGCAATGATCTACCTGCCCCATGCGCACCAGGATATCCGCACCCACTATGCCGAGCTGCTGCAGAAAAACGGGTTTGCGGAGTTTGCGGCCCGGGCCGCCGGCGACACCATGGACTCGGGCAGTGTACGGGTCAAGGTCTGTGCAGTGGACGATTCACGGATGATTCTCAACATCTACAAGGCGACCCTGCATGAACTCGGCTTTGAGCCGGTCCTGTTCGAGTTTCCGGCCGGGGCGCTGAAGTGGCTGGAGGAGGAAAAGCCGGCCCTGGTGCTGACCGACCTCAATATGCCCGAGATATCGGGTATCCAGTTGACCGAAGGGATCCGGAAGCTCTACCCGGCCGAGGAACTGCCCGTGATCATGGTGACCACCCAGAGCGATTCCCAGGACCACGAGGCGGCCGAGGCCGCAGGTGTCAACGATATCCTGATCAAGCCCTTCAATGCCGCCTCTCTCAAGGGGGTGATGGAGAAGTATATCCCGGTTTCGTGACCTGGTGGGCCTGCGCTCGTGCCGGGTTGCGTAAGCGCTCACAAGAGCCGCACGGAGTCTCCGCTGCGCTCCGCTTACCTCTTTGCACGGTCCTCCCTGCCCGCATAGGCAGGCTATCGGAGTCTCCCTGCGGTCGCTTACCTGCGGTGAGGCACGGCTGCACAGGTAAACGTAGACTCCGAATCTGCGGCCCCTGAGAGCGCTTACACCATTGTGGCCGGACAAACCGATGGTTAGCCATCCCGTGAGGAGGGGTACCTGTCGATGGCGGTGAACCGTTGCCGAACTGTCACGATCCTACCAGAGTGGCCAGGAAGGCCAGGACCCTGGATGCCGGGTCCGTGGTCCCGGGCCGGCTGCGGGCCAAGGCGTTGATGCGCTCGGCAGACCGGTCCCGCCAGAGCTGTTCCAGCTCTTTCGCCTTTTTTCTGCCGGCCATACGCAGGCGGGCAAGGTCGGTGGCGTAAAAACTCATCTCAGGATGTTGTTTCGAGATATCCAGCAGCAGTTGCTGCAGCTGTTCGGGCCGGGCGTGGAGGATCTGTTCTGAAACGGCAAGCCACTCCTCTCTGCTTCCGATGTGCTTCCCCATGCTCCCCTCCCGTAATAGTTCGCCGCTATCGGCAACTACATAAAAAAAGCGACACTTCTACCCCATTCCATGGCAACGTCTGATGCCCTGTCTGGCCGACATCTGTTCCGGGTCAGCCTGTTCATCTCTTTCCGGGTTTTGTTCAGTCTCTATCTTAGCCGGTCCGTCTGGCAGAATTCTCACATGGAAGGTGGCTCCGGGAAAAAAGATCCATTTTTTCATTTCCGGGAACGGTGATTTGTATCATCCTGTTATTTCATTGAATCCGTCAGGTTCTGAGGCGGGGGCCCGGAAGGGAGGACAGGATGTTGATGGCAGAGGTTCTCAACAGTGAGGAAATTATCAGAAGATGGCGTCGCAAAAAGTCCGATCTACTGCCCTCCAGCGGCTACGGCCAATGCTCGACGTACTCCATGTATGCCTCCGCCTGGCCGACACGGCTACGCCTCGGCATCTCACTCCGTTCGCTTACCAGTATATCGAACGTTTATGCTTGGCCATCTTTAGAGTGTGATGGACTTTGTACGGGTCCATCATCAGAAAACAGGAGGCAAAAGGGCAGGCATGCCAAGGAAGTTGTCTGTGGCGGCAGGATGCTACGAAACTGTACCAGTTTTCTGCTCTCGGCAACACCTTTGAAATACCAGCATTCCCTGGTAAAAGTTCAGCACTGCGTCAGCTGTGCGTGAACGCGGTCGGCCGGCAGGTAAATGGGCGCAGCGAGAACTCCCGCAGGCCCGCCATGCGGAAAGCCGTGAGTACGTACAGATCGCTTTCACATGAAAATAGGAGAGAACCCCTCACGGGATGACCAACCATCGATTTTTTCGACCACAATGGTGCAAGCGCTCTCAGGGGCCGCAGATTCGGAGTCTACGCTTACCTGTGCCGCAGGTAAGCGACCGCAGGGAGACTCCGATAGCCTGCCTATGCGGGCAGGGACGACCGTGCAAAGAGGTAAGCGGAGCGCAGCGGAGACTCCGTGCGGTCCCTGTGGGCGCTTACAACAGGAGGTCTTTCAGCAGGAGGAACAGGCGGCTTTGGCCAGGTAGCGGGGTAAGCGGTCAAAATACCGGCCCACGTCCCGGGGGCGGTGGGCGTCGGAACCGGCGATCAGCGGAATGTCGAGGGCCATGGCCCTGGCTGTGATGTCCGGTCCGGGAAAGGGCTGGCCGCGGATATCGTATCCAGATGTGTTGATCTCCAGGGCAACCCCCAGTTCGGCCATGGCCGCCAGCAGGGTGTCGAACTGCTGCATGTGAGTGTCCCGGAAGCGGAGATCCGGATGATGACGCAGGACAGCGTCCAGGTGACAGACGACATCTGGCCTGATGTTCTGCAGGCCCTCCAGGAGGCCGTCCAGGTAAGCGGTGACCACACGGTCGATTCCCATGGCGGCAAGCCGTGCCAGGTTGTCGCGGCGCCGGCTGACCAGGTTGCAGTGGGTCCCGTCCACCGCAAAGAAATGATAGGAGAGACCGATCCAGTCCCAGGGATGGCGGTCAAGAGCATTCTTGAGCCTTTCGGTTGCCTGCGGATTGCAGCCCGCCTCCACGCCCAGCCGGATGGTGATGCGACCGCCGTAGATGTCCCTGAGGCGGCTGCCCTCTTTGAAATATTCTGTGAAATCGGTCTCGGTGAGCCAGGTCCTGGGCTCGGAGCGGATGCCCACCTCCAGGTGTTCGAGAAAGGTCATGGTGTGCAGGCCCCGCTTCAGGGCCGCCCGCACATACTCCTCCATGGTGCCGACGGCATGATTGCAGAGGCTTGTGTGGATATGACCGTCGCTTCCGGGGTCGGGCAGTTTCAGCATGGGGCCGGAGAGGCAGGGATTCGCATCCGGGCGGTGCGGGATTGCGAAAGAATGTCCCGCTGTCCCGCGGCAGGGGGACAGCAGGGCGTTCGCCGGACAGGATCAGGCGTTGCCCTTGGGGAAGAAGTGAATGACGCCGTCGATATCCGAGGTGTCGCAGATATCGCCCATCTCCATTTCAAGATCAAGAAGCCCTTCAATGCCTTCCATTTCCACGGAAAAAGAGGGTCCGTCCGGAAGGTGATAGACGAGGGTTTCGACCTTGCTCAGGTCGATGGGGGTAAAGAAAATATTTTTCATGTAGACAGGTTGCCGTGCTTTCATGTGGTATCGATGGCCGGGGTGGCGCTTTCCTTCAGGCAGGATGGCGCCACGCACCTTGAAATTGCTCTTACCTCCTTTATAAATTCTTTTGGGACAAATGGCAAGGAAGCAGGCCGTGTCGACGGAAAAAACAGGGGGAGCAGGGCGTACGGACAAGAGTGGTCCTGTTTTCCGAGAATCATCGTCGCTGCTGCCATTTGGGTTTGACAGGAGAAGGGGAGATGGTAGAATACCATGCCTTGTCTCCAGTAAGAGCGGCAAACGTCCCCTGACCGGGCGTGCACCCCCTGCTGTAGAGGCACCGGGGCTCGCATAACGCAAGGTCAGTAACATCGCGGTCCGGTCCGGTTTTTCTTTTTTCGCATGTCAACCTGAGAGGATTATCCTGCAATGAGTCAGAATCAAGAACAGAGCCTCGACAAAGAGGAAGCTTTCAAGAGCACAGACAAGAACCCCTCCCATATCCTGCCGGAAAAACTCACCCTGGACTCCCGGCTCCAGTTCGAGTGTCATCCCGGAGTGAGCTGTTTCACCGCCTGCTGTCACAATATCAAGATCATCCTCACGCCCTACGATATCCTGATCCTGCGAAAACGCCTGGGGATACCGGCGCACGAGTTTCTCAGCCTCTATACCCAGCCCACCTATCTGGAAAAGACCGATATGCCAGGGGTCCAGATCAAGCTTACCGACGACAAGAAGGCCTGTCCCTTCGTCACTCCCGACGGCTGCACCGTTTACAGCGACCGCCCTTCGGCCTGCCGGTACTATCCTGTCGGCATGGCCGACTTCCACGAGGGCGGCAGCAACGATGCCGCCGAAGAGAAATTCTTCTTCATTGTCAAGGAACCGCACTGCAAGGGATTTGAGGAACCAAAGGTCTGGACCATCGGTGAATGGCGGGCCGACCAGGGAGTCGATGTCCGGGACGAGATGAACAAGGAGTGGCTGCGGCTGGTCATGCGCCGCAAATCCTTTGGCTACCAGGCATCGCTCAGCGAAGCGGCCAAGCGTATGTTCTTCATGGCGTCCACGGACCTGGATTCCTTCCGCAGGTTTGTCTTCGAGAGTTCATTTCTCGATACCTATGTGGTGGACGAGGCGACCCTGGAGAAGATCAGGGAGGACGACGTGGAGTTGATGCTCTTTTCCTTCAAATACCTGGCCAACACCCTGTTTGGGGCCGAGGGCATGGAGATCAAGCCCGAGAAGATCGAGGCCAAGGTCAAGGAGATCAAGGAACGTCAGGACAAGGTTCTCCAGGAGGCGGAACGCGAATACCAGGAGCTCAAGGCCGAGTATGAGCGGAGGAAGAAGGAACGGGAGGCCCGGGACAGGCAGAAAACCACCAACAGCTAGGCCGTACAGGGGAGATGGCCATCAGGATCTGCCGCCTCCCTGCCCCGGCGCGTCCGTTCTTCCGTAAAAGTTCAGCAGCACGCCTGAACTTTTACCAGAAGTATTGCTGTTTTCAGGCCGTTGACGATGGCGGTGCGCTGTCACACGGTGCTGATAATCCTCTGATCCGTTTCCTGGGGAATCCAGCCGCTGCCGGGATTTTTCTTTTCAGCAGAGATGTGCTATCATGAGGTGAAAGAGCCGGACAGGGTCGGGATCATGTTTTCCGGTCCCGGTGACAGATCGTCACTGGTCACAGGGTATGCAAGGTTACGATTTTCCGACCTGGTTTTTGCAAGCGGTCACAGGCACCGCATCTTCGCACGGTCGCTCCTGCCCGCATAGTAGGCTATAGCGGCCAGGAGCGCCTGCACGAATAAGCGCTGCCTGTGACCGCTTACGGCAGATCTCTGGCCTCTGCAATCGGTGTCCTGCCGCATGTCTCTGCTGAATCGGGAATTCAATTTTCCCAGGAAATCCCACCGGGTAAATATCCCCCTGCTCGTGCAGGTGGACGGCTCGGTGTACAAGACCTCCGACTGGTCCATGACCGGTGTCGGTATCATCGGTCTCGACAGGGAGATGGAGGTCGGAACCCGGTTCGCCGCCCGGCTCATCCTGCCCCTTGCCGGCGGTTCCCTGCAGCTCGATGTGGATCTTGTCTGCCGCAACAGGCGCGCCGACATCACCGGCTGCGAATTTGCCAACCTTTCCAACCGCAATCGCCGTGTCCTTCGGCATTTCATCGAGCTGGCCATGGAGGGTCGGCTGGACAACCTGGAGGATCTGGCGGCCGATCTTTCTGCACCGGATATCGAGTCGCCCCTGGAAACGGCGCTTTCCCTCAGCGAGGAAGAGGAACTCTCGCTGCTGGCCAAGTTCAGGAGCCGTGCCTCCATGGCCCTGGTGCTTGGTATCCTCTTTGCGCTCTTTCTCACCTTTACCCTCTGGTACAACCTTGTCTACATGTACAAGACCGTCGGCGTGGTGAGCGGCAGTTTTCTCAATGTTTCCAGCGGCCGTGCCGGCATTGTCCGATCAGTGCTCCATCACGCCGGTGACATGGTGCATCCGGGCGATATTCTCTACGAACTTGCCGATTTCTCGCTGGAGGAGGAACTGCTGGCGAAAAGGGAACTCCTGGCCGGCGTACGTTCCGAGCTGCACTCCCTGCCGCCGGTGGAGGAGAATGCCGCCCTTCTTGAGGCGCTGCAGCAGGAACTGGAATGGAAGACCGAGGAGTACCGGTCCGCCCGCAGGCTGCACGAGCAGGGGGTGATCTCCGGCAAGGACTTCGAGTTTGTCCGCAATGCCTGGAGCAGGGCCCGGATCAACGTACTCCGTCAGCAGGCGGATACGGATGCCAGGCGCCGGGGACTGGCCGGAATGCGACGGGAGCTGGAGGCCAGGGCGCAGGCCCTGCAGGTGGAGGTCGCCGGCCTGCAAAGGCGGCAGGAGCATCTGCGTATCCGATCCCCGGCAGTGGCCAGGGTCTACGCTGTTGCCTTTCAGGCCGGTGAGTACGTGGATCCGGGAGAGGTGGTGATGGTCCTTTCCCGGACCGATGCCCCGACCGTACTCTTCAAGATGCCGTCGACCCAGGCCGCCAGGGTGACCCTGGGCACGCCGGTACGTTTTTTTTCCTATGCCACCGATACGTCGTACGTGGGTCGGGTCAGTGCCATCGGCTACAAGGCCGTCAATCCGCAGGTTGGGGTCATGCAGGAGGTGAGCCTCGATGAGACCGCGATCCGGGTCTCCCTGCCCGGGCCGGTACCGGAACTGCCCGTCAACAGCCGGGTCAGGGTCTGGGTCCGCAAGCGGTTCGCCTGGCCGCGGCTTGCACGGGATGTGCTTCGGAACGGCTTCCGCGACAGCAGGGGAGAGGGGCAGCCATGATCCGGCGCTACGGGAGATACGAGGGGCTGATTTCCTGGGTCGGGCCCGGTCTGTTCTACCTCTCTCTGGCCATCTCCATCGGGTATAGCCTCTGGCCCTATTTCTACTTTGTCAAGAACGGCACCCTGATCACCATCGGCCTGTTTGCCACCTGGAGATATTCCTGGCAGGTTCTCCACTACCTGCGGGCCCTGCGCTACGGTCTGTTCGTCTATCCCGCCATCCGGCGCCGGGTGGAGCGGGCGGTGGCGGAGAACCGTTTTCCCCGCCACGTCTATTTCATCATCCCCTCCTACAACGAGGAACCCTGGGTCAGTACCGAGACCTTTTTTTCGATCATGTCCGAGGTGGGTGCGCTGCCCTGTGGCGCCACCCTGGTGGTGTCCACCGGTTCGGATCAGGACGATTCGGTGATCGCAGCCACTCACCAGGCCCATCCGGCACGTTACAAGGTGGACCTGATCCTGCAGCGCCAGGCGCACGGCAAGCGTATCGCCATGGGCCATGCCCTGCGGGCCGTGGCCCGTCACTACAACCTGCACAACTTCGACGACACCGCAAGCGTCACCATCTTCATGGATGGCGATTCCTACCTGGAGCCGGATATCCTGAAAAAGACCGTGCCGCTGTTTGCCATCTTCCCCCGCCTGGGCGCAGCCACCACCAACGAACTGGCCTACATCCGCACCCGTTCACGCTGGTACAAGGACTGGTTCAATCTCAAGTTCGGCCAGCGGCATATCCTGTTCCAGTCCCATTCCCTGTCGCGCAAGGTCCTGACCCTTACCGGCCGTTTTTCCCTGTTCAGGACCTCCATCGTGGTGGAGGAGGATTTTATCCGCAGGATCGAGAATGATATCCTCCGCCATCCCTTCCATGGCAAGTTCCGTTTCCTGATGGGGGATGACAAGTCGAGCTGGTTCGAGGTCCTGCGCCGGGGATGGGACATGCTCTACGTACCCGATGCCACCTGCTATTCCCTGGAAAGCCGCAATGCCGACTTTCTCAGCCTCAGCACCAGTCTCCCCTATCGCTGGTACGGCAACACCCTGCGGAACAATGGCCGGGCCCTGGTCCTGGGCTGGCGCCGGATCGGATTCTTCATCTGGCTCTGTATCCTGGACCAGCGTCTGTCCATGTGGACCTCGCTGGTCGGCATCACCGGCGCCATCATCCTGGCCCTGTTCCGCGACCTGGTCTACTTCCCCATCTTCATCGCCTGGGTCCTCATCGTCCGCAGTGTGCAGATGTTCGTCATTGCCTGGAACGGGCATACGGTGAGCCTGCTCACCATTCCTCTCATGCTCTACAACCAGTGGGTCGGGGCAGTAATCAAGATCCGGGCCTTTTTCTTTCTTGCCGACCAGAAGTGGTCCAAGGGCGGGGTCAGCCAGGATGCCGGCGGGAACGTGGTGCCGGTTCCCGCGACCCTCGCCCGCTGGATGCCCCGTTACCTGATGCTGCTCTCCTACAGTGTTTTCATCTGCACCCTGCTCTTCTCCGAACAGGTTCTGATGCTGCCCGACGTCCAGGCCGAGATGGCGGTGGCCGCGCCGGCCACCTTCCGCCAGGAGATCGATGCCCGGGCATATGGCGTGGTGCCGGACGATGGCATGGACGATGCCGCGGCCCTGAACCGACTTTTTGTCAGTGCGGCCGAGGGAGCTGTAATCCGGCTGCCGCCGGGGGTGCTCGATATCCATGCACCCCTGGTGGTCAACCGCTCATCCCTGACCATTGCCGGTCAGGGCCGCGGCAGGACCATTCTCAGGGCTCGGCTGACAACGCCGGCCATGGCTGTTCTCCGGGTGGAGGGAATACGGGGCAGCCGGGTGGCGACCCTGGATGCGGATACCCGGCCCGGCCAGTCGCTGCTCGACCAGCAGCTGCCGGGCATTGCCGACAGCGAGCGCATGGCGCTGCTCATCAGGCAACCCAATGATCAGGATTTCTGCCGTGCCATCGGCAGCAGGCAGTGGTGCCGTCAATATCCCTACCTTCGCCAGACCATGGTTTTCTTCCACCGGCGGCAGGGCAACCTCCTCGCCCTGGACCGGGAACTGTTCCTCTCCTTTGCGCGGCGCAAGGCCGAGATCTTCGTTCCGCGACTGGTACGGGATGTCGTGGTGCGTGACCTCAGCATCCGCCTGGACGTGAAGGGACACGGGATCGGGGAGGTGCGTTTTGTCTACGAGAACCTTTTCCCGGAACACCAGGTGGACCTGCTCCGTTTCCAGTGGGCGGCCGACTGCCGGGTGGAGAACGTGGCCCTGCTCCAGGCCGGACGCCACGCCCTGGTCTTCGAGGATGCTCTTGCCTGTTCAGGCAGAGACCTGCTGGTGGACGGGGCCTGGAACAAGGGCGGGGGCGGCAGCGGCTATGTGCGTTTTGCCCGGGCCTACGGCTGCGTGCTGCAGAACTCGGTCGTGCGGAACATCCGCCACATCACCCTGCAGTGGAGCGCTGCCTGGAACCTGTTGCAGGGCCTGGAGGCAGGGGTGGATATCAATATCCATGGTGGCTATCCCCACCACAACCTGATCCGCGACATCACCTTCCGGATCCCGCCGGAGCACCGGTGGGGGCCCGTTACCGAGGTGCCGGACGACGCCTCCTGGGCGCCGCCCAACGGACCGGGCAATGTCATCGAGGCGATTCGAACAGTTCCGTGAATTCTGTCATCCCGGTCAGGGCCATGATCCGCAGGCCCAGTTCATAGACCCTGAGCCGGTCTTCCAGGGCGGCGAAGCGGGTGTCGGCGATGCGCCGTTCCAGGAGATGGAGGGTGCGCCGTGGATCGGCGCCCTGTCGCTGCACCGGGTTGGCCATCTCCATCCTCGCAGCCTTCTCTTCCGCCAGCAGCAGGACCAGCGCGTCGATCCGGGTCCTGATCTTCTGCTGATGGAAGCCCAAAAGGGCGCTCAGGCGGTCGAGTTTCTCGTCCAGCCGTCTGGCCACGGCCTGTTTCTGGGTCCGGTAGATCCGCTGCTGCAGGTCGATCAGTTCATCTGTCCGGTCGTCCCAGGACAATGGGATTTCCAGCCTGATGCCGATATAGTCCCGCTCCCGGTCGTAGTACTCCTTCTTGTGGCCGGCAAAGAGGTCCACGGCCAGGTTGTCGCTCCAGGCCGGATACTGTTCGGCCCGCCGGGTGAAGATCTCCTGGATCTGCAGGGTGGGATCATTGTCCCGGGCCATCTGCCGCAGGACCTGCTGCCTTCTGGGGTCGAGTTGCTCGACCCGGTTAAGGAGTTCCGCCAGTTGCGGCTCCAGCCGGCCGCGTTCCTGCCGGCGGTAGAATTTCATCTCCTGGCGGGCGGTGGTCAGGGCATGGCGCAGGGCGAGAATATCGGTTCCTGTGGCGTATCCCTGCCTGCCGGCCAGACGTCGCCGCCGAAGTTCCGGTGCGAGGAGCTCGATCAGGCGGAGGTTGTGGCGGTATCGCACGTTGTTGACCCAGGTGTGGACCCTGTAGAGACGGGAGCCCAGGCTCCGGTCGGCCATGTCCCGGTTGAGCTGCAGCAGCTCCAGCCTGGTCTGCAGGATCTTCTTGTCTTTCTTGCGCAGCTCTTCCACCAGGCCATCGTTGAAGAGGCGCAGTTCAAGCTGACCATAGTAGCGGTCCTCGCCATTGGCGGTATCGTTGCTGTATTCACCGGTGGCAAAGAGGCCGGTGGCGCCGTTTCCCCGGTCGAGCAGCTCCACGTAGCGTTTTTCCAGCTTCTGCAGCTCATGGTCGATCTCTTCCATGGATGGCTGTTCCCTTTCCGGTGCCGGCGGCGTTCCGACCAGGTCCTCGACAAACCAGGTCAGCCGCTTGGCCTCGGCGGGCGGCTGGGCATCATTCCCGGCACCGTGGCAGGGAAAGGGGAGCAGGAACCAGATGAGAAACAGCAGTGTCCGTACCCCGGCCGCCAGATGGCCTGTGCTGGTTCCGGGATGGAAAGGGCGATGTTGCATGGCTGCCGATGGTGATGGTTGGAACACTATGCGTTGAAGCATCTCCTGGTCTTGGCAACTAACTTGAATTACATGCTTTTTTGTAAAGATTCAGCAGTGCCTCAGCTGTGCGTGATCAGGGCTGGCCGGCAGGCAGGCGCAGTGAGACTCTCATGGGCCCCATGCGGGCAGCCGCGAGCACAGACTCCGGATGGCGTGCTGCTGAACTTTTGGTGCCTCATACTTTAGCCCCTGTCGCCCTCCATGCAAGGAGTTTCTGATCAGGGATTTCCGGTCCGGCGGCATGATGCCGGTCCCGGTGGCTGGTGCGGGCACGCGGTCAGGAACGGCTCCGGGGTCAGGTCCTGGCCCAGGCTGTCGGCGAGGAAGGTCTCCAGGTCCGGGCGGTTGCCCTGGCGCCACCAGGATTTGAGCAGGGAGACGGTGTCGGGGTGCTGGTACCAGCGGTTGCCGGCCTTCCGGCAAAGGTGGTCGTCGAGGATGGCGGCGGCAAGGAAGCCCTGGAAGTAGTCCAGGGTATAGAAGTCCGGCATCAGGTCAAAGAGGTAGGTCTCTGGATCGTAGCGGAATCCGGTCTCCCGCCGCATGGTCTGTGCGTAGAAAGCCTCACCGTTGCGGAGCCTCTGCTGCCGGAAATTTTTCAGTTCGATGCACAGTTTGGCCGCATATCTCCGGGCCAGGGTCATCCATTTGACCTGGTGGACCATGGCCACCGTAGCGGCATGATCGCTGGCAAGACCGAGGACCTCTTCAAGGAAGTCCACGGACATGACAGTCTTCTGCAACAGGAAGGCAAAGGCCTCGGAAAGACCGCTGGAAGGGAAAATTTCGCGCTGCAATGGCGGCAGGTTGCTGTCGGTGTAGAGGAAGGCGAGGGCATGGCCCAGTTCATGGCAGAGGGCCTCCAGGTCCAGCCAGCCCTGCAGGGGGCCCAGGACGATATGGATCTCGCCGGGGATGGCCAGGGGCATGCAGTAGGACTGGTGTCCCGGTCGGCCCACATGGTGGATGGTCAGGGCAGGGCTCCTGATTCTTGAAAACCCCGCCCTGCTGAAGAATTCCAGGATGGTGGCCGTGGCCAGATCCGGTGGAAAACAGTGGTCCAGATATCGAAGGCCCAGCAGATAGATGGCATCGAAACGGGATGCCTGCTGCAGGGGGACACCGGTCACCGCCCGGAGCAGGGCGTCGATGGTCTCCAGCTGGCCCTCGCGCTCCGATTCGAGAAAGGCAACAGCCAGCGCGCCCGCCCTGTCGAGCCGTACATCGCGTTTCTGTTCACAGAACGAGATGTAATTGGCAAAACCCAGTTTCTCCCTGACCAGAGCAAGCAGGGCCTGCCAGGTGGCATGGCTCAAGGGGGCCAGGAAACGGCACAGGGTGCGGACCTCGCGGGTCAGCAGGTCGCGGGCCCGGTGGTCGGCGGTGTCCTGGCACCAGGTGATGACCCGGTTGAAGGGGATATCCTCACCGTTGACCTGGGCCCTGGCTCCTGCCATCCAGGAGGTGAGCATGGCCTGGACGGGTTCCACGCGGATGCGGAGGAAGTGATCTGCGGCCTGGAAGTAGAGGCGGTTCACCGCCTGGTCCCAGCCGAGCCGCCGGATGGTCAGCAGGTCGGATGCAGTCAGGGGTGGCATCGGATCCGGGTCGATCCGGCGGCCAAGCTGCATGTCCAGATCCCGCCGCCGCACGGCCCGGGTCATGGCCAGGATCCTGTCAAGCCATGGCTGCAGCCGGGAGAGATCGCCCGGATCCGGTTCCTTGCTGTCTCTGGGCATGGGCGGCACCTGGCCAGGAAAAGGGAAGAGTTTCAGCGGCACCGGCACTAACCTGACATCGTGCAATCCATTGTAACAGTTGAGTATTGTGCCAGGCGCACTGCTGAACGTAACTCCTCACGGGATGGCTAACCATCGGTTTGTCCGATCACAATGGTCTAAGCGCTCTCAGGGGCCGCAGATTCGGAGTCTACGCTGACCTGTGCAGGCGGGCCTGACCGCAGGTAAGCGACCGTAGGGAGACTCCGATAGCCTGCCTGTGCCGGCAGGCACGACCGTGCAAAGAGGTAAGCGAAGACTCCGTGCGGCTCCTGTGAGCAAGCGCTTACTGCTGAACTGTTACGGTGTGGTACAGGAAGAAGGAAGGTCTGTTTCCTGTCCTTCTTCCTATACCCTGTTTGTCCAGGGTCGTAAACAACCAAAACGCGTGTCCACCTGCCGGTGTTGCCACGTGGCCGTATACGTTCACCGCGCTTGGCAACCGTTTTGAATTATCGCAAAAGTCACGGTATTTCAAGGAGGTTGCCGATGGCGGTGAATGCTTGCAGCTCTAAAGTAGTGAAACTGCATTGTTACCAACCCTGTGAAGGATTATATACAGATGCAGGGCCCTGGCCGGTGGTCACATGACGGGCGCCATGAAGAAATAGTCCTCGTCAGGAGCGCATTGGTCTGGTATAGTTTTGGAATTATAAAGAGATTTTCAGGAGACGGGGCTATGGCGGAACAGGGATTCGATGTTGACGTGGTGGTCATCGGCTCCGGGTTCGGCGGATCGGTGATGACCTGCCGACTGGCGGAAAAAGGCTACCGGGTCTGTCTGCTCGAACGAGGCAGGCGGTATGGGATGTTCGAGTTTCCGCGGCGCATGGACGAGGTCCGGAGGCGGCTCTTCTGGGACCCCGAAGATGGTAAGTTCGGGTTCATGCAGTTCCATTCCTACTATGAGAGCGACGTCTTTTCCGTGGCCGCCAGTGGCCTTGGCGGCGGCTCCCTGATCTATGCCAATGTCCTGATGCGGATGCCGTCAGACTTCTTTGCCCGCTGGCCCGGTGGCATCACCCGCGAGACCCTGGACCCCTACTATGACCGGGCCCTTGCCATGCTCGAGGCAACGCCGTACCCGTTCGGCCCGGACAATCCCTACTATTACGACACCCCCAAAACGGCAGCCATGCAGCGGGCGGCCGAAAGCATCGCGGATGCTCCGGATACCCTGGCGCCACACCGGTTCCGGCTGCCGCACCTGGCGGTCCGCTTCGAGGGCGATTTCCCGGGGCAGCAGGGCACAAACCGGCAGGGGGTACTCCAGTCGCGGTGCACCAAGTGCGGCGAATGTGACCTGGGCTGTAACATCCATGCCAAGAATACCCTTGATCTGAACTACCTGGCCAGGGCATGCAGCCCGGAGCTGCTGGGACCGGGAGGTGTGGCGGCCGAGATCCGGACCGGAGCCCTGGTACGGGAGATCATTCCCCTGGCGGGCGGCGGCTACGAGGTCCGTTACGTACGCCCGGAGGCCATGGCGGAGTGGCAGAAGGTGACCGCCAGACGGGTGGTGCTCTCAGCCGGTACCATCGGTTCCACGGCCATGCTGCTGAAGATGCGCAAGTATGGTCGACTCGACAGCCTCAGTCCCATGCTGGGCCAGCGCTGGTGTGGTAACGGGGATCTGGAAGGCATGGTGTTCCGGACCGATGATCAGCTGCTGCCCACCAAGGGACCGGTGATAACCAGCGCCATTGAGTACCGTTTTCAGAGTTATGATGATGGCTTTCCACACGGACTCTACATCCAGGACGCCGGTATCCCGGCCTTTGTCGGCTGGTACGCGGTCGGCCGCCTCCCGTCACCCGGCGTGCTGGGCCCGTCCCTGCGGTTCGGGGCCCGTATGCTGGCCCGTTTTTCCCGGCTCGGGATTTTGCGCCGGTTGCGACGGGAGATCAACATCGGCGATGACATCGCCGCCATGATCGACCGCGATGACTATCTGCGCCATTTCCTCATTCTGCTGGGCATGGGCCGGGACCGCTCTGATGGCAGAATAGAACTCTCTGAAGATGATCGGCCCCTCATCCGCTGGCAGATGGAGGGAAGCCGGCTCCACTATGACCGGGTGCGGCGGGAGATGCGAAAGATCGCCCGTTCCCTGGGGGGCAAGTTTGTCGACAATCCGCTGACCTGGTTTGACAAGATCATCGCGGTTCACCCCCTGGGCGGTTGTGTCATGGCGGAGACAGGAGAAGAGGGCGTGGTGGACACCAATGGCGAGGTCTTCGGCCATCCCGGCCTCTACGTGGTCGATGCCAGTATTCTGCCCAGCTCCACGGGTCCCAACCCCTCCCTGACCATCGCCGCCATGGCCGAACGGATCGCGGACAGGTTCCCGGAGAGCGGCCCGGCCCGGTCATGAGCGCCACTGGCCAGACCACTTGTAACAGTTCAGCAGTGCGTCAGCAGTGCCCGCTCGTGACTGGCCGCTATAGTCTCCGCTATGCGGCCAGTCACGAGCGCGTGCAGATGGCGTGCTGCTGAGCTGTTACGACCACTTCGGCTTCTGACTTCCGGTAAGTGTTGATGAACGAGACAGTACGCTACCGAGGCATAGAGGAGCATGACATCTCCCGGTATCCGTTCACCACGGCCGACCAGGTCCGTCTCCTGCTGACCAGGTGCCGTGGCGGGGACAGGGGACCTGTCCTGCTCAGCCATGGCCTGGGCGTCTCCAGCGAGATCTTCACCACCGATACCATTGATACCGGCCTGGCTGCCTATCTCTACCAGGCAG
This sequence comes from Desulfobulbaceae bacterium, assembly GCA_026987195.1. Taxonomy (GTDB): domain Bacteria; phylum Desulfobacterota; class Desulfobulbia; order Desulfobulbales; family Desulfobulbaceae; genus DRKI01. Next base: position 18,399 of record JALSNC010000019.1, on the reverse strand, counting down.
GGTATGATGTCTGGCTGCTCGATTACCGGGCCAGCATTCTCCTTCCCGCTGCTCATTCGCCGTTTACCGGCGATGATGTCGCTTTGTATGACTATCCGGCCGCAGTGGCCGAGATCAGAAGGATCAGCGGCGCCGATGACATCCAGGTGGTGGCCCACTGTTTCGGCGCAACCACCTTTATCATGTCCATGCTTGCCGGCCTGCAGGGGGTGCGGTCCGCTGTCTGTTCCCAGGTGGCGACCCACATGGTGACCGCCCGCCTGACGCGATTGAAGGCGGCTCTCCGCCTGGCGCGACTCGCGGAGAGCCTGGGGCTTGATGGCTTTGATGCCTCACCACCGGAGCCGAAGAACATGGGCGAGAGGCTCTTTGACCTGCTGCTTCGCCTCTACCCGACACGGAGGCAGGAACGCTGCAGCAACCCGGTCTGCCGACGCATCGCCTTCATGTATGCCGAACTCTACAACCATGCCAACCTGACCGATGCCCTCCATACCGACCTGAAGAATCTGTTCGGCTTTGCCGGTATCAGGGCCTTCAGGCACCTGGCCACCATGGTCCGGACCGGCTTTGTCGTCAACCATAAAGGGTCGGACATCTACCTGCCCCACCTCGGGCGGCTTAAGATCCCCATCGCCTTCATCCATGGCAGCGACAATATCTGCTTCTATCCCGAGAGCACGGCCATCACCTGCCGCCTTCTCGGCAGGCGGAACGGACAGGACCTGTACAGCCGGGTTGTTGTGCCGGCCTACGGGCACATCGACTGTATCTTCGGCAGGGATGCGGTACGCGATGTCTTTCCCCATGTCCTCGATCATCTCGAGGCCACGCAGGGATATGTACGACCGGATCGCGGAGAGGAAGAAAGGGTGGAGATCCCGGCAGGGCTCACCTTCAGGGAACGGATGGCGGGGCCGGTCGAGATCGGCGGCGATCCGGAAGATCCGGCTGTCGGCACCGGCAGGCTCTCCCTGGACCTGGTGATCACCATTCCCGACCTGGCCGGGTTCATCCATGGTCCGCAGCATCGGGGCGGACTGGCGGGGGTGGTACGCCATCCCACGTTCAGTGGCCCCCTGTACGCCGATCGCGGGATATTCTGGCTCTTTGCCCCGGCTGAAGAGGCCGGGATACGGCTCATGGTCTATGAGCTCCGGTTCGAGGATGCGGGCCGCAGGCTGTTCCTTGCCGGCAGAAAACGGCTGCGCAGGGGCCGGATCCTGTCCCTCTGGCCGGACACCACCATTCTCCACGTGACCCTGTACGAGGGAGAGAACACCACCGGCAGGGTGCTGGCCAGGGGCAGGGTCCGGCTGTCACCGACGGGATTGCTGGCCATGCTGACGACCTTCGCTGTCCTCAACCGCGCCACCGCCCGGGGGCGCAGACGGACCCTGTGCCGGTTTTTCGGCTTTTTCGCGCGCGGGATCACACGTATCTATCTTCCCTTCCTCAGCCGCTGGGCCGGTGACCGGTGAGACCGCGCTGGAGCCCGCTGTCAGAAGGTGTACTGCAGGGAGAGGGAGAAGAGATGCGAGTAGTGCTCGATGCTGGCCGCGTCGCCGGGGATATGGTACTGCTCGCCGGTGACCTGGTCGGTGATGGTGGTGTCACCCTTCATCTCCTCGTACTTCTGGTAATGGTAATTGAACATCAGGGCAAGCTGGTCGGTGAACCGGTAGCCGCCGTTGAGGTCGACCCCGAGCATGGTGCCGTTGTCGAAATCCTCCTCAAAGACCAGGTTGCGCAGGTGATGCTGGTCCCTGTCTCCTGCCTGGACAAAGGGCGAGGCGATGAGGCGGCCGCTGAGGGTGACCCGTGTCAGCTCGGCGTGGAAACCAATGCCCACATAGGGTACATGGTACCACTGCTCATAGGTGATGCCGGTCTCATCGGGAAGGGTGCCTATGGTGTCGCGCAGGTAGTAGGTTGAATAGATGAAGGTGCCGCCCGTGGCCACCCACTTCCACTTGTCGTACTTGTAGCCTGCAAAGAGGCTGAACTCAGTGTCCTCGAGCCGGAAAACAGGAAATTCCACATTGATGTCGTACATGTAGCCCGTATCCAGGTCCACGTCCGTGGTATAGGAGCGGTGTGTCCAGTCGAGGCCCTCGACAAACCAGTCGTAGTCGACCATGTCACCGTCGCCGTCAGTCACCTTGAGCCACAGGTCCATGTTGAGTTTCACCCAGGAGAGCGGCTGGATGGAGACCCCACCGCCCACCATGTAGACATCGGAAAGGTCCCAGTTGAGCTGGGAGATCTTCCTGCCGCTGTCCGGGTCATAGACATTCTCGTAGGATTCGCCGGTCAGATAGCCCATGCCGAGGCGGCCGCTGACAACGATGGGATGGTGGATATTGAGGGTTGTCGAGCCCTCGACGTTGGCTGCGGGTGCGGCCATGACCATATCCGGACGGGGCAGGGAAACCATACCGCTGCCTGCCAGGACAAGAGCGGCCACCAGTGTCATCTTCTTCCTTCTCTCCAGGCTGTTCATGGATCCTCCTTTTCATGGATATCAGAAGTCCGGAGAAAATGATCCCCGGCTGCCGGACAGGTCGTGCAGGGCCTGTTCCAGGCCTGTCACGACCCTCTCTGCCTGTTCCGGCCACCGATGCCAAGAGGCACTGGTCGTAAACAGGTGAATCTCCTACCTGATGTTGTATCGTTTTCTCCAGCCTCCTGTCAACATAAGATCCGGAAATTCTGAGAGAACAGCAGCCCAGGCATAATCGGCTGGCTGGGGTGGCGGCAGAAACTGCCGCAAAAAAAAGGCCGCCCCGGAACCGGGGCGGCCTTTGGATATCACACTTTCAGGCAGGAGAGATCAACCCTCTTCCAGGGCCTTCCAGCGACCCTTGAGCAGTTTCCAGGAGCGTTCCACGTCCTGCTGCGCCTGCTCCATGAGCTTGTCGGCCATCTCCGGATTGGACATCTTCAGCATCCGGTAGCGGTTCTCATTAAGGGCGTAGTCGGCGAACTTGATGGTCGGCTCCTTGGAGTCGATGATCAGCGGGTTTTTCCCCTCTTCCTCGAGCAGCGGGTTGTAGCGGTACAGGGGCCAGTGGCCGCAGGCGACCGCCTTCTTCTGCTGTTCCAGGCCGAATGCCAGGTTGAGGCCGTGGTTGATGCAGTGGGCATAGGCGATGATCAGGGACGGACCGTCATAGGCCTCGGCCTCGTTGACCGCCTTGACCAGCTGCTGCGGGTTGGCGCCCAGGGAGACCCTGGCTACATAGACATTGCCGTAGATGGAGAAGATCATGCCCATGTCCTTCTTGGGCAGCCGTTTGCCGCCGGCGGCGAACTGGGCCACGGCCGCACGCGGAGTGGACTTGGACATCTGGCCGCCGGTGTTGGAATAGACCTCGGTGTCCAGGACCAGGACGTTGACGTTCTCGCCAGAGGCGAGGACGTGGTCCAGGCCGCCGTAGCCAATGTCGTAGGCCCAGCCGTCACCTCCGAAGATCCAGACCGACTTCTTGACCAGGTAGTCAGCCACGTGCAGCAGCCTGCGGGCGATGACCGAGTTGGCTGCCTCCAGCTTCTCCTTGAGCCCGGCCACCCGCTCGCGCTGGGCCTCGATGTCTTCCTGGGTCTTCTGGGGCGCCGAGAGCAGCTCCTTGACGAACTTCTTGGTGATGATCTTCTCTGCCGCAGCCTCCTCGAGGAGTTCTGCCGCCTGGTGCGCCAGCTTGTTGACGGTCTGGCGCATGCCCAGGCCATACTCGGCATTGTCCTCGAACAGGGAGTTGGACCAGGCCGGGCCGCGTCCGTCACGGCGCTGGGCATAGGGTGTGGTCGGCAGGTTGCCGCCGTAGATGGAGGAACAGCCCGTGGCATTGGCGATCAGCATCCGGTCGCCGAACAGCTGGGTGACCAGTTTGATGTAGGGCGTCTCGCCACAGCCGGCACAGGCGCCGGAGAACTCGAACAGGGGCCGTCTGAGCTGGCTGCCCTTGATGGTGGTCGGGTTGGTCTGGGAATAGTCGACCTCGGGCAGCGCCATGAAGATCTTCCAGTTCCTGGACTCGCGTTTACGGACAGCATCGGTATTGCTGACCATCTTCAGGGCCGCCTCGTCGGTCTTGTTGCCGTCCTTGTCCTTCTTGCGGGCCGGGCAGACACTGACGCAGAGGGTGCAGCCGACACAGTCCTCGGTGGAGACCTGGACCGTGAACAGCTTGCCCTTGAACTCCTTGCCTACGGCCGGTGCGGTCTTGAAGGCCTTGGGTGCCTTGGCCGCCTTGAGATCGTCGGGATCAATGACCTTGATCCGGATGCAGGCATGGGGGCAGACCAGGGAGCAGCGGCCGCACTGGATACAGGTGTCGGCATCCCACTGCGGCACGTGCACGGCGATGTTACGCTTCTCCCACTGGCTGGTGGCGGTGGGCCAGCGGCCGTCGGCCGGGATCTGGGAGGTCTTGAGCTCCTCGCCCTTGCCCTCGATCATCTTGGCCGTGACCTCCTTGACGAACTCGGGCGCCTCTTCGGGTACGGTGGGCGGCAGTTCGTGGCCGGTGATCTTCTTGGGCACCTTGACCTGGACGATGTTGTTCACCGCCGCGTCAACGGCCTCGAAGTTCATGTTGACGACCTTCTCGCCCTTCTTGCCGTAGGTCTTCTTGATGGCGTCCTTGATGGCCTTGATGGCCTCGTCCTTGGTAAGAATGCCGGAGATCAGGAAAAAGGCAGTCTGCATGATCATGTTGATGCGCGCGCCCAGTCCCAGGGCCTCGGCCAGCTTGATGGCATCAATGATATAGAACTTGGCCTTCTTCTCGATGAGCTGCTTCTGGACCTTGGCCGGCAGGTGATCCCAGACCTTGGTCTTGGGATAGGGCGAGGTGAGGAGGAAGGTGCCACCCTCCTCCAGGTTGGAGAGCATGTCGTAGTGATCCAGGAAGGTGAAGTTGTGGCAGGCGATGAAGTTGGCCTTCCTGATCAGGTAGGGTGCCACGATCTGGTGCTCGCCGAAACGGAGATGGGAGACGGTCATGGAGCCCGATTTCTTGGAGTCGTAGACAAAGTAGCCCTGGGCCGAGTTGTCGGTCTCGGTACCGATGATCTTGATGGTGTTCTTGTTGGCGCCCACGGTGCCGTCGGAGCCCAGGCCGTAGAACATGGCGCGGAAGACGTCGGAACCCTCGATGTTGAAGGACTCATCATAGTCGAGGCTGCTAAAGGCGACATCGTCGTGGGGGCCGACGCAGAAGTGGTTCTTGGGCGCCATGGAGGCCATGTTGTCGAACACGGCCTTGACCATGGCCGGGTCGAACTCGGCCGAGCCCAGGCCGTAGCGGCCGGAGAGGATCAGCGGCATGAACAGGGTGGGGTTGGCCTCCACCGCTTCGCTGACCGCGGCGCGCACGTCGAGGTAGAGGGGCTCGCCCATGGAGCCCGGCTCCTTGCAGCGGTCAAGCACGGTGATCCGCTCCACGGTCTTGGGCAGGGCGTTGACCATGGCCTTGGCGTCAAAGGGCCGGAAGAGACGGACATGGACCATGCCCAGCTTGAGGCCCCGGGTGGCCAGGTAGTCGATGGTGGCGGCCACGGTCTCGGCGCCGGACCCCATGATCACGACCACGTCGGTGGCATCGGGTGCGCCGTGGTAGTCGAAGAGATGGTACTGGCGGCCGGTGAGCTCGGCGAACCGGTCCATGGTCTCCTGGACAATGGCCGGCACGGCGGCATAGTACTTGTTGACGGTCTCGCGGCCGGTGAAGTAGACGTCCGGATTCTGGGCTGTGCCCGACATGGTGGGCCGGTCCGGGGTCAGGGCGCGCTGGCGGTGGGCGATGACCAGGTCCTCGTCGATGATGGCGCTCATGTCCTCGTAGGTGAGCTGCTCCACCTTCTGGATCTCGTGCGAGGTGCGGAAGCCGTCAAAGAAGTGCATGAAGGGGATGCGCGAGGCCAGGGTGGCCTGGGTGGCGATGAGGGCGAAGTCCTGTGCCTCCTGAACGCTTTCCGAACAGAGCATGGCCCAGCCGGTCTGGCGGGCGGCCATGACGTCACCATGGTCACCGAAGATGGACAGGCCCTGGCAGGCGATGGAGCGGGCAGTGATGTGGAAGACGGTGGGGGTCAGCTCACCGGCAATCTTGAACATGTTGGGGATCATCAGCAGGAGCCCCTGGGAAGCGGTGAAGGTGGTGCACAGGGCACCGGTGGTCAGGGAACCGTGCAGGGAGCCGGCGACGCCGCCCTCGGACTGCATCTGGGAGATGACCGGAATCGAGCCCCAGATGTTCTTCTGCTTTGCATTCGCCTTGGCATCCGCCTCCGCGGCCATGGGCGAGGATGGCGTGATGGGATAGATGGTGATTACTTCACTGGTGGCGTATGCAACATGGCAACACGCCTGGTTTCCGTCAATGGTGACCATTTTTCGCGACATCGATTTGTTCTCCTTACACGATGGTTTTCGTTTGCCGGCAGCCGGACCGCCGGACGATAGCTCCTACCTTATCAGAAAACAGAATACAGAGGACAGAAACCAGTGATTCCCGTGCCGCCTCCGGCAGGTAACTGTCCTTCAGTCCCGTTGCCCTGTTCTGCAGTGCAACGGGTACGGCTTCTGCCTGCTTGTCCTTTCTCCTCAGGGCCGGGACCTGCGGACCATGTCCGGCCATGGTGGTTCAGTGCTCATTTCCGCTTGTCCCCGGGAGGATGATTTTCCTCATTCCGCAACAGTTCACAGCTGTCAGCAACTGACTTGAAATAGTAGTATTTTTACTTATCTCTTGGTGGGAAGGTTGTGCAGGTCGTCCTTGTTGTGGAAGATGATGTCATACCTGTCCAGGCCTCGGATCTCCTGCTCCATGGGGTCGAGTTTGTCTTCATCGATGAGGATGCGGATGGAGACACGCTTCATGTTGCGGGGTGCATCCTCGAAGGAGGTGAGGATGGAGAGGACCCGGGCGCCGTAATTGCGCATGATGTCCAGCGCCCTGGTCACCGAGCCGGGTTCGTCGGGCATGTCGATGACATACTGGTGGGCTCCGTCCTGGATACCGGTGGCATGGACAAAGCCGCGCAGGATGTCGGTTTCGCTGAGAAGGCCGACCAGGTTGTCGTCAGCATCGAGGATCATCACACCGGAGATCTTTTCCTTGAGCATGACCAGGGCCGCCTTCTCCAGGGTGTCGTCTTCCCGGAGACAGATGCACTTGTCGGTCATCACGTCCTTGATCTTCATCTCCGAGAGCAGGTAGTACATCTCGTGGAGGTCCATGTTGGATGTGGAGGAGGGCGAGGCGTCCTTCAGGTCGCGGTCGGTGACAATGCCCACCAGCTTGCCGTGGGAGAGAACCGGCAGCCTGCGGATATTGTTCTCCTTCATGGTCCGGGTGGCACGCATCACGGATGTGTTGGCATCAACCGTCAGCACGGCAGTGGCCATCCAGTCTTTGATCAGCATGGAAACCTCCTTGATTGGGATAGAAGTCCGAAATCAGCCTGTCTCCCGGGTCGACGGGCCAGACCGGAACGGCAGGGAAACGGTGACCGGTACGATCAGTCAGAAAAATATCGTAATCTTTCATTATATAGTAAGAATGGTTTTTCGGCAATATTAAAGCGAGAAAAAGGGATGTTAACCAGGGGTCCGCTTCCTCCGGAAGGGACCGGGGGCCAGGATGGGCACCTGCCTGCGGCAGTGAGACGATGGTGTTTCCCTGGCAGTACTGGTTCACCGCTATCGGCAACCAGATGAAAAGACGGATACTTTTACTTGGCAACGCTCCTGAGCCGGCGGACGTGACCGCTGTTATGGCATGGTGTCATAGTCCTTTTTTCCGTTGACAATGGAAGATGAGCTGATAGATACAGGGGGTTGCCTCTGTTGACGTGCACGGCTCATCGCCACTGGCAACAACCTTACATCTCAGAAGAAATCGTAACAGTTCTCCTCTATCGGCAGCGATATTGAAATACCGGTAGAATTACGCAACATCGTGATCGCCATGCGGCATATGCGTCCTTTCAGTGAGGAAGAGATGGAACGTCTCGCCTGCGGCCTGGAGCGGCAGGAGGAATTCGTGTTTTTCGAGACCTCCCGGGTGGGCCCGGGCGAGGATCGTTCCCTGCTCTTTGTGAAGCCGCGGACATGGCTGATCTGCCGGCCGGGCGATGATGCGGACCGGTTCCTTGGCCGGGCCGAGGCGTGGGTTGAGAAGGGCTGGTTCCTTGCCGGCTGGGTCTCCTACGAGTTCGGTTCCCTGCTGCAGCCGCTGCGCGGTGCGGTCCCGGGGCAAGAGGCGCGTTGGGACAAGGGGGTGCCACTTGCCCTTTTCGGTGTCTTTGCCGAGCCTGTGGTCTATCGTCACGGCAGGGATGAATTCTCCTCCTTTCTCGCCGCCGCCGGCCTGGTCGTCGAGCCGCCCGATCCGTCACCGCAGTGCAGGATTGAGGACCTGCGGACCAATATCCGTCGGCAGCAGTATCTGGAGGCGGTCCGGCGGATCAGGCGGTACATCCGGTCGGGTGATACCTACCAGGTCAACTTCACCCTGCGCCTGGATTTCGGTTTCACCGGATCGCCGGCCGCGCTCTACCGGCAGCTCCGCCGCAATCAGTCGGTTGCCTATGGCGCCTGGATCAGGCATGGCGGCAGGGAGGTGATGAGTTTTTCACCGGAGCTCTTCTTCCGGGCCGCACCGGGCCAGGTCCGGGTCCGGCCCATGAAGGGGACCATGGCCCGGGGGCGGACTGTTGATGGCGACCGGCGTCGGGCGGGGCTGCTGAAAAATGACGACAAGAACCGCAGCGAAAACGTTATGATAGTCGATCTGCTCCGCAATGACCTGGCGCGGTTGCTGCATGAGACCGGCGGCGGACAGGTCCTGCCCGGGTCCCTCTTTGATGTCGAGGTCTATGAAACCGTGCTCCAGATGACATCCACCATTGACGCTGTCACCGGTGACCGTCGGCGTTTCGGCCTGCGCCGCCTCTTTTCCACCCTGTTGCCCTGCGGCTCGGTGACGGGTGCGCCCAAGATCCGGACCATGGAGATCATCCGTGAGCTGGAACAGGATCCCCGCGGGGTCTACTGCGGCGCCATCGGCTTCTGCGGTCCCGACGAGGCGGTCTTCAATGTGCCGATCCGGACCCTGGAGATCTCCGGCGGGCATGGTGTTATGGGTATCGGTTCCGGAGTGGTCCATGATTCCGAGCCAGAGGCGGAATGGGAGGAGTGTCTGCTCAAAGGCAATTTTCTCACCAGGCCGGTGCCGGTCTTTCACCTGATCGAGACCCTGCTCTGGCAGCCAGGCAAGGGATATCTGCTTTTCGAGGAACACCTGCGGCGGCTGGCGGCATCGGCGGAGTATTTTCTCTTTCAGCATGACGCCGGCAGTGTGCGGGACCGGCTCCTGTCCCTTGCCGCCTCCTTCGGGCAAAGCCCCATGCGGGTGCGGCTGCTGCTCGCCCGGGACGGGGCGCTCCGGCTCTCGGCCGGAGAGCTTGCCGCCTGGCCGGCGCATATTCTCTCCACCCGGCCCCGCATTGATTCGCCCCTGCCCGAAGTGTATCTTTCCGATCATCACACCGATCCCGACGATACCTTTCTGTACCACAAGACCACCCGTCGCGGGCTCTATGACCGCGAACGGCGGCAGGTGGTGGCCCGGGGAGGCTTCGAGGTCCTCTTCGCCAACCGGCACCGCGAGGTGACCGAGGGCAGTATCAGCAATGTCTTTGTCCGCAGGAAGGGAACACTGGTCACGCCACCCGTTCGCTGCGGCCTGCTGGCCGGCACCTTTCGCGGCTGGCTGCTGGCCCGGGGGGCGGTGGAGGAACAGGTGGTGTCCCTGGACGAGCTTGCAGCCGCAGAGGCGGTCTTCATCGGCAATTCCCTGCGTGGCCTGGTGCAGGTGCGCCTGGTTGCGTAAAAGGAGGGGCTGTTATATGCCGCCTGATGGGGAAGGTAACCCCTCTCGGGATGGCTGACCACCGGTTTGCCCGACCACAATGGTGTAAGCGCTCTCAGGGGCCGCAGATTCTGAGTCTGCGCTTGCCTGTGCAGGAGTGCCTGGCCGCAGGTAAACGACCGCAGGGAGACTCCGATAGCCTGCCCGTGCGGGCAGGCACGACCGTGCAAAGAGGTAAGCGAAGACGCCGTGCGGTCCCTGTGAGCGCTTACAGGGGGAAGTGGCGGAGACAGGAGAGCGGGAAGGAATCACCCGCGCGCCGGGCACGGACGTGCCGGCGCGCAGGTGATGGCTGGGAAGGCTTACTTGCCCTGAACGGTAAGGTTCTTGAATTCGTCCATGTTCAGAGTGCCGCTGTGATCGGCATCGGCCTTGGTGAAGAGTTCTTTGCTGATGCCGACGGCCTCGGCCTCGCTTGCCGAGATGGCACCGTCCTTGTTGGTGTCGACCTGGGTGAAGGACGGGGCCATGGCAAAGGCTGTGGTCGCCATCAGGGTGAGCAGAACTGCAGGAATCATCTTTTTCATTGTCATACCTCCTTGTTGTCAGGTGTTCCCCGGCTCCCGTTGCGGGAGCTGCTGCCGGGAACGGTTTATCGTGTTGCTGGTACAGCGAACATGTTCCATGCCCTCCTATAGCATTTCCTGTGCCATTAGTTGTTGTTTCTGTTATTCCAGGTAGTTGCGACAAGAGGACCGGCCGGCAGCGGCGGCAGTTGTCTGTCCGGAAGGACAGGGAAAAGAGCCGGTTGGTATAACTCGTTGAATTTCCGTTCTTGTGTTTGTGGTGACGTGGCGACGCCGGCTCGCCGGGGCCGTGGATCTTATGCCCGCCTACGGGGCGGCTGGCGGTTGACCGCGGAAGAGGAGGACGAAGGCGTGGTGTTGGCAACCGGTGTTGCCGATATCGGTGATTACCGAATCTGCTGACAGAAAACAGCCTGTTTCCGGCTGCCTGGAAAAATGGTTTCCAATAGTGTTCTCTTTTGACTATACTGATACTTTTTCGAGAGATTATTGATTGTACTTGTCATCCGAGCTCTGCTATAGACAATGCGCAGCCAGTCAGCCGGGCAGCTTTTCGGCATCCAGAGGGCACTGAACCGGGCAGAGGAGGTGCAGCTGTCGCCGGCTGCCTGCCTGAGCCGGGAGGGTGTGCGACGCCGGCCCGAAAAGCGGCAGGACCATCGTCAGTGTTTCAGCCAGGACTGTGACCGGATCCTCCATTCGCGGGCCTATGCCCGCTATATCGACAAGACTCAGGTCTTTTCCCTGGTGGAGAACGATCATATCACCCACCGGGTTCTCCATGTCCAGCTCGTGTCCAGGATCGCCAGGACAGTGGGCAGATTCCTGGGGCTCAACGAGGACCTGATCGAGGCCATCGCCCTGGGACACGATATAGGTCATCCCCCTTTCGGCCACGAGGGAGAGCGGATTTTGTCCAGGCTCTGCCGCCGGCACGGGCTGGACTCGTTCCAGCACAATATCCAGTCGGTACAGTTCCTGGATCGGTTCGAGCGCAAGGGGAGGGGCTGGAACCTGTGCCTGCAGGTGCTCGACGGCATCCTCTGCCACGATGGCGAGGCCAACGCGGTCCGGTTGCGACCGTGCCGGGACAAGGGGTTTTCCACCCTGGACCGCGAGATGACAGCCAAGGGGCGCGAGCCGGCAACACGCCTGGTGCCCATGACCCTGGAGGGCTGCGTGGTGCGCCTCTGTGACACCATCGCCTATATCGGCCGGGACATTGAGGACGCCATCGAACTCGGCCTGGTCCGGCGGCAGGAGATCCCGCCCCGCTGCGCCTCCGGCCTGGGGTCCAGCAATGGCACCATTGTCTATACCCTGGTGACCGACCTGATCACGACCAGCAGTCACGTCCGGACGGCCGGGCGCGGAGATGCCGATACCGACTGGATCGGCTTCAGCGGGGAGGTCGCCGACCTGCTGCTGGAGCTGAAGAGCTTCAACTACCGCCGCATTTACTGCAATCCTGCCTTCAAACCGGATTTCCGGCGGATTCATACCTGCTACGAGCAACTCTTCTCCCATTACCTCGGGCAGCTCGAACAGGACCCGGCAGGCAGTGATCCCGGCCGCAGTTTTCTCCACTCCATGTCGCAACATTATGTGGAGACCCATACGGCCGCAGCCATTGTCCGCGACTATATTGCCGGCATGACAGATGAATTTTTTCTGCGCCAGGCCCGACGCCTCGGTTGCGATATTCCCAAGCGCACATGCTTACCAAACTGAAAATTTTCCTGCCCGGGGAAAATACGCGCATGATCCTCACCGCCACCTTCATCGGCCTGATGGCGGGGGTGGCGATCATCATCTTTCGCGAAGCCGTGGAACTGGTCCATGAATACGTGTTTGTCCGGGGCTATGAACTGCTGGGTATCGGCGAGGGCGACTGGCGCAGGTTCCTGCTGCCGCTCCTGCCCATGACCGGTGCCGTCCTGCTGATTCCGCTGTCACTGGCCTTCCCCGGCAAGGTCAACGGCTACAGCTTCACCAACTTCCTGCGCCGGGTCAACCTGGAAAACGGCGTCATCCGGGCCCGTAATATCTTCATCAAGGTGGTCAGCACGGCCATCACCATCGGCACCGGCAATTCCGCCGGCGTGGAGGGGCCCATCGCCGTCATCGGTGGTGCCCTCGGCTCCCAGGTCGGTCAGAAAACCCGGGTTTCGGGCCGGCGGATGAAGGTCTACATTGCTGCCGGATGCGCCGGCGGCATCGCCGGTATCTTCAACGCCCCCATCGCCGGCATCTTCTTTGCCGCCGAGATCGTCCTGCTGGGGACCTACGAGATCTCCTCCTTTGCCGCGCTCGTCATCGCCTCGGCGCTGTCCACCGTGGTTTCCCGGGCCTACTACGGTGAGATTCCGGCCTTTCCCATCCCCGACTACCACATGGTCAATCCCTTTGTCGAGATCCCGCTCTATGCGGTGATGGCCCTGATCGTCGCTCTTCTGGCCGTGCTCCACATCCGGTTTTTCTATTTTACCCGCGATCGTTTCGCGGCCCTGCCCATCCATGACCAGCTCAAACCGGTTCTCGGCGCCTTCCTTGTCGGGTGCATCGGCATTGTCTTTCCCCAGGTCATGGGGGACGGCTACAAGTTCATCGAAGAGGTTCTGGCCGGACACGGCATGGTAAGTGTCCTCCTGGCCCTGATCTTCCTCAAGTCCATTGCCACCGCCATCACCCTGGGCTCGGGCGGGGCCGGAGGTGTGTTTGCGCCCGCACTCTTCATCGGCGCGGTCATCGGCGGTGCCTACGGCGGCATCATGCACTCCCTGCTGCCGGAAAGCACGGCAACGGCCGGCGCCTACGCCACCATCGGTATCGGGGCCTTTCTGGCCGCCTCCACCCATGCGCCAATGACCGCCATCTTTCTCCTCTTCGAGATGACCGGCAACTACGAGATCATCGTACCGGTGATGCTCACCTCGATCCTGGGAACGGTGATCGCCACCCGCCTCTACCATGATTCCATCGACACCGTGGATTTCACCCGGGAGGGTATCAACATCCATGAGGGCAGGGAGGTGGCGATCATGAAATCCATCAAGGTGGGCAAGGCCATCACCGAGGACGTGGATTTCATCAGCGAGAACGCCAACATCAACCAGTTGCTGGAATTGTTCCGTATCGCCAAGGATTCGTTCTATTTTCCGGTCATCAATCATAAGGGGCAGATGGTGGGCGTGGTCTCCATGCAGGATGTGAAGACCATCCTCCACGACGAGGAACAGCGGGTCTGTCACCTGGTCGGTGCCATCTGCAGTCGCGATGTCATCTTCCTCACCCCGGACGACAACCTCTACGACGCCATGCTGCTCTTCGACGTCAAGGGGATTGAGGAGATCCCGGTGGTGGAGAGCGCGGAGAATCCCTGGGTGCTCGGTATGCTCAAACGCAGGGACGTGATCGCAGCCTATAACCACGAGGTCCTGAAACGGGGCATCGCGGAAAAGGCGGAAAGCATCCGCATGCTCTGCTCCACTACCTGAGAAGTCCCTGGTAAAAGTTCAGCAGCACGCCATCTGCACGCCCTTACGGGGACAGGAGTCTTCGTGCCGCCCGCGGTGCAACGAATACGCCCTCTGCCGTAAGCGGTCACAGGTACCGCATCTTCGCACGGTCGCTCCTGTCCGCATAGTAGGCTATAGCGGCCAGGAGCGACTGCACGAACCTGCGGCACCTGAGACCGCTTACAAAAACGAGGTTGAAAAATCGTGACGTTGTGTACCCTGTGATCAGTTACCCTCTGCCTGATTTTCATCGTTGATGGCGTCGCAAAAAGTCCGATCTACTGCGTTGGAGCGGGTACGGCCAATGCTCGACGTACTCCATGTACGCCTCCGCTTGGCCGACACCGCTGCGCCTCGGAGTCTCACTCCGTTCGCGTACCTGTATATCGAACGTTTATGCTTGGCCATCTTTAGCGTGTGATGGACTTTTTACGAGTCCAGCATCGTTTGTTGTGTCTCCGGAGACATGGCGGTTTACCCGAAATCATCGCCGGTTGCGGTTTCTTTGTGGCATCCGAAGCGGGAAATGATTACAGAATAAGTGTACCAACCAGGAAAAGGCAGCGTGGACGCGAAACAGGTGCAGGGAAGCAGGGCTGAACAGCCGTCCTGCCGCAGGCTGTTGAGAATCACCCTTTTCTCCTTTGGCTTCAAGCACGGCTATGCCGAGGCGGACATGGTCTGGGACGTGCGATTTCTTCCCAATCCCTACTGGGTTGCCGAGCTGAAGGAGTCCACCGGCAGGGAACCGGCCACTGCAGCCTATGTTCTTGCCAACAGGGTGGGCAGGGAATTCCTTGCACGCATCGAGTCGGTCCTGCTGTTCCTGGTCGAGCAGTACCGGGCCGGAGGGCGAACGGACCTGCGCCTGGCCATCGGCTGTACAGGCGGCCGGCACCGTTCCGTGGCCGTGACCGAGCACCTGCGGCGGTTTTTCGCCGACCTGCCGGTGGAGCTGCTCGTCTTTCATCGTGATATCGACAGAAGGTAGGTGCCGGGTAATCATCTGCAGACAGAGAACAGGAGGGAACCATGAAAGAACTGATGAAGAATGTCGTTTATGCCGGTGTGGGAGCAGCCTTTCTCACCAAGGAGAAGATCGAGGAGCTGAACCGGGAACTGGTGGAAAAAGGCAAGATGACCCAGGAAGAGGGGAAAAAGTTCGTCGAGGAGCTGATCAGGAAGTCGGAAAACGCCAAGGATCAGCTTGAACTCTGGATCAGCCAGCGGGTGGAGGACAAGATCAGGCAGTTGAACCTGGCCACCAGGGACGAGCTTGCCGATCTGAGGCGGCAGGTGGAGGAGTTGCAGGTTGCCATCAATGCCCGGGCCGACGAAGAGAAGTAGTATCGGGGGCCCTGGTACGTCTGCATGTTCAGCATCAGGAAGCTCGGCGCCATCAGCCGGACCTACAGGCACCTGAACCGGTACCACCGGGTCCTGCGGGTATTGTTCAAGTACGGCTTCGAGGATCTGGTGGATCGTCTGCACATCGACCAGTATCTGGAGTCGGGCCTGCAGATGATCAATCGCAGGCCGCGGGAGCAGATCAGCCGCCTGTCACGGCCCGAGCGGCTCCGCCTGGCCCTGGAAGAGCTGGGCCCGACCTTCATCAAGCTGGGCCAGCTCCTTTCCACCCGCCCCGATTTCATTCCTCCCGAATACCTGCACGAGCTGGCCAAGCTGCAGGACGAGGTGCCACCCTTTGCCTACGACGAGGTCCGCACGATCTTTGTCGAGGAGACCGGGCATCCGCCGGAGGAACTCTTTGCCTATTTCGATACCGAGCCCCTGGCCGCGGCCTCCATCGGCCAGGTACATCACGCCCGCCTGATGGACGGCGCCGATGTGGTGGTCAAGGTCCAGCGGCCTGATATCGAGAGTGTCATCGCGGTGGACCTGGAGATCCTGGCCCACATCGCCAGTCTCATGGAACAGTACCTGGAGGAGGTCCAGGGCCACCATCCCACGGCCGTGGTGCACGAGTTTGCCCGCTCCCTGTCACGGGAGATCGATTTTTCCCTCGAGCTGTTCAATATCCAGCGCTTCGCCCGGCAGTTCGAGGGTAACGACACCATCCACGTGCCCCTGACCTATCCCGAGTTCAGTTCCGAACGTATCCTGGTCATGGAATATGTGGACGGCATCAAGTCCTCCAAGGTCGACCTGCTGCGCGAAAAGGGGTATGATCTTGCACTGCTGGCGGAGCGCGGCGCCAACCTGGTCATGGAACAGATTTTCGTGCACGGTTTCTTCCATGCCGATCCCCACCCCGGCAATATCTTCGTCCTGCCCGGCAACGTGGTCTGCTTCATCGACTTCGGTCAGATGGGGCGGCTTTCACGCAAGGACCGGGAGGACTTTACCAGCCTGGTCCTCAACCTGGTGGCCGGGAACGAGCGCAAGGTGACCAGTGGTGTCCTCAAGCTGACCATCCAGCAGGGCGAGGTCAATCGCGACGATCTGGCCCGGGACCTGGGCGATTTCATGGATCGCTACCTCTACCGGCCCCTGGGCGAGCTCAAGGCCGACCGTATCCTCCAGGATCTCCTGGACCTGGTCAGCAAACACCGTCTCTCGCTCAAACCCAACCTCTACCTGATGATGAAGGCCCTGAGCACGGTGGAAGGGGTGGGGCTGATGCTGGACCCCAACCTGGAGCTGGTGCGACTGGCCGAGCCCTTTATGAAGAAGGTCCGGCTCGGCAGGCTGCAGCCGGGCCGGCTGGCCGAGGAGTTCAGGGAGACCGGCGGCGAGTACCTGTCGCTGCTGCGTGAGCTCCCGGCCGAGCTCCGTTTCATCCTCCGGCAGATGCGCGAGGGTCACCTGCGCATCGAGTTTGAACATCGCGGTCTCAGGGCCCTGGAGAAGACCCTGGACCGGGTCTCCAACCGCATCTCGTTTGCCATCGTCCTTGCCTCGCAGATCATCGGCTCGTCACTGGTGGTCCTCTCCGACATACCGCCCCGCTGGTACGGTGTCCCGGTCATCGGCCTGATCGGCTTCCTGTTTGCCGGTATCATGGGCTTCTGGCTGCTGGTTTCCATTATCCGCCACGGCCGGATGTGACCGCTTACAAAAACGAGATTGATAAATCATGACCTTGTATACCCTGTGAGGGGGTACTGATATCACCGGACTGAACAGCCCCTCATTTTTTTTCTTCCCTGGTTGATTGTGGAGGGTGTTTCTGCTAGGTTTTTTCAGATTCGCACTCCGGCGGCTGTCGCTGCCGGCAATGGTTCCTGACCGGGCCGGAGGTCCGGTCTTTCCAGGCAAGACGAAAGGAGAAAAGAGATGAGTCGGAAAATCGGTATGTTGTTGTGCCTGTGCCTGCTGCTTGGCAGTGGCAAGGCCCTGGCAGGGGGCGGCCAGAGTTATCCCAATGGCGCGGAAGGATTCCTGAGCGGCATGGTGCCGCCGCCGGGATTCTATTTCCTCGACTATGTCTATTACTACGGCGCTGACACCATGAAGGATGACAATGGCGACGATATCGGGGCCTTTGACAGTGTTTCGGTGCTCGCCAATGTCTTTCGTTTTCTCTGGATCAGTGACAGGAAGATCCTCGGCGCCAATTACGGCATGCATGCCTTTGCCCTGGTGGCGGGCGTGGACCTGGATTTCAATGCCCCGGTGGGACCGGAGACAAAACGATCCTACAGCAACACCGATATTCCCTACTTCATCTACAGTCCCTGCATCCTGTCCTGGCACCTGATGGACGGCCGGCTGCACCTGGCCGCTTCCCTGGCCGATATCTACATCCCCACCGGCCAGGATGACGGCAACATGGCCTCGGTGGGCCAGAACTTCTGGACCATCGAACCGGTCTTCGCCGTCACCTACCTGGTCGACAACTGGGAGTTGTCCGCCAAGTTCATGTATGACTTCAACACCAGCCAGGACCGGTATGCCACGGTCTACGGTGTCGAGGTCGACCGGGACCCCGGCCAGGAGTTCCACGTCGATTACTCGCTCTCCTATGCCTTCAACCCGCACTTCAGGCTTGGGGCAAGCGGCTACTACTCCACCCAGACCACGGACGATTCCTTTGACTTGGACGAATCCGTTCCCGCCCCGGTGCGCGAGCTGCTCCGCCGGGACGAGACCAGCCACAGCCGTGTCTTTGCCGTCGGCCCGGGTCTCTGGTACAATTACAGGAACATGTTCTTTTCGTTGCGTAACCAGTATGAACTGGCTGCCCGCAACAGGACTCAAGGGTTCAATATCTGGGCAAAATTCACCTACGCCTTCTGAGCCCCGGCCCCAAGTCGACGTTTACCTCGCCGTCCCCGGTCTCAGGCCGGGGACGGTTTTTCCAGTTCCGTGCCCACGGCAACCGCCAGCTCCTCCATGGTGTAGGGTTTCTTGATGAAACCGCCGGCCCCGAGCGCCATGGTCTTGCGGATC
>JALSNC010000018.1 GCA_026987195.1 Desulfobulbaceae bacterium | reverse complement strand
CAGTGACACCCGCCTGCTGGTGCAGGGAATTACCGGTAACGAGGGCAGGTTTCATACCCGGCAATGCCTGGAGTACGGCACCCGGGTTGTTGCCGGGGTAACGCCGGGCAAGGGCGGGCAGGATATGGATGGTATTCCGGTATTTAATACCGTCCGTGATGCAGTGGAAAAGTCCGGGGCCGATACCTCGATGATCTTTGTGCCGCCGCCCTTTGCCGCCGACGCCATCCTGGAGGCGGCTGATGCGGGAATCGGCCTGATTGTCTGCATTACCGAAGGTATTCCCGCCCTGGATATGCTGCGGGTCAAGACCGCCCTTACCGGCAGTGAAAGCCGGTTGATCGGTCCCAACTGCCCGGGCATTATTTCACCGGCTGCGGCCAAGGTGGGAATCATGCCAGGCGCCATCCACCGACCGGGCAGCATCGGGGTCATTTCCCGTTCCGGCACCCTGACCTATGAGGTGGTGCACCAGTTGAGCGGTCAGGGGCTGGGCCAGTCCACCTGTATCGGCATCGGCGGCGACCCGGTGGTCGGCACCAGTTTTATTGACTGTCTGGCGGCCTTTGCAGAGGACAGGGAGACAACCGGCCTGGTCATGGTCGGCGAGATCGGCGGCAATGCCGAGGAGGAGGCGGCCGCCTTTATCCGGGATCACCTGAGTATCCCCGTGGTCGGCTTTATTGCCGGACTGACCGCTCCGCCCGGCCGTCGTATGGGTCATGCCGGGGCCATTGTCAGCGGCTCGTCCGGAACAGCGGCTTCAAAAATTGCGGCCATGCGCGACTGCGGTCTGCATGTCTGCGAAGAACTGGGCAGGCTGGGTGAGTTCTGTGCCCGGGTTTTTAAGGGCTAACCCTATGCAAGAGATCGGCTGGGATGATTTTGCCAGGGTAGAGCTGCGGGTGGGCACCATTGTCGAGGTGGATGATTTCCCCGAAGCCCGTAAACCGGCCTGGAAGCTGCTGGTTGATTTCGGTCCGGAGATCGGCCTGAAAAAATCCAGCGCCCAAATTACGCATCTGTACGGTAGGAATGAACTGGTAGGCAAGCAGGTTCTCGGCGTGGTCAATTTCCCGCCCAAACAGATCGGCC
>JALSNC010000017.1 GCA_026987195.1 Desulfobulbaceae bacterium | reverse complement strand
GCAGGCCTGGCTGAAGGGTATCCGTTTCTCCAGGATCAGGTTGTCACCGTCCCGCTGAAAGAGCGGATGGGGAGCAATGTTGATCTTCAGGTAGAGATCGCCCGGCGGCCCGCCCGACGGCGAGGGGCTGCCCTTGCCGCTGAGTCGCAGCCGCTTGCCGGCCTCGATCCCCCTGGGGATCTTGACCGATATGTTCTGCGGGCTGCCGTTCTGGCGGAGGCTGATGGTCTTCTCGGTGCCGTGCAGCACATCTTCCAGGGTGATGGTCAGCTCATAGGTGAGGTCCTCGCCCTTCACCGGCTGCGGCCGGCAGGTTCCCCCGCGGCAGCCCCCGCCCATGCGGGAGGCGCCCTGAAAGAGATTTTCAAACGGATTGCCGCCCTGACCGCTGTGAAAGGAGGTGGTCCGGAATGAACCGGTGCCGAAACCGAACTGACTCAGGATGTCGTTGAGGTCAAAACCACGGAAGATGTCCTCCTGCGAGTAGCGCTGCTGGAATCCATTGGCGCCAAAGGTGTCATACTCCTTGCGCTTCTGCGGATCGGACAGAACGGCATACGCCTCGCTGATCTCCTTGAATTTTGCCTCCGCGGCCTTGTCGTCTGGATTCTTGTCAGGGTGGTATTTGACTGCCAGTTTCCGGTAGGCCTTCTTGATCTCTTCTGTCGAGGCATCCCGGGACACACCCAGTATCTTGTAGTACTCCATGGCTGGTATGTTCTTCTCGGTTCTTCCTGGTTACGTGATGTAATGGTTCCTTTCTGTCGGCAACGGTGCCAGACGCGGCCGGACGTATCAACGGTCCGTCACAACCTCAGGATGACGCGGCACAAAGGTTCGATATGCTGTGACGTGACAGCTCACCTTCAAACTATAATACCGAACCCGGAATTGTCTATTCGCAGTTGGCAAAAACCGTTACCAGAAATATCCATGGCCGCAGTTGCGGACACGTACCCGATGAACACCAGGCTGACGCTGTTCTGACCGCAGAGCACCACAGCGGGCTCGGATTCCACAGCAGGGAACGAACCTTCATCCCCAGCCGTCCCCCCTCCCTGTCCCCTGACACCTGACACCTGGCCCCTGACACCTGG
>JALSNC010000016.1 GCA_026987195.1 Desulfobulbaceae bacterium | reverse complement strand
TCTCGTAGCGCAGCACCTTGACACCCCAGTTCTGGGCCGCTTCGTCCAGGGCATCCACCACCTGCTGGTTGAGGGTCTCCCGGGCCTCGAAGGTATTGTCCAGGGTGATCTTGCCGATGGCCGAGCGCAGGCTGGTCTGGGCAAGCTGGATGGCGGCGAACCGGTAGTCCTCGATGCCGTAGGCGGACTGGCGGGCATTGACCACCTGCAGGTAGAGGACACCATCCACCTCCATGGTCACGTTGTCGGCCGTGATACAGGTCTGGGCCGGGATGTCGATGGGCTCCTCCTTGAGGCTCCGCTTGTAGGCCACCCGGTCGAGAAAGGGAATCAGGATGTGGAACCCGGCGCTGAGGGTGTCCCGGTACTTGCCCAGCCGCTCGATCACGTACTCGCTGCGCTGCGGGACCACCACCGCGGTCTTGAGCAGCAGAATGACCACAAAGACCACAAACGCCGCAACTCCGATGAGCATCTCCATCAGTCGTCCTCCCTGTCTGTCTGCGCCGGTTCAACCCGGATCAGCAGGTCTTTCTGTTCGATAATCCTCACCACTGTACCGCTTGCTATCCTCTCGTCCGCCGCAGCCCGCCAGTAGGAGCCGCCAAACCTGACCTGCCCCTCGGCCGGCGGCACGATATCGCGGCTGACGATACCGGTGGCCGACAGGGGCTCGACCATGGTCGAATCATCTTCGGTGAGGCTCCTGCCGGCAAATATTCCGCGCAGCCAGGAGCGGAGCAGGAGCAGTGACACCAGCGACGCCACGATGAAGACCCCGAGCTGGGCGGACAGGGAAAGATCGACGGACCAGAGCAGCAGAGCCACGCACCAGGCGCCGATGCCGAAAAAAAAGACAATGAAGCCCGGCAGGGCCAGTTCGGTGGCAAAAAACAGGAGACCGGTCAGGAACCAGGCAAGGATGGGCGATATGGTCATGGTGTGGAAGAATGAAGTCAACGGATCTGGTCCGGGAACCCGGTTGTCCGGGCTGCCGGCAGCCTGCCATGTACCTGAAAAGAGGGTATCACAGAGTCTCCGCCGAAAGCAAGAAAGGATTGTGCCGGCGGTGCGGCCGACGGCCGATGGCGGAGTTACGT
>JALSNC010000015.1 GCA_026987195.1 Desulfobulbaceae bacterium | reverse complement strand
CGTGACGGCCGTTGATCTCGATGGCCTGCTCGCGGCTGGTGATGGGAGCGCTGCAATGGGCACAGATCAGCGGCGCCTCGGCCTGCCTGGCCCGGCGGTCGCCCGGTTCGCTCTCGGCACGTCCGCTCCGGCCGTCCCCGGAGGGCAGGTCGATGCGCAGGAGCAGGGGCGCTGCCTCAGTTTCTCCTGGCATCGGCATGCTGATAGTAGGCAACAATGGCATCCACCAGGTCCGGGATGGTGTAGCGTTCCGGCTGGATGTCCACGGTGAGGCCGCGCTCCTCAACCGTCCTTGCCGTGATCGGCCCGATGGCCGCGATGCGCACCCCGGCCAGCAGACGTTGCAGTTCCTCGTCCGAGGCCGCGTCCACCATGGTCAGGAAGTTGGTCACGGTCGAGGAGCTGGTGAAGGTCACCAGGTCGATGAATCCGTCAGCCAGCTGTTCCCGCAGCTCATCCTTCCGGCCCTGGGGCGGCACGTTCTGGTAGACCGGCGCCACCGTGACCCGGGCCCCCGCCCCGGTCAGGGTCTCCGGCAGGACCTCGCGCGCCCTGAGGGCCCGGGGCAGCAGGATCCGTGCGCCCTCCACCCCTTGCGCCAGCAGGGCCTCGGCCAGGCCCTCGCCGGTGAATTTCTCCGGCACCAGGTCGGCCCGCAGGCCATATTCTCCGAGCTTCTCGGCGGTGGCCCGGCCGACAACGGCGATCTTCGGGCCGTTGAGGCTGCGCGCATCCATGCCACGGGCAAAGAGACGCCGGAAGAAGTAGGTCACGCCGTTGAGGCTGGTGAACAGCAGCCACTGGTAGGTGGTGATCTCGTCCAGGGCCGCGTCCAGTATCCCGTAGTCCTCCACCGGCTCGATGTGGATGGTGGAGTACTCCAGGCAGTCGGCCCCCTGTTCCTCAAGCCCGGCCACCAGCTCACTGGCCTGTTCCCTGGTCCGGGTGACCACGATATGCCTGCCGAACAGGGGCCGTTTCTCGAACCAGTCAATGGTGTTGCGCAGCCTGACCACCTCGCCGACAATGACCAGGGCCGGCGGCCTGATCCCGCGCTCGCGCACCACGTCGGTGATGGTCGCAAGGGTGCCCTCCACCGAGTGCTGGATCGGGGTGGAGGCCCAGCGCACCACGGCCACCGGGGTCTGTGGATCCCGGCCGTTGTCGATCAGCCTGCGGGTGATGTCCGGCAGGTTCTTGATGCCCATGTAGATGACAATGGTGCCTGCTCCCGTGGCCAGCTTGTCCCAGGCGATGTTGGATTCCTTCTTGCCAGGCGCCTCGTGACCGGTGATAAAGGCCACCGAGGCGGTGTACTCGCGATGGGTGATGGGGATGCCGGCATAGGTGGCCGCTGCCGTGGCCGATGTGACACCGGGCACCACCTCGAAGTCGATACCGGCGGCCACCAGCTCTTCGATCTCCTCGGCACCGCGGCCGAAGATGAAGGGATCGCCCCCCTTGAGGCGGACCACGGTTCTGCCGCCGGCGGCACGGTCAATGAGGAGCTGGTTGATCTCCTCCTGGGTAAAGGCGTGCAGGCCGCCACCCTTCTTGCCGGCATAGATCAGTTCGGCATCCCCGGGTACGTGCCTGAGGAGTTTCGGGCTGGCCAGGTAGTCGTAGACCACCACCTCGGCCCGCTCCAGCAGGTACTTGCCGCGCAGGGTGATGAGGCCGGGGTCGCCGGGCCCGGCACCCACCAGGTAGACCTTGCCCCTGTTCCTGGCCGCCATCATCGCTCTTCCGCCTGGTAGACCTCATCGAGGATCGCCCTGCCTCCCCGGTCGAGCAGGGCCTCGGCAAGGCGGACGCCCAGGCCGGCCGCCTGGTCAGCGGGCGCCCGCATCTCCTGCCGCAGGATCTCCCTGCCATCGACACTGGCAATGAGCCCGGACAGGGTGACCGTGTCGCCCTCCAGGGTGGCATGGGCGCCGATGGGCACCTGGCAGCCGCCCTCGAGCCGGAACAGGAAGGATCGCTCGGCCGCCACTGCCACCGCGGTCGCGGCATGATGCAGAAACTGCAGGCCGTCAAGCAGCTCGGCGTCATCCCTGCGCAGTTCGATCCCCAGGGAGCCCTGGCCGATGGCGGGCAGCATCTGCCCGGGCGTGAACAGGGCCGTGATCTTCTCCTGCAGGCCCAGGCGGTTCAGGCCCGCCGCCGCCAGGATGATGGCGTCGTACTGTCCTTCTTCGAGCTTGCGCAGGCGGGTGTCCAGGTTGCCGCGGAGATCGAGGATCTCGAGATCGGGCCGCATGGCGGCAAGCTGGGCCTTGCGGCGCAGGCTGGATGTGCCGATGGTGGCGCCGGCCGGCAGCTCGTCAAGCGAGGCGTACCTGGCCGAGATAAAGGCGTCCACCGGCACCTCCCGTTCCGGAATGATCGCCACGTGCAGTTCTTCGGGCAGCTCGGTGGGCACATCCTTCATGGAGTGGACGGCCAGGTCCACCCGGCCGTCGAGGATCGCATCCTCGATCTCTTTGACGAACAACCCTTTGCCCCCCACCTTGGCCAGGGGGACATCCAGGATCTTGTCGCCCTTTGTCGTTATCCGGACCAGCTCCACCTCGGTGTCCGGATACTGTTCCTCGATCCGGTCCTTGACCCAGGTGGACTGGGTGACGGCCAGGAGGCTGGCACGGGTACCTATCTTTATCCTGTTTTTCATGGTCCTGTACGGTTGGCTATGAGGATCCGCCGGGCCGGGAGGAGGGTATCCTTCTTTTGGCCACGTTCCGGCGCACACAGATTCAGGGACTATATCAACCTTTTTCCAGCTCGTCCACTATGGCCGCGGCAAGCAGCGGGATCATCAGCTCGTGGTGGCCGGTGAAGTTGTAGCCGCGACCGCCTTCCAGGGTGGGGCGGTGCACCACGTTGGTGGCGGGCCGGTAATGGCGGATGAAGTCGAAATTGGCCGTTGTCAGGCTGCGGACCTGGTGGCCCAGGTTGCGGACCACGGTGAGCGCCTTGAGAAAGACCTCGGGCAGGAGGACCGCGGAGCCGACGTTGAGGTAGACTCCGCCCTCCAGTTCACTGACCAGACGGCAGAAAAGGCGGAAGTCATGGTGGCTGGTGGCACCGATGGCCGCGCCGTCCGCCCCGGGATGGATATGGATGATATCAGTGCCGATGGCCACGTGCACGGTCACCGGGATGGCCATCTCCCGGGCCCGGGCCAGCAGGCTCCGGTCGTTGTGGGGAAAGCCGTGTTCAAGGAGCGCGTTGCCCACGGCCTCGCCCAGGCCGATTCCGTCGGCGGCGCCGCGGCATATCGCGTCGTTGAGGACCTCGCCGGTCTCCCTGGCCGCCCCGAAAGCGCCGGCGCCCAGCACGTCGGCCACCTCCTCGGAGGTGCGGCCCGCCATGGCGATCTCGGTATCATGGATGATACCGGCGCCGTTGAGGGCGATGGCCGAGATGATGCCACGCTCCATCAGGTCGATGAGTATGGGGTTGAGGCCCACCTTGATCACATGCGCGCCCATGCCCAGAAGTACGGGACGCTGGTTGCGGACCGCAGTGGCGATGTGGCGGACCAGCTCGGGGAAGTCGGCCCCGGCCAGTTGGGCCGGCAGGCCGGAGAGCAGGTCGCGGACCCGCATACCCGGCCGGACCGGACGGGCAAAGTCGTCCACCGTGACCTTGGAGTGACGGTCATGAATCGAGTAGGTCCGGAGCCGGTCGAATGCCAGCGGCGTTACAGGGTAGTCGTTCATAGCTGCATCTGAGGAGCTGGTTCGCAAACCTGCGGCGCTCAGGCCTCTCCGAACATGGCCTGTTCCACCATCTGGCAGAGAAGGTGTTCGATCCAGAGATGGGTCTCCTGGATATGGGGGGTGGAGTCCGAGGGCACGTTGAGCAGGATGTCGCAGCTTTCGGCCAGGTCGCCGCCGGGACAGCTGGTACCGCCGGTGAGGGCCGCTGTCCTCAGGCCCATCTCCCGTGCCGTTGCCATGGCCTTGACCACGTTGGCCGAGGTGCCGGAGGTGGAGATGCCGAGCGCCAGGTCCTCGGGTTTGCCCAGGGCCTGGATCTGCTTGACAAAGACCAGGTCAAAGGAAAAGTCGTTGCCGATGGAGGTCAGCACCGAACTGTCCGTACTCAGGGCGATGGCCGGCAGGGGGCGGCGGTTGATCAGGAAGCGGTTGACAAACTCGGCGGCCATGTGCTGGGCATCGGCGGCACTGCCGCCATTGCCGAAGATGAGCAGTTTGCCCCCGTCCTCGAAGGTCTCGACGATCCAGCGGGCCAGGCGGATCATCTGCTCGCTCGATTCCTTGGCAAAGGCCTCCTTGGCCATAATCGACTGGACCAGACTGGTGGAGATGAGGGTCTTCATGTGCGCGTTTCCGGCAGATATTGTGTCCCGCAGGGGGGTACAATGGTTGCATGGCCGCAACAATGAGAGAAAAAAACCGTCCTGTCAAACAAAAAAAGCGTTTCCGCGCCCACGGGCCGGGCGCGGAAACGCTTGCAGGGAGCGCAGGATCCCGCGGCGGTTACGGAAGTTCCTTCATGATGGCCTCGGAGACCTCCTGGATGCTCGGCTGACCGTCAACCGAGATCACCTTGACGTCGCCCTTGTTCTTGAAGTAGTTGACAGCGGCCATGGTGCCGGTCTTGTCGTCATAGTAGATGTCGTGGCGCTTGTTGATGGCCTCTTCATCCTGGTCGTCGGGACGGGTGGAGAGTTCACCGCCGCAGACCCGGCAGACCAGCTTGCCGTCCTTTTCCACCGGCTTGATGGCGTCGAAGGCGATGTGGTTGGGATGGTTGTTGTCGTTGGCGCAGAGGCGGCGACCGGTGATGCGCAGCTTGGCCACCTCGCGGGGCAGGACGATCTCGATCACGTAGTCCAGGGCCATGCCCGACTCCTTGAGGGCCTTGTCCAGGGCCTCGGCCTGGGCCAGGGAACGGGGGAAACCGTCCAGCAGCCAGCCCTTGTCCTTGGACTTCTGCAGGGTCTCCAGGACCATGGGGATGGTGATGTCGTCGGGAACCAGGTCACCGCGATCGATATACTCCTTGGCCTTCTTGCCGAGCTCGGTGCCGCCCTTGATGTGCTCACGGAAGATGGCGCCCGACTCGATGTGGTCCAGGCCGTACTTCTCCTTGATGATGGCACCCTGGGTTCCCTTGCCACTGCCGTTTGGTCCAAAAATCAGAATGTTCATATCCATCTCCTTGAAATGTTGATGTGAAAGAGGATGAAAATACGCAGGCCGGACCGAATTCCACCTCCGGTTGCACCCCGGTGCCCGACCCCGCCCTCGGCGGGTGGATCGACGGCATCCGCAAACAGGCGTAACCCGTTGACAGTACTGGAAAGAGACCGGTCACACACAATGAATGGCATCTCATTCAGCGGCTGACTATACCGTAACTCGCTTTTTTAAGCTATGAAAATATCACTCCATACTTTTTGACAAGCGGCGGCAAAGAGAGTACAAAATGCCGGTACGAACCGGCCGGCCCCTCCGGCCTCTCCGGCTGCAGCCGTCATGTCGGCCCGTTTCCAGGGCCGGCGGCAAATGCTATTTCGGTAATTCAGCAGACACGATATTCCATGAAAAAGACGATACAGATAGGGCTGA
>JALSNC010000014.1 GCA_026987195.1 Desulfobulbaceae bacterium | reverse complement strand
GCACGGAGTCTTCGCGTACCTCTTTGCGCGGTGGTGCCTGCCCGCACAGGTAGGCTATCGGAGTCTCCCTGCGGTCGCTTACCAGCGCATGTACGCCTCTGCACAGGTAAGCGTAGACTCCGAATCTGCGGCCCCTGAGAGCGCTTGTACCATTGTGTCCGGAAAAAACCGATGGTTCGTCAACCCGTGAGGGTTGCGAGATAACAGGTCCTTCCCGACAACACTCTTTTTTGCCAATCCTGAAAAAATATGGTATATTATCAAATTGTACGGGCTTTCCGTGCGGTTTTCCGGCCCAACTGCCGGTAAAATTTGATGATATTTTTCAGGAGGAGCTTGTGTTTTCAGCAGGTGATATGGCTGTGTATCCGGCCCATGGTGTTGGACTCATTGAGGCCATAGAAACACAAAACGTTGGTGGTGTCGATCAGTCCTTCTATGTGATGAAGATCCTGGACAACGACATGACCATCATGATTCCGACTGCCACCAGTGACAATGTCGGCCTCAGGGCGATCATCTCCAAGGAAGAGGTAAAGAAGGTCATTGATATCCTCAAGGACAGGGATGTCAAGATCAGTTCCCAGACCTGGAACCGCCGCTACCGCGACTACATGGAGAAGATCAAGACAGGCTCGGTGTTCGAGGTGGCCGTTGTCCTGCGAGACCTGTTCATCCTCAAGGAGGACAAGGACCTCTCTTACGGTGAACGGAAGATGATGGACACGGCAAAGAACCTGCTTGTCAAGGAACTCTCCCTGGCCAAGAATACTGACGAGAAGAAGATAGAACGGCAGATCGAGAAGCTTTTCAGCTGATACCGGCTCACCGGCCCCAGGAGGCACTGTAGGCGGTCACTGGCACCGCAAGGAGTCTCCGCCCACCTCTTCGCATGGTCGCGTTTGCCCGCATAGAGGGGGCATGGCGACCAAACGCGCCTGCACAAATATGCTTTGGCTGTGGATGTTTACAGCTCTGATGGGTGAAACCGCATAGTTGATGGATTCGTAAAAAGTCCATCACGCTTTAAAGATGGCTAGTGTCTGTCCAGAAATGGTATTTTTGCCCGGTTTCTGGACAGGCACTGGCTAAGCTTAATAGTTCGATATACAGGTAAGCGAACGGAGTGAGACTCCGAGGCGTAGCGGTGTCGGCCAGGCGGAGGCGCACATGCAGTGCGTCGGGCATTGGCCATGCCCGCTGCAAGGCGGCAGATCGGCTATTTTGCGACGCCATCACAGTTTCCAACCCTGTGAAGGGTTGCATTGCTCCCCGGTTGGGCCTGCTGTGCGGGCAGGCCGTCATCCGCAGCTCCGGGACGTGCGCCACGGCCCGGTGGCGGAAACCTGCCGGTGCTTTTGCGCCTCTCTATTCCTTTGTTTTCTGTTTCAGCGGCAGCCTTCCCAGATGACCGAGCCCGCAGCAAACAGCAGCGACTGCTGCCCGGACCGGCAGGAGACCGGGCCAGAGCGGCATGAATTGGTTGTTGCCCCCAAGGAGGCCGGCCAGCGGTTGGACCACTACCTGGTCCGCAGGGTTGGCGGGCACTCCCGTTCCGCTCTGGGCCGTCTTATCCTTGCGGGCCACGTCCGGGTCGGCGGGGCCGCGGTCAAGGCCGGCCACCGGCTGCGGAGCGGCGACAGGGTAACGGTCCGCCTTCCGGACCCCGAACCCTCCGCAATCGTGCCGGAGGCGGTGCCCTTCGAGATTCTCTTTGAGGATGACTGGTTACTGGTGATCGTCAAGCCGGCCGGCCTGGTGGTCCATCCAGGTGCCGGTCACCGGGGCGGCACCCTGGTCCACGGGCTCCTGCATCACTGCGACCATCTGCCGGGCCCCGATCCGGCGCGGCCCGGCATTGTTCACCGTCTCGACAAGGACACCTCCGGTGTCATGGTTGTCGCCAAGACCGAGTCCGCCCTCCGTATCCTGTCCGGGGAGTTCAAAAACAGGCGTGTCCGCAAGCAATACCATGCCATTCTCCTGCGCTGTCCACCCGAGGAATCAGGGCGGCTGGCAGCTTCCATCAGCCGGCACCCGGTACAGAGGAAGAAGATGGCCGTCGTTGACAGGGGAGGGCGGCATGCTGCAACGAGCTGGAAGATCGTGGAACGGTTTCCCTCCGGGCCGTGCCTGGTGGAACTTGGTATCGAGACCGGCAGGACCCATCAGATCCGTGTGCACATGGCCTCCCTGGGGGCCCCGGTCATGGGTGATCCCCTCTATGGAGGCCGTCCGGAGCGGTATGCGGCCCTGGGTGCGGGACGGCAGATGCTCCATGCCGCATCTCTCAGGTTTATCCACCCGCACGACGGAAAGGTGCTGACGTTTGCCGCGCCTCTTCCTCCGGACATGCGGCAGGTCCTTGCCACCCTGCGCCGGGGCTGCTGATGGAGGCGATGATTGTCGGCATTTCGGGCGGCATCGGTTCCGGCAAGAGTCGCGTCTGCCGGTTCTGGTCCGCCCATTTCCATCTCCCGCTCATCGACCTGGACACCATCTGCCGGTCTCTCCTGCAACCGGGCAAAGAGGGATGGCATGCCCTGCGGGAGGCGTTTGGCAACCGTTTCCTTGCCACCGACGGTTCCCTTGACCGGCCCGCCCTGCGCAGGGCCATCTTTGCCGACCACGATCTGCGGCGCCGGCTTGACGGCCTGCTCCATCCCCTTGCCCGCCGGGCCATGATATCGGCCCTGGCGGCACAGGCCGCGTCCGGTCCTCTGCTGGTGGAGATCCCCCTGCTCGTCGAGGCTGGCTGGCAGGAAGATGTGGACCGGGTGGTGATGGTCTATGCCGGCATTCGGCAGAGGTGTCGTCGCATCATGGTCCGTGACCAGGTTGACGGTCCGGAGGCGATGCGGGCCATCGGCTCCCAGATGAACCTGGCGGACAAGGCGCTCATGGCCGACCACGTGATCGACAACTCCGGCGCCTGGTTCGACACCTGCCTCCAGGTCATCCACCTGGGACGGCTGCTGGCCGGCAGGTGAAAGGCCGTTTTTCCTTGCGCCTGAAGCAATGTGAGGATTTTGCCAGAAATTTCTTGACAGAAATGAAGGAAACCAATATTTAGGATTTATAAGACTTTTGAACACCTCGACTTCGCCTGAAGACCTCTCGTTCTGATATTTCACGGCATATACGTTTGATGACGTTGCACAGCAGGGAGACGTGTGCAACCCATACCCTGTACCACGTACCGCTTCCGGGACATATCCTGCCAGATCATTCATTACAGATAGTTCTTGCTTGATATCCAGGGACGCAACGGCCTGCCAGATTCGTACATTTCGCCCCTATCCTGTCGCTGTCCGTTCTCCGCGTACCTCTGGTGCTGCGGAGTATACCGGCTGCCGTAACTGATCACGGGGTATGCAAGGCCACGATTTATCAAGCTCGTGCGGCTCCTGAGAGCGCTTGCGCCATTGATCTCGGAAAAACAGATGGTTAGCTGTCCGGTGAGGGGTGCAGATTCCGTGCGGTACCTGTGACAGCTTACCGGCTGCCCGCCAGGAAGCTGACGCACTGCTGAACTTTTACCAGAAGTATCGATGTTTTCGGGTGATTGCCCATAGCGGTGAACTATTATCTGACCCGTACCGGCCGGCCGGTCCGGCCGTCGATGGTGACTGCCGCCCGACCTGTACCCGGGGCCCTGTTTTCATTTTTGATTTCCTGAGGAGGAAAGAGCGCTCGATGAATCCGACTGAACTGAAAAACAAAAAGATCAAGGAATTGATCACCATTGCGTCCGCCCTGAATATCGAAGGCTACAGCACCATGCGCAAGCAGGAGCTGATTTTCGCCATCCTCAAGGCCAAGGCCGACGATGACGGCAAACTGCGTGGCAGCGGTGTCCTCGAGGTCCTGCAGGACGGCTTCGGATTTCTTCGGGCACCGGATTACAACTATCTTCCCGGCCCCGATGACATCTACGTCTCCCCCTCCCAGATCCGGCGTCTCAACCTGCGCACCGGCGACACCGTGGAAGGCGAGGTGCGGGCACCCAAGGACAACGAGCGCTACTTTGCCCTCCTCAAGGTCGATTCCATCAACTTTCAGCCACCCGAGGCGGCCAGGGACAAGACCGCCTTTGTCAACCTGACCCCGCTCTATCCCCAGGAAAAGATCGATCTTGAGAACGAGCCGGACAATTTTTCCATGCGGGTGATGAACATCGTCGCGCCCCTGGGCAAGGGGCAGCGTGGCCTGATCGTGGCCCCGCCCCGGACCGGAAAGACGGTGCTCATGCAGAAGATCGCCAATTCCATTGTCCGCAACCACAAGGAGATCATTCTCATCGTCCTGCTCATCGACGAGCGGCCCGAGGAGGTCACTGACATGCGGCGCAATGTGGATGCCGAGGTGGTCAGCTCCACCTTTGACGAGCCGCCCCAGCGCCATATCCAGGTGGCAGAGATGGTCATCGAGAAGGCCAAGCGCCTGGTGGAGCACAAGAACGACGTGGTGATCCTGCTCGATTCCATCACCCGCCTGGCCCGGGCCTACAACACCGTGACCCCGGCCTCGGGCAAGATTCTCTCCGGCGGTGTGGAGGCCAACGCCCTGCACCGGCCCAAGCGGTTCTTCGGTGCGGCCCGCAATGTGGAGGAGGGCGGCAGCCTGACCATCCTGGCCACCGCCCTGGTTGATACCGGCTCCCGCATGGACGAGGTTATCTTCGAGGAGTTCAAGGGCACCGGCAACATGGAGATCGTCCTTGACCGCAAGATGGCCAACCGCCGTATCTATCCCGCCTTTGACATCCAGAAGTCCGGCACCCGCAAGGAGGACCTGCTCCTTGACCCCGAGGAACTGAACAGGATCTGGATCCTGCGCAAGATCCTCTCTTCCATGAATCCTGCCGATGCCATGGAGTTCCTGCTCGACAAGATGCGCCTGACCAAGTCCAATGAGGAGTTTTTTGCCTCCATGAACAGGTAGAAGGCGTTTTTTCTTTAAAATATTGGTGGATCAGGTAATATTAGAGGTTCAGGCCTTTACAGGCTGGCTTGAAGGGGTGTCGTGCCTGCCGATCCCGGCGGCGCTGCACGTTTACAACATCATCCAGAACGGTCGCCGAGAGCGGTGAACTGTTACGGGTCATATCTGTCACCCGCATCCCTGCGGACAATTTTTTGGAGGCGTCGGACGACCATGAAGCCGGATATCCATCCAGAATACCACAAGATCAAGGCCACATGCGCCTGCGGCAACGAGGTTGAACTCGGTTCTGTTCTCACCGAGATGCATGTGGAGATCTGTTCTGCCTGTCATCCCTTTTTCACCGGCAAGCAGAAGCTCATCGATACGGCGGGCCGGATCGAGAAGTTCAAGAAGAAGTATGCCAAGCATCTGGCCAAGAAAAAGGAGTCCAGGTAGGACATCCTTCCGGGCCGCCCGTCGGCGGCCTTCTTTCTGTCAGTCTCCGGTTGTGTCATGTTCGAAAACCTTGCCGACATCGAGGAGAGGCTCCTCACCCTGGAGCACCAGCTTTCCGATCCCACTCTGGTCAATGACCGGAAGCGCTACCGGGAGGTGGTGCGCGAGCATGCCCGTGTCACCAGGCTGACGGACCTCCACAGGCGCTACGTCAAGGTGGGCCGGGAGCTGGAGGAGAACAGGGAACTGAT
>JALSNC010000013.1 GCA_026987195.1 Desulfobulbaceae bacterium | reverse complement strand
GGTTCCGGCGCGTCGTCCGGGACCGGGCGCAGCAGATAGGTCGTGTCGGTCAGGTCGATGGAATTGACCGGCGTGGACAGGTATGTGGCGGTTTGGTAAGAGTTCACCGTACTCGGCAACCATCTCGGTACGCGTTCACGGGGGCCGCACGGAGTCTACGCTCCGCTCCGCTTACCTCTTTGTACGGTCGTGCCTGCCGCACAGGTAGGCTGTCGGGGCCTCCCTGCGGTCGCTTACCCGCGGTCAGGCACGCCTGCACAGGTACGCGCAGACTCCGAATCTGCGGCCCCTGAGAGCGCTTGCACCATTGTGCTCGTGGTCATCCTGTGAGTGGTTATCTGTCTCGGAATGGCGGCATTTCTTTGCAAAAGTTCAGCAGTGCGTCAGCTGTGTGATCAGGGCTGGCCGACAGGTAAACGAGCGTGGCGATTCTCCGGTAGCCCGCTATGCGGGCAGCCGCGAGCCGGTAAGCGCAGAATCCGGATGGTGTGCTGCTGAGCTTTTACACGGTTTTGGGCGCCTGGCTACCGGTATGAAGGCTGGGGAAGGGGCAGGGCCTGGCAAGGGATATGCCCCGGGACCGCAACCGGACGCCGGGGCACAGCTCCGGCAGGCAGGATCAGCCCTGGTTGATCTTGGCGCGCAGGATACCGGAGGGCTTGAAGGTGACCACCCGCCTCGCCTCGAGGGTCAGCTCGTCGCCGGTCTGGGGATTTCGGCCACGCCGGGCCTTCTTGTCCTTGACGTTGAACTTGCCGAAACCGCTGAGCAGCAGATCCTCGCCGCTGATCAGCGATGCCTTGGAGATGGACAGGAATGCCTCCACCGAATCCGTGGCCTGGGCCTTGGTCAGGGAGGGATGTTTCTTGTAGACCTGCTGTACCAGGTCCGCTTTTGTCAGGGTCATGGGGTTGGACCTCCGTTGCATGATTCTGAAGCCACCGGATTTCATCCGGGGAAACTGGTCTTCGGCCGGACGTGTATCGTTCAGGGCCACTCCGGGACATGACATGTTCCTGCCCGGAAGGCCGGTCCATGAAAAGACGGCGTTCTGCTGTTATTTCAGCGATTTTTGCAGCGCATCAATGATACGTCGTGGTGTATCAGTTTGTCAATGTCAATCCTGAAGAAAATGAAAGGCTTTCCGGCCCGCATACCGGGCTGCAGGCCCCAGTTCCTCCTCGATCCGCAGCAGCTGGTTGTATTTGGCCACCCGGTCGCTTCGGGACGGTGCCCCGGTCTTCAGCTGACCGGTGTTGAGGGCAACGGCCAGGTCAGCGATGGTGGTGTCCTCGGTCTCGCCGGAACGATGGGAGATCACCGCCGTGTAGGCGGCCCGGTGCGCCATCTCCACCGCGTCCATGGTTTCGGTCACCGTGCCGATCTGGTTGAGCTTGACGAGGATGGAGTTGGCGATCTTTTTTTTGATTCCCCGTGCCAGGATCACGGTATTGGTGACAAAGATATCATCGCCCACCAGTTGAATCCGGTCGCCCAGGGCACGGGTCAGCTTCTTCCACCCCTTCCAGTCCGACTCGTCCAGTCCGTCCTCGATGCTGATCAGGGGATATTTGCCGACCCAGTCGCTGTACAGGGCGATCAGTTGCTCGGCACTCATTTCCGGTTTTTTTTCCGCGCCGAGGATATATTTCTTTTTTCGGCGTGAATAGAATTCACTGGCTGCGGCATCTATGGCGATGGCGATATCTTTGCCAGGCCGGTAGCCGGCCTTGACAATACCTTCCAGGATCACCTCCATGGCCTCCTCGTTGGAGCGCAGGCTCGGAGCAAATCCGCCCTCGTCACCGACCGCTGTCTGCAGTCCCTGTTTGTGAAGCACGGCTTTCAGGGCATGGAATGTCTCGGCGCCCATCCGCAGGGCCTCTGTAAAAGAGGGGGCGCCAACAGGCAGGATCATGAACTCCTGGATGTCGACGTTGTTGTCCGCATGGGCGCCGCCATTGAGAATATTCATCATCGGCACGGGCAGAACCTTGGCATTGACACCACCCAGGTAGCTGTAGAGCGGCAGCTGCAGCTCTTCGGCCGTGGCCCTGGCAACAGCCATGGAGACCCCGAGAATGGCGTTGGCACCCAGGCGCTTTTTGTTGGCGGTATTGTCGAGCTGCAGCATGGTCAGGTCGATGACCACCTGTCGGGACGATTCGAGGCCCAGGAGATGCGGGGTGATGATCTCGTTCACATTGTCGACCGCCTGGCGGACGCCTTTGCGGCCGTATCGCTTGCGCTTGCTGTCCCGCAGTTCCAGGGCCTCCCTGCTGCCGGTGGAGGCACCGGACGGAACAGCGGCCCGGCCCATGGCTCCGGTTTCGAGGTAGACCTCCACCTCGATGGTGGGGTTGCCCCTTGAATCGAGGATCTCGCGTGCAACGATATCGGTGATCTCGCCCATGATGCAGCTCCTTTCTGTTCTTGGTTGTTAGATATTTCCAGCCATCTGGAAGATGGGCAGGTACATGGCAACAACCAGGCCGCCGATCATGCCGCCGAGAAAGACCATCATGAAGGGTTCGATCATGGAGGTGAGGTTTTCCACAGCCTGGTCCACCTCATCATCATAGAAGTCAGCGATTTTTTCAAGCATTGTATCCAGGGCACCCACCGACTCGCCGACGTTGATCATCTGTACCACCATGTTGGGGAAGACCCCGGATTCCTCCAGGGGTTCAGCAATGGGTCGACCTTCGGCAATGGAATCCGCTACCCTGAAAACGGCCCGTTCGATGATCTTGTTGCCCGAGGTCCTGGCAACGACCTGCAGAGCATCCAGGATGGGGACGCCACTCTGTAGCATGGTGCTGAGCGTTCTGGTGAATTTGGCCACTGCAACCTTGCGAATCAGAGGCCCGACAACCGGTGATTTCAGGGCCAGAGCATCGATTTTTTCCCGGCCTTTCTCCGTCTTGTAGAATTTTTTGAAGCCGTAGATGACCAGGATGGCCGCCACCGCAATATACAGAAAATTACTTTTGACAAAGTCGCTCATGTCGACAACCATCTGGGTAATGGCTGGCAGAGCCGAATCCATGCTCTCGAACATCTCGACAAAGACCGGAATAACAAAAACCAGGATGACGATCAGGATGAGAATAGATATGGCAAGGCAGATGACAGGATACGTCATGGCACCTTTGATCTTTTTCTGCAGGGCCATGGATTTTTCCTTGAACGCTGCCAGCCGGGAGAGGATGGTATCCAGGATACCGCCCAGCTCACCGGCTTCGATCATATTGGTGTAGAGGTTGTCAAAGACCTTTGGGTGTTTGCGCATGGCGTCGGCAAGGGTGGTGCCGGTCTCGACATCGGTCTGGATCTCGGTGAGCACACGCCTGAAGGTGGTGTTGCTCTGCTGTTTGGCAAGGATTTGCAAACATTGTACCAGGGGCAGGCCGGCATCGATCATGGTCGAGAGCTGCCTGGTGAAGATGACAATGTCCTTGCCCGTAACCTTGGGCTGGAAAATGGTGATGTTTTCCAGGATGTCCTTGGGCTTTTCCTTGATGGTCGGATTTTCGATGCGCAGTCGTTTCAGGTGGGCCCGGGCCGCGGCCTCGTCCGGGGCCTCGAGCTCGCCTTTTCGTTTCTCGCCGTAGCTGTTCTTCCCTTTCCAGATATATACCGGCATGTTGCAGTTTCTCCGTGTTCCGGTCCCCGGGTCAGTAAAGAGCGGAAAATCAGTTGCTCATTACAGTGTTTCCATCTCTGTGTCTGTCAGGCACCGGACTGTATGTTGCCCCGGAAGCCGCAGAGTCGTGCGCACGCTTTTACCTCCATATCCTCCTGAGCGACCAGAACCGATGGTGCGAAGAGATGAGCGGAGCGGGGCGCGGACTCCATGCGCTGCCTGTGGCGCTGTACGAAAATCAGGATAACCTGTTGACAGATGGTGGAATTGTCTTTATAGACTTTACTTTTTATGCTGGTACGTCCGTGCCAGGCAGGATATAATTTATTGTATGGAAGAAAATTTTCTGATTCAAGAAAAAGCTGATATTTTTTCAGGAGGTTGGCACAATGCAGGCCAGTGAGAGCGTAAAATATGGAGCAGGGCCGTTTCAGCCGGTGGTGGACCAGTGTGACGGCTGCGAGAGAATCGTAGAAGAAGAGGATGTCAGGTACTGCCGGGTCTATGTGAAGCCGGCGGCCAAGTGGCGGCTTGGCATGTGCAACTTCGCCACCCATGCCAAGCCGGAGATCAAGGTCGTCAAGGTTCGTATCAATCCGCTCAAGGCCGCCAAGCGCGCCTCACGCCGGAGATAGAAGAACGTCTGTTCAAACGGCAGGCCCGGGAGGGAGGTGATCCCTGCCGGGCTGTTTTTTTTTGACAGAAAATCAGAAGGCCAGAAGTCAGGAGTCTTCGTGCCGCCTGCGGTGCAACACGCCCTCTGCCCGCTGTTCCGCTGCTGTTGTGCCCGCTCCTGCGGACAGGTAGGTTTGCTGTCGTGTTATTGGACCCATGCCCTAGTCATCATGCTATTTCATTGCCCGTTCCTTGCGGCCGGGCGAGAATTCGTCAGTTTCTGCCGATGCCGGTATAGCGGAATCCCACCTGCCGCATCTTCTCCGGCTCGTAGACATTGCGCAGGTCGACAAAGACCGGCTCCCTCATCGTCTTTCTGATCCGTTCCAGGTCCAGGGCCCGGTACTGGTTCCACTCGGTCATCAGGACCAGGCAATCCGCATCTTCCGCAGCCTCATAGGCATTGTTCACATACTCGATCTCCGGCGGCAGGTAGTTTTTTGCCTCTTCCATCCCCTTGGGATCGTGCGCCCTGATCCGGGCACCCTTTTCCAGGAGGGCCGGCAGGATGGTGGCTGCCGGGGCCTCGCGCATGTCGTCGGTCTCGGGCTTGAAGGTCAGCCCGAGGATGCCCACTGTCTTGCCAGCCTCGGATCCTCCGAGCATCTCCCTGATCTTCTTGACCATTCGCGCCTTCTGCGCCGCATTGACCTCCACGGCCGCCTCGACGATGCGCACGTTTTCTCCATGCTCCTGCACGATCCTGATCAATGCCAGGGTATCCTTGGGAAAACAGGAGCCGCCATAGCCCGGACCGGGGTGCAGGAACTTGCTCCCGATCCGGCCATCCATGCCAATGGCCCTGGCAAGGGCTGCGACATCGGCGCCCACTGCCTCGCAGACATTGGCGATCTCGTTGATAAAGCTGATTTTGACCGCCAGGAAGGCATTGGCAGCGTACTTGATCAGCTCCGCGGTCTCGACGGTGGTGCTGACGATGGGGGTGTCGAGGAGATAGAGGGGTTTGTAGATCTCCTTGAGCACGTGCTCAGCCCGCTCCGACTTCACGCCGATGACCACCCGGTCCGGACGCATGAAGTCGGAAATGGCAGCACCCTCGCGCAGGAACTCGGGATTGGAGGCCACGTCGAAATCGGCGTTGCCGTTGGTCTCGCGGATGATTCGCTCCACCTGCCTGGCCGTGCCCACGGGTACGGTGCTCTTGTCGATGATGACCGTGTAGCCCTGCAGATGTTCCGCAATCTCCCGGGCCGCGGCAAAGATGTAGGTCAGATCGGCATAACCATCGCCCCGGCGCGAACTGGGTGTACCCACGGCAATGAACACCGCCTCGGCCTCGGGCACGGCCTGGGCGAGATCGGTGGTGAACTGCAGGCGCCCCTCGCTGACGTTTTTTTCGACCAGACCGTCGAGGCCCGGTTCATAGATGGGGATTCTGCCGCTCTGCAGTTGCCTGATCTTATCCTCGATCTTGTCCACGCAGGTGACGTGGTGGCCAAACTCGGCCAGACAGGTGCCGGTGACCAGGCCCACATAGCCGGTACCGATCATGGTGATGTTCATGGGTGCTCCTTTTTTGTCCTGTGCTTTGCCGCAGCAGAACGATCTGCGCCGCGGCGTGATGATGGATAACAGTTCACCTCCATAGGCAACTGCCTTCGTAACCCTTCACAGGGTTGATAACGTAACCCTCACGGGATGGCTGACCATCGGTTTGTCCGGCCACAATGGTGTAAGCGCTCTCAGGGGCCGCAGATTTGTGCAGGTGCGTTTGGTCGCTATAGCCCATTTATGCGGCCAGCCGCGAGCGCGTGCAGGTAAGCGCAGACACCGGATGGCGTGCAGCTGAACTTTTACGGGGGAAGGTTCAGGACCGTCGGCCGAAGATGGCCGTTCCCACCCGGACCATGGTGGCTCCCTCCCCGATGGCCACGGCAAAGTCCGCGGACATCCCCATGGAGAGCTCGACACGGGTGTTGTCGGCAAAGAGCCCCCTGGCGGCAAACGTCTCCCCGAGTCGCCGCAGCTCCCGGAAATACGGGCGGCATTCCTGTGGCTCGGCAGCACGCGGCGGCATGGTCATGAGCCCCAGGACCCGGAGGTGTGCAAGTCCGGACATGGCCCGCAGGAGCTCCTCGGCATCCTCCGGCAGCACGCCCGACTTCTGCGGTTCCCGCCCTACGTTGACCTGGACCAGGACTTCCTGGCAGCGCTGCAGTTGAGCGGCATGCCTGTCCAGGGCCCGGGCCAGTTTCCAGCGGTCCACGGTTTCGATGAGATCAAAGAGCCGCACCGCCTCCCTGGCCTTGTTGCTCTGCAGGTGGCCGATGAAGTGCCAGCGCAGTGCCGGAGGCAGGGATTCGATCTTGTCCCTGGCCTCCTGCAGATAATTTTCGCCAAAGACGGTCTGGCCGCATTCAGCGGCCCGGAGGATCTTTTTTCTGTCCATGCGTTTGGAGACAGCCACCAGCTCGATACTGTCGGGATCACGGCTGCAGCGGCGGGCAGCCTCGGCAATGGCGGCTCGGATGGCGGAGAGGTTATCGCAGATCATGGTGCACCCGTGGTGGGCAGGCGAAAGAGCCTGCAGGTATTTTCTGTGGCCAGGCGGGCCACCTCTTCCAGTTCCATCCCCTTGATCTCGGCGACCCTGGCCGCGGTAAAGATGAGGTGGGCCGGTTCGTTGCGCTTGCCCCGGAAGGGAACCGGTGCCAGGAAAGGGCCGTCGGTCTCGAGGATGATGCGGTCCATGGGGATCTCCCGGACCACCTCCTGCAGGGTGGCGGCGTTCTTGAAAGTGACGATACCCGGGATCGAGATGTACATGTCGAGCTCGAGCACCTGCCGGGCCAGGGCGATATCTCCGGAAAAGCAATGCATCACTCCACCGGCGGCAAGGGGTGCCGCCTCCCCGAGCAGGCGCATGGTGTCCTGGTGGGCGTCCCGGTCATGGATGATCACCGGCAGATCGAGCTCCCGGGCCAGGGCGAGCTGCCGGGTAAAGATCGGCCGCTGCACCTCCGGCGGGCTGTAGAGTTTTGCGTAATCCAGGCCGATCTCGCCGTAGCCGACCACCTCGGGGCGCTCGGCCAGCCGGGCCAGTTCGGTGAAATCCTTTGCCCCCGCCCGGGCGGCATCGTGGGGGTGTATCCCCACCGTGGCATGGATTGCTGCATGACTTTCGGCCAGCCGCACGGCCTTGCGGGAGCTGACCGTGTCGATACCGATGGTGATGATCCGCTTGACCCCGGCCTTCCGGGCACGGGTAATGACCGCATCGAGGTCATCGCCATAGGCGTCCATGTCGAGGTGACAGTGGGAGTCGATGAGCTCGCTGTCCGGGGGCAGGCAGGGTGGAGCTGATGGTGTGCTGTTGTTTTTCATGCCACCTGTCATACCAGAATCATTTCTGTCTGACAAGAATCAACCCCGGTCTGCGTCCGTGTAACAGTTCGCCGCTATCGGCAACCACTTTGAATGTAACCCCTCACGGGATGGCCAACCATCGGTCTGTCCGACCACAATGGTGTAAGCATTTTCAGGGGTCGCAGATTTGTGCAGGCGTGCCTGACCGCTATAGCCTACCTATGCGGGCAGGCACGACCGTGCAAAGATGCGGTCCCTGTGAGTGCTTACCTTTGAATTGCCGCTGCTTCTGGTAAAAGTTCAGCAGTGCCTCAGAGCTGCGCGTGATCGTCACTGGTTGTCTATAGCTCGCTATGCGGGCAGTCTCAAGCGCGTGCAGATGGCGTGCTGCTGAACTTTTACGCGTGCGTGGCAGGTGGTGGCATCTGAGACTGCTCACAAGAGATGGACTCGAAAAAACTCCATCACACTCTGAAGATGACTAAGCAAAAAGTTCGATATACAGGTAAGCGAACGGAATAAGACTCCGAGGCGCAGCGGTGTCGGCCGGGCGGAGGCGTACATGGAGTACGTCGAGCATTGGCGGTACCCGCTACAACGCGGTAGATCGGACTTTTTGCGACGCCATCAGAAGAGCGAAGTTGAAAAATCGTGACCTTGCATGTCCTGTGATCAGTTATCCGGGGCCAGAATGGTGGTTGACAAGAAAATTGTATTTTTTTACTACATTGCAGAGTATACAACCTGAAAGGGAGGTCGTCCATGGAGGAACCTGTTTTTGAGGCCATTGTCAGCCGGCGCAGTATCCGGGAGTTTACAGCGCAGCCTGTCAGCAGCGCGCAACTGCAGAAGATCATCACCGCCGGTATCTGGGCACCGTCAGGGCTGAACAATCAGCCTTGGCGTTTTGTGCTCATTCGTGATAAGGATACAGCCGGACAGCTGGCCGCTCAGACGCGGTATGGCCGGATCGTCACGGCCGCGCCGGCCCTGATCGCCGTGTATCTCGATACCGAGGCCATGTACGACCCGGTCAAGGACCATCAGGCCGCCGGAGCCTGCATCCAGAACATGCTCCTCTGTATAACCGAGCTTGGCCTGGGAGCGGTCTGGCTGGGCCAGATTTTGCAAAACAAAGACCGGGTGGGCGAGATCCTTGGCCTGGACAGCAGGTATGACCTGATGGCCCTGATTGCCGTAGGCCACCCGTCACACAGGAATCAGCGTTCGCGGCGCAGGCCGCTGGCTGATTTCATCCTCAAAGAAATAGAAGGAGATGAGGCATGAAGACAGAGAGGATCGGATTTCGGGGGACACTGTTTTTTCTGATCGCGGCAGCGCTTTTTCTGACCGCTGGTTGTGCCGGTCAGCCCTTTGCCGGCAAGCAGGTCACGGCTGACGCATCAGCCCTGCCACCGGTATCCGGCTTTGCCGATGATATCCAGGATATCGTGCTCCCCACCGAGCTGGAATGGAACCGGAAGAAGTCCATGACCATCAAGACCGAGTCCTTCCGGGGCGGTGTCTGGCGTTACGAAGGCAAGGTGGAGCCGATCTCGCTCAAGGATTTCATGATCAGCTCCATGCAGGACCACAAGTGGAAGCTGGTGGGCGAGGCGACCTCCCAGGATATCCTCCTGGCCTTTGTCAAGCCCAGCAAGACCTGCATGATGGTGATCTCGGAGGGGAATTTCGGCAAGACCGATCTCACCCTCTATGTCACCATTGACAAGACAGCGGCCGCCGGCCTCAATCCGTTCGGCGAGGCGGTCGGCAAGTAGTGGCGCCGCAGACCGGCCCGGAGCCCGGGCTCCAGGGCCGCCACATCCTCTTCGGTGTCACCGGTTCCATCGCCGCTTTCAAGGCGGCCGGCTGGATCCGCAGCCTGGCACGGGAGGAGGCCCGGGTCACGGTGGTGATGACCAGGGCCGCGAAGCAGTTCATCTCGCCACTGACCCTTGGCGCCCTGTCCGGCAACCGGGTGCATGGTGACATGTTCGACCATCATCCGGAGCGGATCATGGCCCATATCACCCTGTCGCGGGAAGCAGACTGTGTGCTGATCGCCCCGGCCACCGCCCAGACCATAGCCCGCCTGGCACACGGCATGGCCGATGACCTGCTGTCGGCCACGGTTCTTGCTGCCGACAGGCCTGTGGTCATCTGTCCGGCCATGAACACCAATATGCTGCACCATCCGGCGACCCGCGACAACCTGGAACGGCTGCGCGGGTTCGGCTATACCGTGATCGCTCCGGCCTGCGGCACCCTGGCCTGCGGTGACAAGGGAGCGGGACGACTGCCGGAATGGGACCTGGTGCGGGAGACCCTGCTGGCCCTGTTCACCGAGCAGGATCTGGCCGGACGTCGTATCCTGATCACGGCCGGTCCGACCAGGGAACCCCTGGATCCGGTGCGTTATCTCAGCAACCGCTCCAGCGGCAGGATGGGATATGCCCTGGCCCGGACGGCCCGGCGCCGGGGTGCCGAGGTGACCCTGGTGGTCGGGCCGGTGCATCTGGACGATCCCCCGGGGGTGGAGATGGTGCGGGTGACCACTGCCGTGGAGATGGAGAATGCGGTCGGCACCCTGGCTGAGCGGATGGATATCATCGTCGGAGCCGCGGCAGTGGCCGACTACAGGCCCGCTGTCTGCCAGGAGCGAAAGATCAAGAAGACAGAGGCCGCAAGCCGCTGTATCGAGCTTGAGTCCAACCCGGACATCATGGCCGGGCTGGGCGGACGACGCCGGCCTGGCCAGCTGCTGGTCGGCTTTGCCGCCGAGAGCCATGATCACGAAGCAGAGGGCAGGCGCAAACTGGTCGAAAAGAACCTGCACCTGGTGGTCATCAACGACATCCTCGGCAGCCGGACCGGCTTCGATGTGGAGACCAACCAGGTCACCCTGCTCACCGGCGACGATGTGCGTCGGCTGCCGCTTCTCTCCAAGGAGGCCACTGCTGACAGGATATGGGACCGGGTGGTGGAACTGCTCCGCTCCTGATGCCGGGTATAAGTTCAGCGGCAGTAACCCCTCACGGGATGGCTAACCATCGGCTTGTCCGAGCAAAATGGTGTAAGCGCTCTCAGGGACCGCAGATTCGGAGTCTGCGCTTACCTGCATGCGCTCGCGGCTGGCCGCACAGCTGACGCACTGCCGAGCTTTTACCAAAGGTGTTGCTATTTTCAGGCAGTTGCTGTCAGCGGTGAACTATTACGATGCCGGTCTGTCAGAATCCGGCTGTGCCCCAACCTTCCATGGCGGTCTCGTAGATGGCGATCACATCATCAC
This sequence comes from Desulfobulbaceae bacterium, assembly GCA_026987195.1. GTDB lineage: Bacteria > Desulfobacterota > Desulfobulbia > Desulfobulbales > Desulfobulbaceae > DRKI01. The sequence continues at coordinate 53,195 of JALSNC010000013.1, read as the reverse complement.
GGCTCGGCTGACGGGGATTGTTCTCCACCGGCCTGGCCACGGTCAGGGCGATATCGGCCATTTCGCCGATCTTTCCCGGGTCGATATTCAGGGCATCGAGGCTGTCGGGAATGTTCAGGTCCCGGTTCAGGCCATGCAGTTCATCCACCAGGAGATCGGCCGCGTCCCGCAGGGACAACCCTTCCGTATCCTGGCCGAGCATCCCGGCCAGGGCGGCGTGTTTTTCCAGGTTGCCGATCAGGTTGTATTCGGTGACAAAGGGCAGGAGCACGGCATTGGCCAGGCCATGGGGAATACCGAACATGCCGCCCAGGGGATAGGCCATGGCGTGGACCAGGCCGACCCCGGCCATGGCCAGGGCCTTGCCGCCCATGAGGCTGCCCAGCAGCATGGCCGAACGGGCGGCCAGGTTCCTGCCGTCGGCATAGGCGGCGCGGATATTGGCCTGGATCAGTTCGATGGCCCTGGCAGAGTACATCTCCGAGACCGGGTGGGCCTGGACCGAGGTAAAGGCCTCCAGGGCATGGGTGAGGGCATCTATGCCGGTGGCGGCGGTCACATGCGGTGGCAGGCTGACAGTCAGCTCCGGGTCGAGCAGGGCCGCTTCCGGGTAGAGGGGATCTCCGTTCATGCCACCCTTGGAGCCGGTCTCCTCGTTGATGAAAACCGCGGTGAAGGTGACTTCGGCCCCGGTTCCGGCAGAGGTGGGAATCATGATCTTGGGCAGGCCGGCTTTGGTGATCCTGCCCAGGCCAAGGTAGTCCGCTGCCCGGCCGCCGTTGGTGCAGAGGATGGCGATGGCCTTGGCCACGTCCATGGCAGAGCCGCCACCGACCCCGATGACACAGTCACACCCTTCCTCGCCGGCCAGTGCCGCACCGGCATCGGCAAGGCGCAGACCCGGTTCGGGATCGACCTTGTCATAGAGGATATAGGGGATTTTGCCGTTCTCGAGAACCGAGGTGACACGGCTGTCCAGCCCGGCCCTGATCAGGCCGGGGTCCATGACCAGCAGCGGTCTTGTGCCGCCGAGACCGGCGATGATTTCGGGTAGCCTGTGCAGTATACCGGTACCGAAATGGATGTCGGTGGGCTGGACGATGGAAAATGGTGATGAAAGGTTCATACAGTGTGCTCCGTGAAAGAAGATGGCGTCGCAAAAGTCCGATCTGCTGCGTTGCAGCGGAGACGGCCAATGCTCGACGTACTCCATGTACGCCTCCGGGCCGGGACCCCTACTATATCGCACCCTGGTCCTTTCGCCAACAAAAGCTTGTCCTTCCCGTCGCAGGATGTCAGGTGAACAGTTCACCGCCACCGGCAGCAACCTTGAATCTCGCAAGACATAACAGTTCAGCAGTGCGCCAGGTCTGCGTGATCGCGGCTGGCCGGCAGGTAAGCTTGCGTGGCCAGACTCTGATAACCCGCCATGAGGCCGGCCGCGAGCGTGTGCAGATGGCGTGCTGCTGAACTGTTACCGATGTCGGAGGTCTGGTCGTGAAGTTGAGCAGGAGTGAACAGAAACGTCGGATCAGGGAGCTGGAGAAGCTGGTCATGGAACTGGTCGCCATGCCGGCCCCTGTGCTTGCCTCCCTGCCGGCTCCGGAGGAGGTCATCGGGCTGATCCGGGATGCGGCGGCCATGAAGGGGGGGGCCAGGAAACGGCAGATCAAGTACATCACCAGGCGGCTCAGGAATGAACCGGTGGAGGAACTCTACAGCTTTGTCTCCAGGCGGCGTGGCGCTGCCCTGGAGGAAAAAAGGGTCCAGCATGAGCTGGAGTATCTGCGTGATGCCCTGCTCAACGAGGCCCTGGAACAGCAGCGGCTTCATCAGGATCGGCAACTAGAGTGGGAAGAGGACTGGTCCAGCCGGGTGGTGGAGGAGATCGGCAACCGTTTCCCTGGTGTTGATACCCGGGCCCTGAGCCGACTGGCCTGGCTCTATGCCGGGACCAGGAACAGGCGGCACAGCCGCGAGATATTTCGCATGCTGCGCGCCGCCCGTGAACAGGAACGGCTGGAGAGAATGTAACCGTTCGCAGCGCCGGGCAGCCGGTTCGCGCGACCGGTATTCTCAGCAGAAAATCAGAAACCGGGTGCCAAGTGCCAGGTATCAGGTGTCAGGTGTCAGGGAACAGGGGAGACAGCAATGGAGTATCAATGTGCAACTGTGGGCAGGGTGGTCTATGTTCGTTTCGATCATGGTGATGACCTGATGGCGGAGCTGGTCCGCCTGGCGCGGCAGGAAAAGATCCGCTGCGCCTGGTTCCACCTGTTCGGCGGTCTGGCCGGGGCCGGTGTGGTGACCGGGCCGCGTGAACCCACCGTGCCGCCGGAACCGGTGTGGGAACAGGTGGAGGATACGCGCGAGGTGCTGGGCACCGGCTCCATCTTCCTGGATGGCGAAGAGCCGAAGATCCATCTCCATGCCGCCATGGGCCATCACGGCAAGACCCTGACAGGCTGTGTGCGCCGGGACACCGAGGTCTACCTGGTGATGGAGGCGGTTCTCTTCGAGATCACGGGCCTGGATGTCAGCCGGCCCTGGTTTGCGGAAGGGGGGTTTTTCCGGCCCACATTTACCGGTGCAGGGGGAAAAGAAGAGGTACCTGCAGATGGCGGGAATTCCTGAAAGGGGCAAGGGAGACGGCGGAGGACGAGGCGCTGCGGTTCGGCGCCTTGCTGCTGCAGGATAAAATCCCTGGTATTTCAAGGGAATTGCCGATGGCAGCGAGCTCTTGCCCGCAGGGATGGAAGTCTGTGATCGTAACCCCTCACGGGATGGCTGACCATCGGTTTGTCCGGCCACAATGGTGTAAGCGCTCTCAGGGGCCGCAGATTCGGAGTCTACGCTTACCTGTGCAGGCGTGCCTGACCGCAGGTAAGCGAAGACTCCGTGCGGGTCCTGTGAGCGCTTACGGACTTACTCCTCAGGGATCTCTATGGTCAGGATCGGGTCACCGGGCTGCAGGGCCTGGCCGACCTTGGCCTGGATCTCGCTGACCGTGCCCGCCACCTCGCTGGTGATGGGAGTCTGCATCTTCATTGCCTCCAGGACAGCCAGCTGATCGCCCTCGGCCACCTCCTGGCCGATCTCGACACTGACCGCGTACAGATTGCCGGCAAAGGGAGCGCGGATGTCGCCCTGCCTGGCCAGCCTGGCGATCTCCTGCTTGGAGAGCTGGGCCACAGGCGCCGATCCCTCCTGGGCCTCGGGTTCAAAGACGAACAACCGCTGGTCGTGATCGACGTTGAGATAGACATTGGTCTCGCCGTCATCGGTCTGCTGGGCCGGGCCGATCTCAACGATATGTTCCTTGCCGGTATCGTCCCGGAAGACCAGGGTCTCACCAAGCTGGAAGCCGCCCTGGCGGAGGAAGATGGAGGGCGGCAGCACATAGGCCTTGCCGAACTTCTCCTCGAACTTGAAGAAGTCCACCGCATCGTTGGGATGCTGCAGGTAGAGGACAAGCTGCTGTTCGGTGGGCTCGGCTCCCATCCGCTCGGTCAGGGTCTGCCGTTCCTTTTCGATATCCATGTCCTCGATCTGCTCGATCCCGCCCTCCTTGTCAAGGATCTCCTTCCAGTTGCGGCCAAAGACCTTCTCGTAGATCCAGTCCTCGGGGCGGTAGAAGGGAAAGGGTCCATACTTGCCCAGTAACAGGTTCTTGAGGTCACCGGAAGGGTTGCCGTAGCGCTCTCCTTCGAGGACATTGGAGACCGCCGTGGTCCACAGGATCTGGGAGCCGGGGGTCACGCTCCACCAGTTGCCCAGCTCGATCTGCACCCTGGGCAGTTCCTTGTGGAGGATGTCGGGCATCCTGTCGAGAAAGCCGCCCTTGGAGGCCTGTTCCAGGCTCGAGCCCATGGCGCCGCCGGGCAGCTTGTGGATCTGGACCGTGGGCAGGAAGCCCTTGATCTGGGCCTCGAACTGGGCATAGTGGGGCCGTTCGTCGCGGATGGCGTCAGAGGTGGCGATCACCGCCTCCTCGTCAATGCCGATGGCCGTCCTGCCGTGGTCCTTCATGGTCTGGATAACGGTGAGGATCGGCGGCGGCCCGTAAAAGCCGGTAAAGGCATGGTCAGAGGCGTCGACAATGGTGGCGCCGTTCAGGATGGCGGCGGTGATCCGGCCGATATCATTGCCGTCGGTGTTGTGGCCATGGTAATGGATCACCAGGTCCGGGTAGGCCTGCTTGATGGCATTCACCAGCTCGCCGATGCGCCGGGGCGTGCCCAGGCCGCCGTGGTTCTTGATGCAGAGGATGATCTCGTCCCCGGTCACGTCCAGGATCTCGCGCACCTTGCCGATGTAGTAGTCGTTGGTATGTTCCGGCCCGGTGGAGAAGCAGATACAGGGTTCGTTGATCTTGCCGGCCTTGGCCACTTCCTCGAATACCGCCTCCATGTTGGGGATATGGTTCATGAAGTCAAAGGTCCGCCATACGTCCACGTACTTGGCGAACTCGCGCACGGTGAGGCGGATCACGTTCTGGGGATAGGGACGGTACCCGAACAGGTTCACCCCCCGGCACAGGGTCTGGAACATGGTGTCGGGCATCTTCTCCCGCAGCAGTTCGAGCTTGAGAAAGGGATCCACCTGCTTGCGGAGGATGTCGACGTGCACAGAAGCGCCGCCGGTGATCTCCAGCGAGAAGTAGCCGGCCGCCTCGCGGGCCGGCGCGGCCAGCAGGTCGGTATGGAGCAGGATCCGGTTCTTGTAGTCGGACTGGGACATGTCCCGTGCCGTGTTGGTGATATAATACCCGTCGGCCTGGCGCAGAATGGCCAGGACCTCGGAAGGTGCCATGCCCTGGGTTATACGTGTCATCTTATTCCTCGATTCTCTGATAATTCGTGTTGAACGGCTGTCTCGGCGTACAAGTTCACCGCTATCGGCGACCACCTGAAACTGGTGATAATTGTACGTCTCGACAACGGTGATCCCTCTGGTCAGGCGGCGTAGGTATTCTGCCTTTTGTAGTGGATCTCGGCGATCAGCCGGGCCAGCTTGTTGACCTCGCTCACCTGCTCTTCGTACTCGAACAGGTGGTCATGGGTGTCGAGGAAGGAGGTGTCGAACTCGCCTGCCTGGAAATCCGGGTCATTGATCAGGTTCAGGTAGAAGGGGATCGTGGTCTTGGGACCGGTGATGACGAAATTGGTGAGACAGCGCCTGAGCCTGTCCACGGTCTCGTGCCAGGACCAGCCGAAGACCGTCAGCTTGACCAGCAGCGAGTCATAGACCTCGGGGATGGTGAAGCCCTGGTAGCAGAACCCGTCCAGGCGTACACCGTAGCCGCCGGGTGAACGGTAGACGCTGATGGTCTTGCCGCCCTCGGGCATGAAATCGTTGCGCGGATCCTCGGCATTGATGCGCATCTCGATGGCGTGACCGCGCGGTTGCACGTCGTCCTGGGTGAAGAGCAGGTCCTTGCCCATGGCCAGCTTGATCTGGGTGCGGACGATGTCGATGCCGGTGATCATCTCGGTGACCGTGTGCTCCACCTGGAGCCGGGTGTTGATCTCCATGAAATAGAAAGAACCGTCGGCGTCGAGGAGGAATTCAACCGTGCCGGCGTTGAAGTAGTTGGCCGCCCTGGCCGCTCTGACTGCGGTCTCGCAGATGGCCTCGCTCTGTTCCGGTGTGAGGTGAAAGGCCGGGGCGATTTCGATCAGCTTCTGGTTGCGCCGCTGGATGGAACAGTCACGGGTTCCCAGGTGTACAGTGTTGCCCTTGCGGTCGGCGATGATCTGGACCTCGACATGCTTGGGCCGGACCACCACCTTTTCCAGGTAGACCGAGTCGTCATTGAAGGCCGCCTTGGCCTCGGAGCGGGCAATGGCATACTGCTCGGCCAGCTCGTCCTCGTTCTCGATGCGGCGGATGCCGCGTCCGCCGCCGCCGGAGGTGGCCTTGAGCATGATGGGATAGCCGTGCTGCCTGCCAAAGGCGATGGCCTCCTCCAGGCCGGCCTCGCCCGGCGACAGGTTGGCGGTTCCCGGCACCATGGGGATGCCGGCGTCGGCCATGATCTGCCGGGCCTTGACCTTGTTGCCCAGCTCTTCGATGGTTTTGGATGCGGGGCCGATGAAGATGAGGCCGGCATCCTCGCAGGCCCTGGCGAATTCGGGGTTCTCGGCAAGGAAGCCGTAGCCGGGGTGGATGGCGACGGCGCCCGAGCGGAGGGCGGCGTCGATCACCTTGTCGATGTCGAGATAGTCACTGCGCGGGCCGTCACCGATCCAGATCGCCTCGTTGGCGATCCGGATATGGCGTGAGTCACGGTCCGGGGTTTCGTAGATGGCAACGGCGTCATAGTTGAGCTCCTGGATGGCACGAATAATACGGATGGCGATCTCACCACGGTTGGCAACTAGAATTTTCGTTTTCAATGGTCCATCTCATCGCTTGTGTTGACGTAGTACTCCTGTCGTCCTTTGGCTGCAGTTGTGGATCTCCCGTTTCTCCCATGGAGTCGGGCTTGCAGGGTCGCAGGTTGTGTCGGATTGGACAGGGGCGGCCTGTGTAAAAAACCCCGCCAGGAGGGCCTGTCGGGGAATGAAGGTGTGTTGGATTGCTGCTTGGGATATCAGCAGGCTAAAGTACCAGATTTGGCCGAAAATGGCAAGCAAAAGTGGCCGGTCCCCTGTGGTGGCGGGGCGGGGACCGGAAGCCCTGGTCTGTCAGCCGGCGGCGGAAGAGCGTTTCTGCCGCCTGGCATAGGTGGCGGCCTCCATGCCGGCGACGCAGCCCTCGCCCACGGCCTTGGCCATCTGGTAGGGGGGGCCGACGATGTCTCCGGCGGCATAAATGCCCGGGATGTTGGTCTCCTGCCTGCGGTTGGTGTCGATATACTTGAAGGTCTCGGTGTCCAGGGCCACACCGATCTGGGTGGCCAGTTCCAGGGCGCCCTTGGAGCCCAGCTCGATGAAGATGCCGTCCACGGCCAGGGACTCGCCGCTGTCCAGGTCGATGCCGGTGACAGCATTCTCCCCCTTGATCTCCTTGATCCAGGTTCCCTCGCGCACCTGCACGTCACTGGCCGCAAGGCGGGCCCGCAGTTCTTCCGAGACCTCGATCTTTCTGGCCACCAGGTAGACCGTGGCCGCATAATCGAGCAGGGTCAGGGCCCCGTCGACAGCGGCACTCCTGTTGCCGACAACAGCCACTGTCGCATTACGGAAGAAATTGGCGTCACAGTCCACGCAATAGCTGACTCCGCGGCCGGCCAGTTCTTTTTCGCCCGGCACGGCCAGTTTTTTCTTGGCGACACCCATGCAGAGGATCAGGCTGCGGCTCTGGATGGTCCGGCCGCTCTCCAGATCGAGGCCGAACAGGCCATCGTCGCCGGCGGTGATCCTGAGCACGTCCTCGGCCCGGACCTCGGCCCCGAAACGCCGGACCTGGGCCAGGCCAACCTCGAGCATGGTCCGGCCTTCAGTGACACCGTCGACAAAGGCATAATTTTCGATATGGGCTCCGTACAGGGCGCTGTTTTCGATACGCCCGAGGAGCAGGACCCTGGTCTTTTTCCGGGCCGCGTGGATCCCTGCCTGGATTCCGGCCGGACCGACGCCGGTTATCACCACATCAAAGATTTCGTCTGCCATGGGTTGTGCCTCCTGTCGTTCTTGCCATGGGTTGTGATCCTGGAAACAGTTCATCCCCATCGGCAACTACTAAGAATATCAGCGTTTTTACTGATTCCGCCGGTTGCCGATCCGGGCAGCGCATCGCGGAGGGCAACGGCAGATCCGGCAGTCAGCAGCCTTGCCGCGGTAAAAGTGTCGGTCTGTTAGGTGGTTGCCCATAACGGTGAACCATTACTTGCCGCGACCGATCTCCGGCCTCCCGTCGCTGTCACCGGACCATGGAAATCTCGTCCCTGAATTTGTACACTATCTGCAGAACGAGGTCGACAGAATAATTCATATGCGATATACTGAACAGCTGTGGTAAAAAAATCTCAGACCATTGAACAGGCAAGGGATTCCTGTCCGTTGCCCCCTGCCGGGACACGGGTGCGGCAAGGTGATCAGGCCGGAACTGGCAGCGATTTTGCAGAGATGGAATTGCGGTGCCTCATCTGCGATGGCCCGGCCCGGCTTGCCGGTCGCTGACACAGTGCCCGGGTAGTCTGCACGGCGTGCGGACAGGAACTGCCGGCCTCGGCCTACGAGGAGCAGATCGAGGCATGGAAGGATGCGGTCTGCTGCCGGCTCTCGGGAAAACCGCGGGCCCGTGAGGGCTGATCAGGCAAACAGACGGCCGCGACACCGGGCGGACCGGGTCCGGATGCAATGCCGTGCCGCAGCACAACCGTTGTCTTTTCGTATCAGACTATCCACCATCGGTGGCAGGAGGCGGGTCGCTTCCTGTCTCTGTCTCAGCACTCCGTAAAGGAACCCAGCCGTGACGATATCTATCTTTTCAATGATGGCCGGCGCCGGTCTCATGGTCAAGCTGGTCATGACGACCCTGCTGATCTTTTCCGTGGCCTCCTGGTCCATCATCATCATGAAACAGGTCATGTTCACCCGGGCGAGAAGGGCATCGGACGAGTTTCTGGATCGCTTCTGGGAGAGCAGGACCCTGAACGAGGCCTATGATGCGGCCCGCGAGTACACGCTCAGTCCCGAGGCTGCGGTCTTTGTCTCCGGTTTCAACGAACTGAAGAAGATCGGCTCCGCCCGCGACGAGCAGGGCCGGGCCGACACCCTGGAGATGCAGCTTGCGGTGATGGACAACCTGAAACGGGCGGTCAGAAAGGCGCAGCTCATGGAGAGCGACCGTCTGGGCAGGTCCCTTGCCTTTCTTGCCACCACGGGCAGTGCCACGCCCTTCATCGGCCTGTTCGGGACGGTCTGGGGGATCATGACATCGTTCCAGGACATCGGTGTCCGCGGTTCGGCCTCCCTCGCGGTGGTGGCGCCGGGGATCTCCGAGGCCCTGGTCGCCACGGCGGCAGGGCTTGCCGTGGCCATCCCGGCGGTGATCTTCTATAATTACTATTCCAACAGGCAGGCGGATTTCGAGTCGGACGTGGAACATTTTTCCACCGACTTTCTGAACCTGATAGAGCGGGATATCCTGAGCCGTGGATAAAGCCGGCATGGCCGGGTCAGATTGTCGTAACCCCTCACGGGATGGTTAACCATCGGTCTGTCCGGCCACAATGGTGTAAGCGCTCTCAGGGACCGCAGATTCGGAGTCTACGCTTACCTTTGCAGGCGTGCCTGTCCGCAGAGGGAGGCTGTCGGAGTCTCCCTGCGCTCGCTCACCTGACGGCCGGCCACGATCACGCACAGCCGACGCACCGCTGAACATTTAGCAAAAGTATTGGTTTTTTCAGCTGGTTGCCGTTGGCGGTGAACTATTACGAAATTTCTCATCCGCAGCTTCGTTTTCAATGAATTTCTGGTATACTTACTGAAATTATGGGACCAATGGGAAGCAGAGGCCGCAGGGGCCTGGTGGCGGAGATCAATGTGACACCTCTGGTGGATGTCATGCTGGTATTGCTGATTATTTTCATGGTTACGGCACCGATGATGACCCAGGGTATCGAGGTCGAGTTGCCCAGGACCACAAGCAAGGCCCTGCGTCAGCACGAAGAGCCCCTGGTGGTAACCATCAACGGCAAGGGCGAGATCTTTCTCGGCAAGGTCCGGGTCAAGGAATCGCTCCTGGTGCAGCAGTTGAAGGGCCTGCCCCCGGAGCGACGGAAAGAGTCGATCTATCTGCGGGCCGACCGCAAGGTCCCCTATGGCCTGGTGGTCTCCACCATGGCGGCCATCAAGCGGGCCGGCTTCACCAAGCTGGGAATGATCACCCGACCTTCGGACAAAAGGGGTGGGTGAGGGGCCCGCCTGCTCCGGGTTCAGGATGACGATGGATGATCCGTTGGATGGAATAGGGTTCAACGACAGGGAGTTTTTCGAGGAACAGCGATCTGCAGACTGGCGCTGGCTGCTGCCCGTCAGTCTTGCCATTGCTGTGCACGTCGCCTTCTTTGCCGGAGCGCTGTATCTTCCCGGCATCATCAGACACCGGCCGCTGCTGGACGAGGTGGTCACCGTGGATCTGGTTTCCCTGCCGGAACCGGCCAAGGCTCCTCCCGCCCCTTCTCCGCCGGTGCGGAAGGCGGAACCGGTGGCGCCGAAAAAAACGACCCGGCCCGTGATCCCCCCGGAGCCGGCGCCGGTGGCCGCGACACCGGTGCCGGAGGTAAAGCCGGAACCTGCGGCTTCGGCCCGGCCCGTTTCCATCAGGCCGCTGAAGCGGAAGATCAGGAAGGCGAGGGATACCAGGCTGGCCGAGGAAAAGGAACGGCAGCGGCTGGCCCGGGAGGCCCGGGAACGGCAGCGGAGAGAGGCGGTGCGCCGGCAGGAGCTTGCAAGGGCCAGGGAGGCGGAGCGAAAGGCTGAGGAGGCCAGGCGCCGGGCAGTGGCCGAGCTCGCCGCCCTGATCAGGACCAGTGATGCTGCGGCGCCGTCGACCCGCAGAAATTCCTCCTCTGGTGGCAGGCAGGTACGTTCCATTGTTTTCAAACAGTACCTGTCCGCCCTGTACGACAGGGTGCATTCCTACTGGGTCCTGCCGGAGATGCGACAGTGGGATCCTGGCCTTGAGGCCGTGGTGGTCCTGACCATCGGCCGGGACGGGACCGTGCTGCGGACAACGATGGAAAAGAGGTCCCGGGATCCGTTCTTTGATCGGTTTGTCATGAAGACGATTCAGAACGCCTCTCCCATGCCGCGTTTTTCCAAACTGATGCCCGACAAGACCATCGAAGTCGGCCTGCGGTTCCGGCCAGGTGAGCTGTCGATGTAAAGAGCCAACGCCCACGTCCAGGCGGCATCAACCCCATCCGGTACGGTGAGGGAGGTCCCCTGCATCCCCTGCCAGGCCGGAGCTGAAGAGAGATTTCATTCCATGCGCTTACATATTTTCCCAACGCGTTTTCTTTCCCTGGTCCTGCTCTGTCTTTTGCTCCTGGCCGCAATGGCCCGGCAGGCGCAGGCGGAACGGGTCTATCTCGATATCACGGCCTCCGATGTCCGCAAGGTGGTGGTGGCGATCCCCGCCTTTGTCGACAGGAAAGGCACCGATCCCACCGGCAGGCGCGGCCTGGCCATGGCATCGCTGCTTGGCCGGGCCCTTGATTTTCATGGCTTTGTCCGGGTGCTCGAGCCCGGCCGGTATGGCGGCCTCCAGGATGCGGACTGGAAACAGTTGCAGGTCGATTATGTCATCCGGGGCGCCTACGAGCCGGACGGCACAAAACTGACCGTGGAGGGACGGCTGTTCGACGTGGCAGCGGACCGGCTGCTGGCCGGTCGACGCTACCGCGGCCTGGCCCGGCAGCAGGATGACATGGTGCTGCGCTTCTGCGACGCCCTGGTGGAGGAGTTCACCGGCACCCCCGGCATCAGCCGCACCTCCATCGCCTATGTCTCCGACGAGACCGGCCGCAAGGAGATCTACATCAGCGACGTGCTCGGCCGTACCAGGCGGCAGGTGACCCGACACCGGCACCTCTGTGTCTCGCCCCGCTTTACACCGGATGGCAACTTTCTGGCCTATACCACCTATCATCGCGGCAACCAGGATCTCTATATCACCGATCTGCGTCAGGACAGGGTCACCCGTGCCCTGTCCCGCCGGAAGGGCATGAACCTGGCGCCGGCCTTTTCGCCCGACGGCAGGACCATGGTGCTGACACTCAGCAGGGACGGCAGCCCCGACCTCTACCTCCTTGACCGCAAGGGCCGGATCCTCAAGCGGCTCACCCGGCGCGCCGGTATCAACGTTTCTCCTTCCTTTGCGCCGGATGGCAGGTCTCTGGTCTTTGTCTCTGACCGCAGCGGCAGGCCGCAGCTCTATATTATGGACATGGAGAGTCTCAAGGTCCGTCGGCTGACCTTCCAGGGCTCGGAAAACAGCGAGCCTTCCTGGTCGCCCAAGGGAGACCGGATCGCCTATACCAGCCTGGTAGACGGCCATTACCAGATTTTCACCATTGCTCCTGCCGGCGGTGCTCCCCGTCAGGTGACCTCGGCCTGGGGTGATTATGAATCCCCGACCTGGTCGCCCGACGGACGGCAGCTCGCCTTTTCCCGGCGTCGGAACGGTCATTCGGAGATCTGTGCGGTCCTTGCCAGTGGAAAGGACCTGCGGGTACTCTTCAAACTGAAAGGAAACCAGTCCTATCCGCAGTGGTCGCCACGCCCCCGATAACGGCGCTTCGATGCGGTCCCGGGATGCACCGGCAGCCAGGTTCGGTACGCTCCCCCTTGTGCTGGTTATGTTGTGCAAGATGTCTGATGATGAAAGAGGAAAGCCTATGAAGATGATACGAAACCTTGCCCTTGCAGGCTGTTCGCTGCTGCTGCTGAGCCAGTGTGCCACCCAGGACGAGGTCCGGGAGCTCAACTACCAGATCCGCGCCGTCAACCAGAAGGTGGAGGAGGTCCGGACCAAGGCCGTTGGCACGATCCAGAAACGACAGGCCAGCTCTGTGTCCAAGATCGACCAGGTGGAGGAGGAGACCCTTCGTCTCAAGTCCCGGCTCGAAGAGTCGGAACATCGTGCCAGCCAGTTCCGCCAGAAGACCGGCCAGGACCTGGCCACCCTGGAGAAGGCGGTTGCGGAGCTTCGTACTGAGAACGAGCAGAAGATAGAGGAGCTGGCCCAGAAGGTTGACCGGTTGAATGCCGCTTTCAGCAAGGTGCAGCAGGAGAGAATCCGTGCCGCCGAGGAACGGGCGCGGGAGGCCGCCAGGCGTGCAGAGGCAGCCCGCAGGCGCGTAGTGACCGCGGCCGGCAGCAGCGGCGGCACTGTCAAGGTGACACCGGATCGCCGCAAGGTGCGGGTCGGCTCCGGCAAGGTGGTGGCGGCCGCTGCCCCTGCATCCGGCACTCCCGCCACCAGGCCAGCGGCCCGACCGGCCGAGGCCGGTGAAAAGGCCCAGGTACAGGTGGTCACCACTCCGGATGCGACCGCCGGACCCTTCAGCCGGGCCATGGCCCTGTACAAGGCCAAGAAATACAAGGATGCCTACAGGATGTTCGAACAGGTCCTCTCCGGCAACCCCAAGGGCGCCAAGGCCGCGGAGACACTTTTCTATATGGGTGAGTGTCTGTACAACCAGGGTGAATATGACCTGGCCATCCTGGATTATCAGAAGGTGATCTCCAACCATGCCCGTGATCCGCATACGCCGGCGGCGCTCCTCAAACAGGGGATGTCGTTTGAAAAACTGACCGATCACGAGACAGCCAAGATCATCTACAAGAAGCTGATCAACGATTATTCCGGCAGCCCCGAGGCGGCCACGGCCCGCAAACGGCTGGCAAATCTTTAGGGTGGCCGCCAGGAAGCGGCTCGATGCCCTGCTTGTGGCACGGGGGCTTGCCGCTGACCGGGAACAGGCCAGGGCCCTGATAGCGGACCGGCAGGTCCTGGTCAACGGGGCCTTTGCCAGCAAGGGGGCGACCCTTGTTCCGCCCGACTGCCGGCTTGCCCTGGAGAAGAAAAAGTCCTACGTCAGCCGCGGTGGCGACAAACTGGCAGCCGGGCTTACGGCCTTTGCCATTGCACCGCAGGGTTGGGTCTGCGCCGATATCGGCTGCTCCACCGGCGGTTTTACCGATTGCCTCCTGCAGCACGGGGCAGCCAGGGTCTACAGTGTCGACGTGGGCTACGGCGTTCTGGACTGGAGTCTGCGCAGCGATGAACGGGTGGTGGTGCTTGAACGGATCAATGCCCGCTACCTCTCTGCAAAGGAGATCCCTGAAGCCCTGGATCTCGCCGTCATCGATGCCTCGTTCATCTCGCTTCATCTGCTGCTGGAGCCGGTGGCCGCACTGTTTCAGCGGTATGTGCGAGTGATCGCACTGGTCAAGCCGCAGTTCGAGCTGCCCCGGGAGAAGGTGGCCAGGGGCGGGGTGGTCAGGGAACGGGACCTGCATCGTCAGGCAGTGGCCATGGTGGAGGAATATGTGCGCGAGGCAGGACTCCGATGCCGGGGTGTTGTGGAGTCGCCGGTGAAGGGTGCCAGGGGAAACCTGGAATTTCTGATGTATATCACGGGATGAGGCATCCGTAACAGTTCGCCGCTGTTGGCAACCATTCTGAAATGCCGGTATATTCACAGGCTCCTGCCTGAAAGAAGCTATTTGACGCCAGAAGGAGATCGAGATGGGAAACAATGGACTTATGGGGAAAATGAAGATCGGGGTCATGGCCGTGGTCATGTTGTGCGGCACGGCCGGCAGTATATTCGCCGCCGAATATGTCAGCGTGGTCAAGGATGGGGTCAACCTCCGCTCGGGCCCTGACACCAAGTATGAGACACTCTACCAGTTACCTTCCGGCTATCCGCTCAAGGTCCTGTCCCGCCAGGGGAAATGGATCAAGGTCTCTGACTTCGAGAATGACAAGGGCTGGATCTATGGCGCGCTGGTGAGCAAGACACCCTATGTGATTGTGAAGGTGAAGGAGGGGAACGTGCGCAGTGGCCCGGGCAGGAACTATAAAAAGATTGGCAGCGTAGCCCGTGAGGTTATTCTGAAAAAAGTGGCCAGCAAGGGCGACTGGATCAAGATCTCCCATCCCCGGATCACCGGCTGGATCCACAAGTCACTGGTCTGGCCCTGAGCAGGGTCCCGCACACGACCCTGGCCGTAACTCCTCACAGGATGTCAAGCCATCGGTTTGTCCGGCCACAATGATGTAAGCGCTCTCAGGGGCCGCAGATTCGGAGTTTACGCTTACCTGTGCAGGCGTGCCTGACCCGCAGGTAAGCGACCGCAGGGAGACTCCGATAGCCTGCCTATGCGGGCAGGCACGACCGTACAAAGAGGTAAGCGAAGACTCCGTGCGGCTCCTGTGAGCGCTTATCACCGGCCCGGTCGGGGACGGGCAGGGTCGTGTGCTTTCAGATCGTAACAGTGCAACGCTGTTGCCGACGGCTTTGCGCTTCCTGGGTGTTTGGTAATAGTTCACCGCTGCCGGCAATCTCTTGAAAATACTGGTACTTTCAGGGTGTTTTTCTCAGGTCCACCAGATGGACCGTTTGGGCGGGTTGCCGTGTTTGTCAAAGACATCGCCCGATTCCCGCAGGACCTGGGCCAGTTCCTCCACCGTGAAGTTGTAACCGTCTGCTGCCGCCAGGGCGACAAATTCCTCCATGGTGGCCGGGCCGTCGTACTTGGCCCGCAGGTGTTTGTCCTCTCCGCCTGCAATGAGCAGGTTCTCAACGTCTTTCTTGGCCATGGGTGCTTGTTCCTTGTCAGAAGTCAGGTATTCAGGTTCCAGGTTCCAGGTTCCAGGTGTCTGTGGACAGGCATCTGTGAGCGCTTACAAAAAACCCGGTTCCATCCGGGTTCAGTCATCGGTTGGTGCCGAGGAATTCCAGGCGCAGCTCTTCATCGTCCCCCTGGGAGATACGGAACTCCTCGCCGTCAAGAAAGGTCATCGCATAGAGGCGCGCTGTCTCCTTGAGCAGGTCGATCGCCCGTTCGAGGATGGATGATTCCCCTTCGTAATTTCTGTGTATCCGCATGGTGTCCTCCTGATCGGTAAACTGCAGTATCAGACCGGTGTGGTTGAGAAAGACCAGGTCATCCCAGACGTGGCCGATGTCCATGCCCACTGTTTCGACAATGGTCTTCACCACCCCGAGTTTTCTCAGTGCCACTGTTGCGCCTCCTTGTCTCCTGCTCTCAGGCATTGCCCGTACCGCGGTCCTGGTCCACATTCTCCAGCAGTTGTTTCAGGCGCCGGGCCAGGTCCAGCATGGCCGGCACCTCCTCCATGGAGGGTGGTCTGATGGAATAGGTATCCAGGGCGCAGATCTCCTGGTAGCGGTCCAGTGCCAGCAGCCCCTCCCGCAACTCGTCGATGGCATCGGGAAAGAGCGCGTCCATGGCCTCGACGAGATCCGCCATGGTGTGGTTGTAGGGCAGGGCGCCATGGCGCATCAGTGCGGCCATGGCGAATTTTTCAATGGCCATGGCCACCAGGTTGTAGAGGATCTCCGGGGTGAAGATCTTCCTGCGCCGGGCATAACCGCCGGAGGCTGTCTTCAGGTATCCCTCACCCTGCCTGAGAAATTCCTGCCAGCCGCTGATCTCCGGCATGGGCCTGATATCCATCTGTACGGTCGTGTTCATGATCTCTCCTCATGGAACAGTTTGCCGATAGCGGCAAGTCCCTCGGAATACTGCTGCCTTTGCCTTGTCATTCCTTGTGGGCGTTATTGCAGGACTGTCGTCTCAGAAGGCCGGAGGCCGGTCGCATGGCGTCCGGCGATGCCGGAGGCCATTACGGGCCGGTTCCTCTCTTCCGGAGGCAGATGAGCCGTGTGCCTTGCCAGCCGCAGTGGCGGTAGAAGGCAAGGGCACCGCCGTTGTTCCGGTCGGCAAGGAGCTGCATCCGGTTAGCGCCCGCATCCAGGCTCCAGGCGGCCAGGGCATCCAGCAGTGCCCTGCCGATACCGCGTCCCCGCCGGTCGGGAAGCACCACCACGTCCTCGACCAGGAGTGCAGGACCGCCCTCGGCCGTGGAGATGACCACCTGGCCTGTACACATGCCGACAACCTGCCTGTCCTGCTCGGCGACCAGGATGGTGGCCCGGCTGGCGGCCAGCAGCAGCCGCAACCCCTGCCGGACCCTTTGTTCGTCAAAGCTGAAATCCTCCTCAATGGCAAAGAGGATCCTGAGCAGGCCGACCAGGGCGTCGAGATCCCCGGATCCGGCGCTGCGTATACTGATCCCGGCCGCATCGGATCGCATGGTTTCCGGCATCCGCGTCATGTCGATCAGCCCGGCAGCAGGTAGTCCCGGGCCGGAGCCCCATCCTCCAGGCCGTCGAGGATGGCATCGATGGCATCCTCGGAGTCCACGCCTCCGAACCACCAGTTTTCCGGCTGGATCACCATCACCGGGCCTTTTTCGCATTGTTTGAGACAGGTGGTGGCACTGACCAGGCAGTCAAGGCCACGGTCAAGCACCTCCTCCTCGATGTACTGCAGAAAACCGTCGGTCTGCTTGTGGCAGAGTCCTTTCTTGTCTCCGGCGACGCGGAAACTCTGGCAGAGGATGATCTGCCGCTCGGGTATGGCCATTGTTCTCTCCTTTGATGGGAAAACCAGGGGGGCAGGGCCAGGTGCCAGGTGTCAGGTACCAGGTATCAGGTACCAGGTGCCAGGTTCCGGGGGCCGGGAATCTTCGTGCTGCCTGCGGCGGGAGATGAAGATTGAACTCCCGGCGATACAGGCGACCGGCACGGGGGCAGAGCGATCTGCCGCACCTCGACCTCGTTGCACCGCTCTGCGGTGGAACAGGATACCCTCTGCCTGATTTTCATCGGTTGTTGTGCCCGCTCCTGCGGGCATGCTGATTCATCGGTTGCTGAGGCTGGTGGAGCCTGTTCACTGGTCACAGTTCACGAAACCCCTCACGGGGTGGCTAACCATCGGTTTGTCAGGCCACAATGGTGTAAGCGCTCTCAGGGGCGCAGATTTTGGATATTAGCTGGGCTGTTGCCCGGGTTTTTTCTTCTTGCCGCCGCCAAAGAGGACATCCACCGTGCCCTCGATGTTGTCAGGGCACACCAGTACCCTGATGCCGAGGCCGGCAAGAACCTTTTTCGGCGCCTCTCCGGCGTTGGCCACAAGGACGGCGAAACAGTCCTTCAGGCAACTGTCGGCCAGATGCTGCCAGCGCGCCACCCCGGCGGGTACCGGTGCCACGGTCCTTGCCTCCAGCAGGCAGGCAAGGCCATCCTCCCTCGGGCCATAGATCAGCAGCCTGGCGGCCTGGCCAAGGTGCAGGTCGATGTCCATGCCGTTGGAACTGGCCACCGCCACGTGGGGGCGTTGGTCGGTGGGGCCGGGCAGGCCATGCTCCCGAAGGGGCACAAGGTTTACCGCTTCGGGTGCCTCCGGAGGCGTCTCGGTCAGGGCCAGGTGATCGGCCGCCTGGCGCCGGGCCCTGGCCAGGGTGATGGTGTCGCAGGGGAGCGGACAGTCATTTTCGGCCGCAGCCTCGGGTGCGGCACCGGTAAAGGGCAGTACCATCATGGATGTCACCTGCCGTGATGCCATCTTGCGGGCGATCTCCGCCACGTGGGAGTCGTTGAACCCCGGGTAGACCGTGGTCGTGACACGAACCACCAGGCCTGCCCGGGCAAGAGCCCTGGCGCCGTCGGCCTGTTCCCTTGCCAGCTGCGCCGCAGCCTGAGCCAGGGGAATGGTCCTGCGTCCGGGCCTGATCCAGGCGTAGAGGCGCTGGATGATATCGATCTGCACCGCGTCCACCTGCAGGACCACCTCGCTGACGCCACTATCTGCCAGGCGTGAAGCCAGGGCCGCGGAACCAAGGCCGCTGGTGGTCAGGCGGATGGCCAGGTCCGGCTGCCTGCGGCGGAACAGATCCAGAAAATGGAACAGTTGCCGCGGTTCGGCCAGGGCATCCCCCGGCCCATGGATGTCGATCCCGCCAATGGAGTTTCTCCGGGCCTGCAGGTCGGCGAGCCATTCCATGGCCTGTTCCGGCGGCATCGGTCTGGTGCCGGTGGCGGCAAAGCGGATCCGGGTGTTGGCCCGGGGTGCCAGGGGCAGCGGCAGCCAGTCCACCTGCGGCGGCTGCCGGCTGCCGCGCTCGGGAAAAGGGAGGATCATGATCACTGTCCTTCCGGTGGTGGCGGGACCCTGCGGCCCGCCACGCGGTTTGCGGGAATCGGGCGAGGCATTACAGTACGAGCTCGAATTTCTTGTCCTCGTCGTCCCGGTCCTTGCGGTCCAGGAGGGCGGTGAGGATCTTCTCCAGCAGCCTGATGCCGCCCTTGTAGCCCACGGTGGGAAAGTACTGGTGTCCCTGGCGGTCAAGGATCGGGAAGCCCCAGCGTACCAGCGGGATGTCCTCGTCCCTGGCGATGTACTTGCCATAGGTGTTGGAGATCAGGAGATCAACGGGTTCGTTCTTGATCCACTGATGGAGCAGGAAGAAGTCGCCCTTGGCCTTGACGTTGACCTCGGCCGGCATGTCGGCGGTGATCTCGCGGATCCGTTTTTCGAACTTCTTGCCCGGCGTACCGGTGACGATGTGCACCGGCAGCATATCGATGGAGACCAGGAATTCGGTCATGCTGATCAACTGGTCGGGATCACCGGCCAGGGCCACCTTGCGGTGGTAGAGGTACTGGTGCATGTCGCTGATCATGTCCACCAGCTGGCCACGTTCGGTGAGCAGCTCATCGGGTACGGTGACCCCGGCGATGGTCCGCAGGGCATCGACGAACCGGTCCGTGGCCGCAAGGCCGAAGGGCATGTCCAGGACCGTGGCCGGCACCTTGTTCTTCTTGTCAAGCTGCCTGGCAGCGTCGGCGGAGCACCACTGACCGAGGGCCAGGGTGCCCACTGCGTCACCGGTGGCCTTCAGCTCCTCCATGGTGGTGCCGCCGTCGGGGAACATCCTGTAGGTGCCGGTGAGCGGTGCATTGAGCACGCCCGAGGTGTCGGGAAAGAGTATGGACTTGACGCCGAGCAGGCCGCACATCCGCTTGATCTCCTCCATGTCGCAGGGCTCGACCCAGCCGGGGATGATGTTGACACGGCCGTTTTTCTTGCCTGTGGACTCGGAGAACTCGGTCATCGCCTTGACCATGTTGGAAAATCCCGTCACATGGGAGCCGACGTAACTCGGGGTGGAGGCGCAGATCACGTACTTGCCGTCCGGGATCTTGCCTTCCCTGAGGGCCTTTTTCCTGATCTGGGGCAGGTCGTCGCCGATGGTCTCGGACAGGCAGGTGGTGTGCACCGCGATGACATCAGGATTGTAGACCGAGAAGATGTTGTTGAAGGCCTGCATCAGGTTGGCCTGGCCGCCAAAGACCGAGGCGCCCTCGGTGAACGAGCTGGTGGCCGCGGGAATCGGCTCCTTGTAGTGCCGGGTGAGCGTTGACCGGTGGTAGGCGCAGCAGCCCTGGGATCCGTGACTGTGGGGGAGACAGCCGTGGATGCCCAGGGCGGCGTACATGGCGCCTATGGGCTGGCAGGTCTTGGCCGGATTGATGGTGACCGCCTTGCGCTCGCTGATTTCTTTCGGGGTATGCCTGAGTAACATTGTCAAACCTCTGTGGTGTGAAGGGCCCGGCCTGGCCGGGCCATTGCTGAAAAGAAAATGCGGGAGTCCTACTCCCAGACATAGGCGGCCGAGAGCTGCGGGTTCTCCTGCCACGGGGCCTTCATGTAGCTCCAGACCCTGGAGTTGACCAGTCGGTCGATCTCGTGGTAGAAGTTGACAGCACCCCTGAATCCGGCATAGGGACCGCCGGAATCATAGCTGTGGAGCTGCTTCATGGGCACGCCCAGCTTCTGGATGGAATACTTCTCCTTGATGCCGGCGCAGAAGATATCGGGCTTCATCAGCTCCACCAGCTTTTCCGCCTCATACTGGTTGAGATCATCGATGACCAGGGTCCCTTCCTCCATCTCGGGAATCAGGCCGCGGTACTCCTTGAATTCCAGGCCCGCAGCCTCCAGGGCCTTGAGTTCTTCCTCGCTCTTGCGGGGCCGGTAGCGTTTCTCGTCCGCCTCGACCTCGATCTCCTCGATATTGCGGCTGTCGGCGTCCACCTTGAGGGTGGGCAGCACGTGCCGGCCCTCGTAGTCGTCGCGGTGGGCGAACTCGTAGCCGGCCGAGATGGTCTTCATGCCCAGTTCGCGGAACAGCTCCTGGTAGTGGTGGGCCCTGGAGCCGCCCACAAAGAGCATGGCGGTCTTGCCCTCGGTCCTGGGGCGGACATCGGCGATGGCCGCCTCCACCTGCGGCATCTCCTCGGCGATCACCTCCTCCACCCGGTCGATGAGCTCCTGGTCCTCGAAGTAGGCCGCGATCTTGCGCAGCGACTTGGCCGTGGCATGGGCGCCGATGAAGTTCACCTTGATCCAGGGGATACCGAACTTGGTCTCCAGCATGTCGGCCACATAGTTGATGGAACGGTGGCACATGACCGCATTCAGATCGGCCTGGTGGGCCGAGGCGAACTGGTCATAGGTGGAGTTGCCGGAAAAGGTGGCCAGGCAGGTGATGCCGCATTTTTTTAAGATGCGGTCGATCTCGAAGCCGTCGCCGCCGATGTTGTACTCGCCCAGCAGGTTGATGCGGTACTTGCCTTCCCTGGGGGTGTCGTCTTCACCGATCAGGTGGCGGAAGATCTGGTTGTTGGCGATATGGTGGCCGGCCGACTGGCTGACCCCCTTGTAGCCCTCGCAACTGAAGGCAAAGACATTGCAGTCGCCGAGCTTCTCCTTCATGTTCTTTGCCACCGTATGGATGTCATCGCCTATCAGGCCCACGGGACAGGTGGCAAAGACGGTGATCGACTTGGGGTGCATCAGGTCGTAGATCTCCTGGATGGCGGCGGCCAGTTTCTTCTCCCCGCCGAAGATGATGTCCGAATCCTGCATATCGGTGGAAAAACAGTAGTTCATGTACTGCTCGCCATCCTCGCCGGCATCGGTCTGGTTGCGCCGGGTCAGCCAGGCGTAGAAACTGCAGCCGATGGGACCATGCACCAGGTTGACGATGTCCCTGGTCGGGCCCATGATCACGCCCTTGCAGCCGGCATAGGTGCAGCCGCGCATGGTGATGATGCCGGGGATGGTCCGCACGTTGGCGGTGATCTCCGGTGTCTCGTTCTCCAGGGCCTCGTTGATAAGTATCTGTTTGGCGCGCTTGCGGGCCACCTTGGGCGGATACTTCTTCAGCAGCTCCGCCTTGACGTCGGTGGGATCCCACTGCACCATCTTTTCTTCTGCTGTTGCCATATTCTTCTCCATGACGTTCATGTCGTCTCAGGTGGATCTTCGGTTCATCTGTCCCTTGACGGGCGGCACGCGGTCAGGCAATGGCCGCCTCGCCACACTCGCCGGTCCGCACCCGTACCGCATCCATGATCGGCAGGACAAAGATCTTGCCGTCACCGGGCATGCCGGTCTGGTTGGTCCTGATGAGCGCCTGCACCACGTCGTCGACGCGGGAGTCCTCGACGACAACGGTGATGATCCGCTTGGGATAGAGCTTGCCCTTTTCGCCGAGAATGGAGGCCGCCTCCTCGTATCCCTGTTCCGCGCCCTCCAGGACCATGGGGTTGACAAACCCCTTGCCGCGCCCCTGGGCCTCGCGCGCGAAGTAGGCGTCGATACCGGCTTCGTCCAGGGCCTTCTTGGTCTGGTTCATCATGTTGATGCGCACGACCGCTATGACTTCCTTCATGCCGCGACCTCCTCGTCCGGGGCGGAGACTTCCTTGAGCCCCGAGCTGATGGTGTAGACCTCCTCCACCTGGCTGACAAAGATCTTGCCGTCGCCAAAGGCCCCCTTGTCTTCCGTGCGGGCGGTGTCCATGATGGTCTGGATGACGAAATCCTTGTCATCGTCGCCGACAACGGACATGAGCATGGTCTTGGGAATCTCGTCGTAGGTGATGTCGCCGATCTTGATGCCCCGCTGTTTGCCGCGGCCGGCGACCGAGTACTTGGTGACGGCCGGAAAGCCGGCATCCATCAGGGCGGCGAGGATGGCATCGGTCTTTTCCGGTCGGACAATGGCTCTGATCATAAGCATGGTGGTGTTCTCCATTGGCAATCGGGGAAAACCGGAAAGCGGCCCGTCCGGAGGATCGGGCCCCTGGCGCCGGTTTTCACCGCAGGTTGTAGTGGGTGTTGGCGTGTTGCAGGGATCAGTTCATGAGCCCGAATTCCATGAGCAGCTCCTCCAGCTCCTCGATCTCGAGTGGTGTGGGAATGACAAAGTTGTCGTTTTCGTCGATGGCCTTGGCCAGTCCCCGGTATTCCCCTGCCTGCGGGGCATCGGGTTTCCACTGGATCACGGTCTGGCGGTTGATTTCGGCCCGCTGCACGTCATTGTCACGGGGGACAAAGTAGATCATCTGGGTGCCGAGCCGTTCGGCGAATTTCTCGATCATCTCCTTTTCGTTGTCCACCTTGCGCGAGTTGCAGATCAGCCCGCCCAGGCGGACATCGCCTGACTGGGCAAACTTGGTGATACCCTTGCTGATGTTGTTGGCCGCGTACATGGCCATCATCTCGCCCGAGCAGACGATGTAGATCTCCTGGGCCTTGCCGTCGCGGATCGGCATGGCAAAACCGCCGCAGACCACGTCACCGAGAACGTCATAGAAGGCATAGTCCAGTTCTTCGTCCTCGTCATAGGCGCCCAGGGATTCCAGCATGTTGATGGAGGTGATGATGCCGCGGCCGGCACAGCCGACTCCGGGCTCGGGCCCGCCCGACTCGACGCACCAGGTACCGCCGTAGCCTGCCTTGCGGATATCCTCGAGTTCCACGTCCTCGCCTTCCTCGCGCAGGGTGTCAAGCACCGATTTCTGGGCCAGCCCGCCCAGCAGCAGCCGGGTGGAATCGGCCTTGGGGTCACAGCCGACCACCATCACCTTCCTGCCCATCTCCACCAGGCCGGCCACCGTGTTCTGGGTGGTGGTGGACTTGCCGATGCCGCCTTTGCCGTAGATAGCCACTTTCCTCATTGGTTCTTCCTCCTGTCTGAAATAGGATGGTTCATCCGGATATGTTCCGGTTGCTGTTGTTGCCGGACTGCGGGGAATTCGTTCCCTCTGCCCCTGGGAATGGCAAAGGGTGTGCCATGGATGGCGCAAAAGAAAATATCTTTTTATTCCAATAAGTTGTGATGAACGTGACACCGTTGCCACAGCTCGGGCCGATCCCCGGGGGACCAGGAATGTCCACAAGGGCACAAAAAGGTAGGGATGTGACAATTCTGTGGGTCCATGTATGGAGAAAAAACACAGGATCAGGAGGATAATCCTGTCTGCCGTGGCCGGGTCGGAGGGGAGGCGGGCCGCTCTGCGCAGGGATGCGGCACAGGGTGTGGCAAAAGTATCGGTCTTTTTAGGTGGTTGCCGGTGAACCGTTCCACAGGGCGAAAGGGAAGGTGCATGAAGCGGCAGTTCAAGGTCGTTGCCGATGGCGGTCGTCAATGTCGGCAACTGCTTTGCGATACGGAATTTTTACGTCTCCCGGCGGGAGGCCAGGAGCAGGAGCTGCTCTCTGTCCAGAGGTTCACCGCCTGCGCGGACCGAAGAGACCAGGTGCTGCAGCTGCCGCTGTGAGAGCTCGATGCCCTGGCTGGCCAGTTGGAGGTGGATCGCCCGTGTACCGGTTTTCAGGCCGAAGAGCAGTTGCCGTTGTGCCCCGACCCGACCGGGATCATAGGGTTCGTAGGTGGCGGGGTTCACGGCCAGGCCATGCTGGTGCAGGCCGGTTTCGCAGGTGAAGAGCTCCCTGCCCACCAGGGGATGGTTGCCGGCGATGGTCAGCCCTGCTGCCCCGGCCAGCAGGCGGCACAGGCGGGGGAGCTGTTCCGGCCGGTAGCGGTTGCTGCCCTGTTGCAGGGCCAGGAACCCGATCACCTCCTCAAGGCGGCAGTTGCCGGCCCGTTCACCTATGCCGAGCACCGTGGCGTCGAGCCAGGCTGCGCCCGCCTCGAGGGCGGCAATGGAATTGGCCGTTGCCATGCCGAAATCATTGTGACAGTGGACCCCGATATCGATGTCCACCGTTCCGCGTAATTTCCGGACAAGGGCGGTGATGGCGCCGGGGGAACAGATGCCCACCGTGTCAGCCAGGCGGACCCGGAAGGCGCCGCTTGTGGCGGCGGTCTCTGCCACCTGAAGGAGGAAGTCCTGGTCGGCCCGGCTGCCGTCCTCCAGGCCCAGCGCCACCCGCTCCATGCCCAGGCTGCGGGCCTGGTGGATGGATGCGGCCACGGTCCGCAGGACCCAGGCCCGGTCCCGTCGCAGGCGCTGGCTGATATGCAGGTCAGAAACCGGTATGGAGAGGGAGAGCACATCCGGG
Organism: Desulfobulbaceae bacterium; assembly: GCA_026987195.1. Classification (GTDB taxonomy): domain Bacteria; phylum Desulfobacterota; class Desulfobulbia; order Desulfobulbales; family Desulfobulbaceae; genus DRKI01. Next base: position 28,264 of record JALSNC010000013.1, on the reverse strand, counting down.
CGGCAACGGGCGGCAAAAGCGATGTCTTCCGGCCGGCAGCGGCTCCACAGCGCCAGGCGGCAGCCGCCTTCGGCCAGGCGCCGTGTCTCGGCCATCAGCCCCGGGATGTGGTCATTGGCAGGGGAGGCAATGCCCAGCTCGATCTCGTCGACCCCCACGGCCAGCAGTGCCCTGATAAGGGCGGTTCTGTCGCGGCAACAGAACCTCACCCCGGGCGCCTGTTCCCCTTCGCGCAGGGTGGAATCGATGATTCCTGAAAAATTGCTGTTCATACCTCTGTTCCTGTCGCCTGTCCGGGCGGAACTGCCTGTGGACACAAGTTATCCGGCTGATGGCGACGCCGGCTTGCATGTTTGCACAACGTTCATTCACTATATGTGCCATGGGGAGTAGGTAGCGATATGGGGCTGAATTCCGGACCCATACGTCTCGGAATCGGCCCTGTTGCCAGCTCATCGGCGGAATGTAGCAACAATTTTGTAAACAGTCGCTCTTTTCTGTTCCTGAAATTTTCAAGATTGTTAAAAAATGGCTGTTCGCTACTGGTTATCCCGGCATCGGCAGGATGTGAAATCAGGGCTGAAGGTATGCTTCGGCGTTTGTCGGGGTGATGTGCGCGCAGCAAGGGGTGGGCCGGGGCTGTGGATGTTGTTCCGGTATCGTGCCTGAACATCGTCATTCTTGTGCAAGTTGCCGCAGCAGTCTGTTCCCTGGGCCGGGCGAAACCCCATGTGTCGGCAGCAGGATGTTGGGGGAAGAGGAGAAAAGTCAGGCTGGGGCGGGAATGTATTTTGCAATTTCAGCAGGTGGTAAACGCCGACAAGGCCTGAGCAAATCAATGTGGTCAGGTCCGCAGCAAACAAAGGGAAATGGAGCCAACCTGCCGGAACCCGTCCTTGCCCATCACCGCAGGCGTCAATTCTTCTGGTTTCTGATATGAGAACGACAACGACCTCCTCCATCCGGGAGCGATCCACCACCGCAACCCTCGAGCTCAAGGCACTCTATCGTATCGTGCAGCTCATCGGCTCGGCCGTGCATCTCGATACCGCCCTGTCGGCGATCCTGAAGGTGCTCCATGACACCCTGCGCATGGAGCGGGCCACCCTTGCCCTGCTCGACGAAGAGAACCGGCATCTCACCATCCGTGCCTCCTACGGGCTCAGCGTGGAGGAGGAACAGCGGGGGGTCTACGGCCTCGACGAGGGGATCTACGGCCAGGTCTTCAGCACGGTTTCGCCCTTCATTGTTCCCGACGTCTCCAGTGAGCCCCTGTTCCTGAATCGTACCGGCGCCCGCAATGACTATACCAAGAGGACCATCTCCTTCATCGGCGTGCCGGTGGTGCTGGGTGAGGTGCCCGTGGGGGTGCTCAGCGTGGACCGGCTCTTTGGCATGGATGTCTCCTTTGAGGAGGATGTCCGTTTCCTGAGTGTCGTCGCCACCCTGATCGCCCAGTTCCTGAGCCTGAACCGGGCCATCCGCAAGGACCGGCAGAAACTGGTCCAGGAGAACCTCAGCCTCAGGGCCCAGCTCCACGACCGTCACCGCCAGCATTTCATCATCGGCCACTCCAAGCCCATGCAGGAGGTCTTCTGGTCCATCGAGCGGGTGGCGCCGAGCAGGGCCACGGTCCTGCTCCTTGGCGAATCGGGCACGGGCAAGGAACTGGTGGCCCGTGCCATCCACGAGGCCGGGCCGAGGCGCAGCAGGCCCTTTGTCAAGATCAACTGTGCCGCCCTGCCCGAGACCCTGCTTGAAAGCGAGCTCTTTGGCCACGAGAAAGGGGCCTTCACCGGCGCCGGTTCCACCAGGGCAGGTCGCTTCGAGCTGGCCGATACCGGCACCCTGTTCCTGGACGAGATCGGTGAGATGCCCATGTCCCTGCAGGCGAAGCTGCTGCGGGTCCTGCAGGAGCAGCAGTTTGAAAGGCTCGGTTCCAGCCGGACCATGACCGTGGATGTACGAATCGTTGCTGCCACCAATGTCAGTCTGGAGGATGCCGTGGCCGAAGGCAGATTCAGAAACGATCTCTACTACCGGCTCAACGTGGTCCCCATTGTCCTGCCGCCACTGCGTGCCCGACGCGAGGATATCCCCCTGCTCCTGGACCATTTCCTGGGGCTCAGCAACAAGCGCAACAGGAAGAAGATCCGCATGTCCAGGGATTTTCTTGACTATCTCACCTCCTACGACTGGCCGGGCAACGTGCGCGAACTGCAGAACCTGGTGGAACGGCTGGTGATCCTCTCCACCGATGACATCCTGCGGGTGGAGGACCTGCCGGACCATTTCTTCCGCCACCAGGCCAAAACGGTTGCCGCCCCTCCGGCCGCAGCCGCTCCCCCTTCCTATGGTGCGGGGGCCGGGGCCGGGCCGCCGGACGCGGCCAGCGGTCAGGCACAGACGACAACGGTCAGAAAGTCCCTGGAGGAGATCGAGCGGGAACAGGTCCGGGAGGCCCTGATCCGTAATGGCTGGGTGCAGGCCAGGGCGGCACGGGAACTGGGCCTGACCCAGCGGCAGATAGGCTACCGGATGAAGAAGTTCAATCTCAAGCGACCGGAATATCGCTGAAACAGCAAGGAAGCATGCGGTACCGCAGAGCAGTGCAACGAGGGTGAACCGTGGCCGGAGCAGTGGGGAGACGGCGGTCGCCCGCATGACTTTTACGCACTGCGGTCTTTTCGCTTTTGCAACAGTGCACCGCCGGTGGCAACCTGTTTGAAGAATAACGACTTTTTGTAACAGTTCTGCAGTACGTAAGCTGTGCGTGATCGCGCCTGGCCGCTATGCGGCAAGGCGCGAGCGCGTGCAGATGGCGTGCTGCTGAACTGTTACTCGCTTTTCAGACAGGCAGGGAGGAGGCGGCGGGCAACAGGGGCAGAGCGTTCTCCCGGGTGGCGGGCTCGGTTGCCGCACCCCTGCAGAGATGGATGTGACGGTCGCCGAGCTGGCGTGCCTCGTCCGCATCGTGGGTGACCATGATGACGGGGAGCCGGAGGCGGTTCTGCAGTCTTTTCAGTTCCGCGCGCAAAAGGGCGCGGGTTCCTCCGTCCAGGGCCGAAAACGGCTCGTCGAGGAGCAGGACCTGCGGGTCGGTGGCCAGGGCCTGGGCCAGGGCGGCACGCTGCCGTTCGCCGCCCGATATCTCATGCGGCCTGCTGCGGGCCAGGTGACGGATATGGAGCATGGAGAGGAGTTCATCGACACGCCGCGGATCCCGGCACCCATAGGCAATATTTTTCGCCACCGTCAGGTGAGGGAACAGGGTATGTTCCTGGAAGACATAGCCCACTCTGCGCTGACGGGGCTTCAGCAGGATCCGTTCCTCTGTACTGAACCAGTACCTTTCCCTGTACCTGATGTATCCGGCGTCCGGCCGTTCAAGGCCGGCCAGGGTACGGATCACTGTGGTCTTGCCCGAGCCCGAGGGGCCGGTCAGGACCAGGAGTTCACCTGCGGGACAGCACAGTCTGACATCCACCGTGAACCGTTCGCGTTTCTTGAGAATGTGGGCTTCAAACATGGCGGGAATTCCTGTTCAGGTAATTGACCAGCAGAAGAATGGTATAGCTGATGATTACCAGGATGAGAGAGAGCACGGCGGCCTCCCGGTAGCGCATGGCCTCGACATATTCAAAGATGGCGATGGATGCCACCCGGGTACGGCCCGGTATGGAGCCGCCCACCATCAGGATGACACCGAACTCGCCCATGGTATGGGCAAAGGCCAGCACGGCCGAGGCGGCAATGCCGCCGGTGGCATTGGGCAGGATGACCCGGAAAAAGACAGCAACCGGCGAGCTGCCCAGCACGTCGGCCATCTCCAGCAGGCGGCGGTCGATCTTTTCGAATGCGGTCTTCAGCGGTTGTACGGCAAAGGGCAGGCTGTGCACCATGGCGGCCAGGACGATGCCGCCAAAGGTGAAGACCATGGTCCCGCCGGAAAGCGCGGCCCATGCCCTGCCCACCGGCCCGTCCGGTCCCATGATCAGCAGGAGGTAGAATCCGAGCACCGTGGGCGGCAGGACCAGGGGCAGGTTGACCAGGCTGTCGGCCAGGAAACGCCCCGGGAAACGGACAAAGACCAGCAGGGCGGCAAGCGGCATGGCAACGCAAAGGAGGATGACTGTGCTGATCAGGGACAGTTTGGCCGACAGGTAGAGTGGGGTCAGATCCATAACAGAAATCAGAAGTCAGAAGTTCGTTGTTATCCTGCCGCCTTTACTGGAAAGATGAAGGGTGCAGATGGCGTGCGGCTGGGCTCGTGCGATCTCCGGCGGTCGTTCAGGGCCGTTCGTAGCCATAGCGCTCCAGGGTGGATGCGGCAGGATTCCTGCGGAGAAACCGGACCAGGGCCCTGGCCGCCTCCCTGTTTTTCGAGGCGCTGACCACACAGACCGCCTGGGCCACCGGTTTCGCCTCGTCCAGGGGCAGGAAGCAGCCTCCGGTTCCGGCGGCGGTGGTGGCGAGCGATGCCGAGATGAAGGAGAGGCGGGTCGCGCCGGTGGCCGCATACTGGAAGCTCCGGGCAACGTTGGCGGCAAATACCAGTCGCTCCTGCAGCCGGTCCCACAGGCCGGCGCGGATCAATGCCTGCCGGGCCGCCTCGCCGTAGGGGGCAAGTTCGGGGTTGGGGATCCCTGTTCTCCCTGCGCCGGTCTTCAGGAGATCCTGCCAGTTGCCGGCCCCGGCACACAGGTCGCGGTCGCGGCTCCAGAGCACGACCCTGCCTCTGACATAGACCTCGGGACGCTCGCACAGGCCTTGTTGAAAGAGCAGTTGCGGCCTCCGGGAATCAGCAGAAAAGAAAATGTCGAACGGGGCCCTGTTGCTGATCTGGGCATAGAGCCGGCCGCTGGAGGAGACCGTGGTCTGTACCGGTATGGCGCTTTCCCTGGTGAAGAGAGCGCCGATCTCCTCCACGGCCGGGGCAAAGTTTGCCGCCACCGCCACCACCAGGGGTCGTGCCGCCTGGCCGGTATGCGGCAGCAGGGCCAGGATGGCGAAGAGGCTGAAGAGCCCGGTCCGGTGTATTCGGCGGATCAACCTGTCCGGCCCGGAAGCTGGAGGTTCGTTTGCAGCCGGCACGATCGGGTCTCCTTCAGCCGCAGCCGCCACCACCACCGGCGCAGGCGCCCTTGGAGGCGCATTTGCGCATCCTTGCCTGCAGGCTGGTCAGTCCCTTGCCCGTGTAGACCGCCCTCAGGCCCTGTTCGATGAAGCCGGTCATGGTGATTGGCCGGATCCCTGTTTCCTTCAGTATTCTTCCCGGGGTTTCGCCGAGATCACAGACCAGGATGGCGCGGCAGTCGCCCAGGATCCTGCCGATGGTCTGCCAGCGCCGCACGCCGCCCCCCGGTGGCGGGGCCGGCCGTTCTTCCACCAGGCCGTAGCCGCCGTTGCCATCCTCCTTCCAGACCTGGAACCGGGTCGCCTCGCCGAGATGCTGGTTGACGAGCACGCCTTCCAGGGTCGCCACGGCCACGTAGGGCCTGGCGATTTCCGTGGTCGAGGGGAGGCTGGCGCATGCGGACAGGCAGCCCCGCATCTCGTCGGTGCGGTCCTCGTCCAGCAGGCCGACGGCGTCGGCGCGGCAGCGGGTGCAGTGACGCATCTGGGGCAGGAACGCTTCGGCCTGGTTGCGGATTTCGGCCATCTCGGATCGGGACGGTTCGACGATGTCCTCGAACCGGGTGCCGGCGTTGGGAAACATGGCCATGCAGTTGAGCAGATCGGCCCCCAGCTCCTGCATGGTCTTTGCCACCTCCATGATATGGTGGTCGTTGACGCCCGGGATGACAATGGTGTTGATCTTGACCGTGATGCCGTGTTGCTTGAGGGCCTTGATGGCGGCGGTCTGGCGGGCAAGCAGCAGTTCCGCACCCTGGACGCCCCGGTAGAGGATCTTGCCGTCGCGGACCCAGGAGTAGATCCGGGCGGTGACCTCCGGGTCAACGCCATTCACGGTCACCGTGACATGGGAGACCCCGATCTCTGCCAGTTCCGGAACGTGCGGCGCCAGGTCCATGCCGTTGGAGGCCAGGCAGAGGATGGTTTGCGGAAAGTTTTTCCGGATCAGGCGCATGGTCTCCAGGGTCTCTTCCGCATTGGCGAACGGGTCGCCCGGGCCGGCAATGCCGGCCACCGATATCCTGGGCTCCTTTTCCAGCACCTTGCCCATGTAGCGCAGGGCCTGCGCAGGGGTGAGTACAGTGCTGGTCACACCGGGCCTGGATTCGTTGACACAGTCGTACTTGCGGTTGCAGTAGTTGCACTGGATATTGCACTTCGGCGCCACCGGCAGGTGGACCCGGCCATACTGTCCCTTGACCTTGGCGTTGAAGCAGGGGTGGCGGTTGAAGTCAATGCTGGCTGTCATGGGATGCTCCTTTTGTGAGATAAAAAAAGACGACAATCTGTTACGGAAAAATATTGTAATTCAAATATGTTGCTGTGTGTGCGAACGATTGGGCTTCCTGGGGCGTCCTGTGCAGGCCGGCTCTCCGGACCGGTATTCTCCATTACATATAGGAGTAGCCCACCGGAGACTCGTCCTGCTTCCTGGCGATCAGGGCGTTGGTCACGGTGTCGAAGAGCTGCTGCGCGCCCCGGTAGCCCAGGTGGAGGATACGCTGGCCGCCCACCCGGTCGTGGATGGGAAAACCGACCCGGATCAGGGGAATATCCAGCCGCCGTGCGAGGGGATAACCCTTGGAGTGACCGACGATGAGATCCGGCGCGAGCTCTTCGGCCATGTCGCTGATCTCGAAGAAATCCATGCCCTCGTGGACCTGCGGCTGTTCGGCAAGGATATCACCGCTCACCGCGGCAACCCCTTCGGCAAGTCGGCCCGAGGTGCCGCCCGAGGCGCAGAGGACCGGCCGGATACCCATCTCGGCGAGGAGGGCGCAGAGCCCGACCACCAGGTCTTCTTCGCCGTAGATGATGGCCCGTCTGCCGAACACGTATTTGTGGCCATCCACGTAGGCATCCACCAGCCGGCCCCGTTCATCCCTGTATTTTGCCGGCATGGGACGGCCGGAGAGCTCGGCGAGCAGGGAAAAGAAACGATCGGTCTCCCGGATGCCCATGGGCAGTCCCAGCCGGTGGTTGATGATGCCGAAGCGCTCTGTCAGAAGGCTGCCGCCACCCTCCTGTTCCCCCAGGGTACGTCCGAACTCGATGGTGGCCCTGGCCCTGCCCATGGCACCGATCGCGGCCAGAGGGGTGCCGCCGGCAGGTATCTTTTCGTACTCCAGGCGGGCAGGGCCGTCCATGGTCTCGGAGAGATCGGGAAGCATGGTGCAGTCAAGTCCGAAATCTGCCATGATCTCTTTGAGATATCGGTAATCTGCCGAAGAGACGAAACCGGGCAGCAGGTTGATGGTTCGGTTACCGGGTCCACCTTCCGCCTTCCGGGCGAGGACCTGGCGTACCGCACCGTGGAATCCCTCCATGTGGGTGCCGGCGTAGCTGGGCGTGGCGACGTGGACCAGGTCCGGCAATCCCACCGAACCCTCGGTGTCCCGTCGGTATTCCTCGAGATACATGGCCACGTCGTCGCCGATGGTCTCGGTGAGACAGGTGGTGGCGATGCCGATCATCTGCGGCCGGTATTTTTTCGCCACATTGGTCAGGCCCAGCTTGAGATTGGGACCGCCGCCGTAGACGGCATGTTTTTCCGACAGCGAGGACGAGGCGATATCGATGGGCTCGTTGTAGTGGCTGATGATGTAGCGGCGCATATAGGTGGCGCAGCCCTGGGAACCGTGCAGGTAGGGTACGGTGCCTTCCATTCCCTTGAAGGCCAGGCAGGCGCCCAGCGGCCGGCAGAGCTTGCAGGCATTGGTGGTGGAGATGAAGTCGGGTGTCTTTTTGCCCATGGATCTGTCTCCTGTATGTTCAGGTGGTTACGGAGTGCCCGCTGTCTGCTCGGCCCGGCACGAAACGCCAGACCGGACTCATGACCGAGGAGTAGACCTCGCGGGCGAAGTTGAGCATACCGGTGAAACCGGCCAGGGCCTCTTTCCGTTCATGGTTGTGATCACAGAAACCGATCCCCAGCTTGTAGGCGATGGGCCGCTCCTTGACGCCGCCGACAAAGACATCCACACCTTTTTCCTTGAGAAACGAGGTCAGCTCCAGGGGGTTGGCATCGTCGACGATGATGGTGCCGGGATCGGTGATCGCGGCCAGTTCAGCGTAATCTTCCGGGGTTCCGGTCTGGGACCCCACCAGGACCACATCCATCTCCACCAGGCGGAAGGCCTTGACCAGCGAGAATGCCTTGAATGATCCGCCCACGTAGATGGCCGCCTTCCGGCCCGAGAGCGCCCGGCGATATTCTTCCAGTTGCGGCAGCAGGGCCGCCACCTCCCGGCGCACCAGCTCGCGGGTACGCTCCATGATGGCCGCGGCCTCCGGATCGTCCGGATACTTCTTCATGAAGAAGCGGGCAATGTCGTACAGGGCCTCGGACATGTCCTCGATACCGAAGTAGGAGACCCGCAGGGAGGGGGTGCCGTACTTCTTTTCCATCATGTCAGCGAGCTGCATGGTGGAACCGGAACACTGGACCACGTTGAGGGCGGCGCCATGGGCCCGGCGGAGGTGTTCGACGCGGCCGTCGCCGGTGATATTGGCCACCACCTCGACGCCCATCTGCCGGTAGTAGTCGCGGATCATCCAGATCTCGCCGGCCAGGTTGAAATCTCCCAGGATATTGACGGAAAATCGCGAGATTCCTGCCGTGTCTCCGGTGCCGATCAGTCGGGCCATGGCATCACAGGCCGCCTGGTAGCCGGCCCGCTTGTTGCCCTTGAATCCTTCGGACCGGACAGGAATGACCGGAATGCCGGTCTCTTCCTCAACCTGCCGGCAGACCGCGTCCAGATCGTCGCCGATGATGCCGACGATACAGGTGGAGTAGACAAAGGCGGCCTTGGGAGCATGACGTTCGATGAGCTCCATCAGGGCCCGGTACAGTTTTTTCTCGCCACCGAAGATCACGTCCAGCTCCTGCAGGTCGGTGGAAAAGGAAAGACGGTGCAGCTCCGGTCCCGAGGAGAGCGCGCCCCGGATGTCCCAGGTATAGACGGCGCAGCCGATGGGACCGTGCACCAGGTGCAGGGCGTCGGCTATGGGGTAGAGAACGACCCGCGAGCCGCAGAAAACACAGGCCCGCTGGCTGACCGCGCCGGCCAGGGAATCGGAATTGCATCTGATGGCAAAGGGTGCCTCACCCTTGCGGTGGATATGGTTCTGTCGATCCGGCAGTGCGATGGCTTCCATGCTGTTCCCCTTGAGATGAGACGTATGATGTCCTGTGTGCTGTTCCTACAGCAAGAGGTGTGCAATGGGAGGATGTTTGTTATATCTTAAGTTATTACAGTATGTTGAACGGAGTATTGCTGTCGGGGCCCGGCTGGCGGCAGGAAACGATATTGTTGGGAATGCTACAAAAAGGAAGGCAGGGAACAAATTGGTCTGTGCAGGGCAAAAAAAAAGCGGCAGCATGGAGATGACGCCTCCATGCTGCCGCAGATACGATTGCCGGATGGGGACCGGCTTGCAGGACTTAAGGCCGGATCAGGCCATGGTCCACATCCACCGGTGTACGCTGGTAGCTGATCTTGTCATTGTGGCACATCTTGCAGGTGCTGTTCTTGTCCGGGGTACCCGGGCCAGGGCCGTAAAACTGGGTGACCCCGCCCGTGCTGTCCATGAGGTTGCGCAGGTCACCGTCCGGCCGGCCGCTGGCATCCAGGTACCGGAGGTTGATCATGGGGACCTTGTCCTCCGTGCCCGGGGTACTGGTCAGTTCCCCGTGCCGCGCCATGGCCGGTGAGGGCGAGCCGTGGACATTGTGGCAGGCCGTGCAGCTCATGGGAGAGTCCGGCACGCCGTCCCAGTCGGAGTCCCAGACCGGGTCATTGCCGCAGTACCCCCGGCCCAGGATATGGCGGCGATGTTCATTGACGACATTGCCGTTTTCGTCCACGTGGCTGTCGTTGCGGAAGTTGGTCTGCAGTGGATACTGGAACATCTCGCCCGGTGAAGTGCTGTCACCAAGCACCTTGCTGCGGTCATGGCAGGAAAAGCAGAGGGCGAAATCATTGGTGGTGGCCAGGTCCTCCTTCGCGTTGCAGCCGGTGCGCGGTATCTCCATGGCAGGAACCGTCCCGCCGTCGGTTTCCACCTGCACCAGACGGTAACCGGTACTGTAGTTGGCCTGGTCTGCCTGGTAGGTCCGCGCCAGGGAGTCGATGTGACTGCTCCTGATGTCATGGCAGTTGTCGCAGCCGATCTTGTGGCCATTGACAAAGTAGCCATAGGAGAGGTCCTTCTTGTACTGGAACTCGCACAGGGAATTGACTGTCAGCGGCCACGGACTGACCCGGACCAGCTTGAGATAACGTACCGGAATGAAGAGGTCCAGGCGGGATGCATTCCAGCCGTTGTCCGGACCGGTCTTCCAGGCGGGCGCAGCGAAGATGATCGACTGGCCGAGCAGGATCCTGGTCCAGTTGCCGGTATCGGTGCTGCCGTAGACCTGCCACTGGCTTTCCTGGTCCGCGGTGGTGAAGAACCTGACATGGGAGATGTCGGTCACCTCGCCCAGGTCAAAGATGATGTAGGTCCCGTCGCTGGCCACGTTGCCCGTGTCGGTGTCTCCATCCAGCAGGTTGGCTGCACCGGGGAAGTCACTCTCCACCACTGCGGCGGGAGACCTCCAGTCACCGCTCATGGTTTTTCCGGCGATATTGGGTGCCGGGACCTCGTTGATCACCGCCCTGCCATCGTCGTGGCAGCCCAGGCACCATTTCTCCTTGCCTGGCCTGAGATGGCCCGTGTCGTCGTAGACGCGTGAGGCACCCTGGCTCCAGTTGTACCTGGCACCGATCTCCGGGTCGTTGACGCCGTCATACTGGCCGTCGGGACTGTGACAGGGGATGCAGTGGGAATAGTTGACCGTGCGCCTGGAGGGGTGCCCGTCATGGCAGGTGAAGCACCTGTTGCCCAGCTTGGGCCCCCATTCCTCGTACCAGTGGACATGGTGGGAGGCCCAGCCTCCGCCCATACCTCCGCCCATACCTCCACCCATACCGCCGCCCCGCATGCCCCAGGCGCCGGCCTGGCCCGGCCAGCTCATCCAGCAGAGGCTGAGGGTCGCTGCTGCCGCGACAGCCATCAAGACGTTCTTCATATACTGTTCCTCCTTTTTTTCTCCATCCTGGCAAGAAGCCGGAAGAATTTCCGCCTGCGGCGACTATACCGGCGATCCCGGGCAATGGCAAGACAATCAGCAGTTGCTCTGACGTGTTCCTGCCGTGTGGCCCGGGGAGATGGCCCGACAGTCCCGCTGTAAAAATATCCGGTTTGTAGGTGGTTGCCGATATAGGTGAACTGTTGCGCGCCGCTTTTGTATGGATTTCATGCAAACCGGGAACCAGAAAGCCTTACAGGGAATGTTTTCTGGAGTTTCCTGTTATTTCAGGACGTTGTCTGGACGGGTGGTGGTGAGGTGCCACCTGGTGAACTGGAGGGAAATGGCCTGGAAGGAGTGGTATTTTCCGGAAATAAGAAAAATTCAGATATCCGGAATAAGCGGTTTGTCACCTAAGGATCAGTTGACCTTGGGCACGGCCTGCTCGTCGATACGCTGCAGGCCCTCCATGAGGAGTTTCATGAAGTAGCCGATTTCCGGGACGTCGAAGTCTTCCGGCGGCAGGCCGGGGGTGAACTTGAAGCGGCCTTTCTTTTCGCGCAGGATCTCGTAGAAGGCGGCCTCGCCCTTATGGCCGGCATAGGATGCCTTGATCAGCGCGCCCTGGCGCAGGGAGAACCTGGCCGTTCCCTTGGGGAGCTGGGTGATGGTGAGAATGCCGGTCTTGTTGTTGACGTTCAGGGTCTGGAAAAGCGCCTCGGGCGGGATCTCCTCGAGTTTGCCGATCATGCCCGAGGCATAGTCGTCGGAACGGATCCGGTTGGAATCGGACAGCCGTTTGGCCAGGAGCTGGGTGAAGTAGAGCTGCAGGGAGGGATACTGCTGCAGGATCTTTCTGAACCGTTTATGTTCGGTGTAGATGATGTCGCAGTCTTCCACGGCCTGGACCGTGGCGCCGATGTTCTCCTCGCAGATCAGGCTCATCTCGCCGAACACCTCGCCCCTGCCCAGCCTGGTGATGGAGATGCCGGCGTCATTGAGGATCTCCACGGTTCCGGAGACAATGATGAAGAGATTGCCGCCGGGATCCCCCTTGCGTATGATGATCTCGTTCTTTGTAAATCGCCGCAGGTTGAAGAACTTGATCACCGCGTTGAGGTTGTTCTGGTCAATATTCCGGAAAAACGAAAAATTGCTCAGCAGGTGCATGATGCCGGCGATCTGGTTGCTGCCACCACCGCTTTCCTCCTCTTCGGCCGGCAGGCCGCGCTGGTGCTCCAGCCTGATGGAACCGGTGCAGCCGGAGCAGGTGATCATGCAGTCGGGGATCTGGTCGGCCCGTTCGTACTCGATGATGATCCTGGTCAGGTCGCTGCTGAGGATCTTGCAATGTTCCCGGCCCGCAGGCGAATGCACCACCGTGGTGCTGATGAAGGAGTTGTCTCCCTCGCTCTCCATGCAGATGGCTATTCCCGAGATGGCAAAGATATCACCGTAGCGGTACATGGGGCAGTGGCGGGTTTCCGTGACCCGGAATGTTATCTTTGGAAAACCCATGTCGGCTGTCTGGCTGCCTCCTGCGGCGCTTTTGAATCGTCTGGCGAAATGATGATGAATTCTCTCAAGGATTAGTCTATTATGCACAGAAAAAAGAAAAGGGTGCAATGAATTTTCTCTCGGGGTCCGTCACCCTCGGCATGTCGCCGTCCGCGGTCGGGCACGGGACTTTGCAGCCGGGGACGGTCCGGCCGGTCATTGCAGCCTGCGTCCTTCCTGGTCGGTGAAAATGGTCCATACATCTGTTACTCCGGCCGGCACCTTCCGTGTCGGCGTGCATAAACCCTTCTACGAGGTGGTCAACCTCCGGCACGGGGACGCCGTCGGTGCCCTTGGCCGCCTGGCGGACGGGACCGAGGTCGACAATCGGCGCAATTTTCCCGAACACGATGTCAGGGAGGAGGCGGCGCGCTGGATCTACGAGATCGCCAATGCCTTCAGCTTTCGCGGCACCACCTACATCGATTCCGTCTGGGCCCGGGCCAGGGCCGGAGACCCTGCCTCCATCCGCATCAGGCCGCGGCCCGATTGTTCGCTTCTCCAGCTCCTGGGCAATCACCTGGACCTTGACCAGGCGCGCAAGGTATTTGCCGAGCTGCCGCGGCCGCTGCTCTATGATCTTGCCGCCAACTCCACGGATCCCGAGGAACTGGTCCTGCTGGCCCGGGGCTGTTGCCGGATGGTGATGGGAGAGGATGGCCATCCCATGGGCCTGCGCTACCAGAAGGTCAAAGGTGGAGGGGTGCGGGCCGAGATCGATGACTTTGAACTGTTCGAGACCATAGCCAACAATCCCTTTCTTCCCGACACCTACAAGGAGGTCATGGTCCTGCGGCCCGGGGTGCAGGGAGCAAGCGAGATCGTGGGCGAATGGGAGAAGGACGGCAGCCATGTCTTCGAGTACCTGCGCCGCAATTCCTACATCCCCTGGGGCCATTTTGCGGCGAACATGGCCAACGACTGCATCCGCTATGCCACCGCCGACCTCTCGCCCGGTGACATGCGGGGATTGCGCCACCTCTATTACCAGCGGATCTACGTCACCCTGGCCGCACAACTGGGACTGGAGATCCCGGTCCGCCGGCGGAGCCTGCGCGAGCAAGAGCTCGAGGAACTGCGTGTCAGGATCCTGCAGGCAGCGGCCGCCCCGGACGCGAGGCTGCATACCGCAACCCTCTGGGGCTGGAACTTCGGCTATGATTTTTCCGGTTCCGGCTGCCGTCTGCATGCCTCCCACCAGATGATCCACCAGCAGTATGCCATGGTCCCCGCCAAGGTCGGGCTGACCGATGGCGGCACCATGGACAGCTACTCCTGCGGCGACCTGGTGGCCGATACGGTCCGTGCCTACAGGGAGGAACACGGGCGGGATTTCTTCACCGATTTTCTTGCCGCCATCCGCGGCAACCGGCGCACCGACGGGGGGGAGGGCGAGAGCAGCCTGGTGGTCTGGGAGGATGACAATGTCCTGCTCTTCGTACCCAAGGCCCAGGTCTCGCAGTGGGAGTTGCAGCTGATGGTGATCGCGGACAGTGACCAGGGGCCGGTGGGCAATGTGATCGAGGCGGACAGCGGCGTGCGGGCCTCCATCGACAGCGGAATCCTCATGGCCCAGCATGTCCTTGCCGGGCTCGGGGCGCGCATGGTCTCGTCCATTGAATACCCCAGACGTCTCGGCCTGGACAACGGCCAGCGGCTCCTCTATTCGTTCCTGCCCAAGCTGCCCTGGTCCATGGGTGCCTTCAGCGAGGCCCAGCTCCGGTTCATCAGCAGCCATTTCCCGGAAGATTTCGCCGTTGCCTGCCGGGGCGTGCTGGCGGGCGGACAGCTCGGAAAAACCAATGGTTAGGCATCCCGCGAGGGGTTACCTTGGAAATACAGGGACTCTTGCCATTATTCTGTAACAGTTCGCCGCAACAGCAACACGTTGAAACAATAACGACTTTTTGTAACAGTTCAGCAGCACGTCAGCTGTGCGTGCTGCTGAACTGGTACATTATTTTCAATGGATACCGATCGTATGAAAAAAGGATACTTTGGCCGCTGGGGAGGAACCTACATCCCCGAGGTGCTTCACCAGACCTTTGTCGAACTGCGGCAGGCCTACGAGGATGCCCGCCGGGATCCCGCCTTCTGGAAGGAATACGTGGAACTGATGGGGAACTATTCCTGCCGGCCGACACCGCTCACCCTGGCCGAGAACCTGAGCCGTCATTTCGGCGGCGGCCGGATCTTCATCAAGCGCGAGGATCTCAACCACACCGGGGCCCACAAGGCCAACAACGTCATGGGCCAGGGCCTGCTGGTGAGGAGAATGGGCAAGAAACGGGTGATCGCCGAGACCGGCGCCGGTCAGCATGGCGTGGCCACGGCCACCATGGCGGCCCGGTTCGGTTTCGAGTGTACCATCTACATGGGCGAGGAGGACGTGGCCCGGCAGCGGCCCAATGTCTTCTGGATGGAAAAGCTGGGCGCCACCGTGGTACCGGTCAGGGACGGTGCCCGGACGCTCAAGGATGCCATCAACGAGGCCTTCCGTGACTGGGTAACCAGCATGGACGAGACCCACTACGTGTTCGGCACGGTCTGCGGTCCGCATCCGTTCCCGGAGATGGTGGCCTGGTTTCAGTCCATCATCGGCCAGGAGGCGCGGCAGCAGATCCTTGAGCAGCATGGCCGCCTGCCGGAACGGGTCTTTGCCTGCGTGGGCGGCGGTTCCAATGCCATGGGGATCTTCCAGGGATTCCTGGAGGACGCCGACGTGCAGTTGGTCGGTGTCGAGGCCGGTGGCAAGGGGCTCGATACCGGCGAGCACGCCTCGCGCATGGTGGGCGACACGGCAGCGCCGGGCGTGGCCCAGGGCTACAGGTCCATGTTTCTCCAGGACGAGGACGGCCAGATGCTCGATACCCATTCCATTGCCGCCGGCCTGGATTATGTCGGTATCTCGCCGATACTGGCCGATCTCGGTGATTCCGGCCGGGTGCGCTTTGAGGCGGCCACGGACCGCGAGGTGCTTGACGCCCTCACACTCACCATGCGGACCGAGGGGATCATTCCGGCCCTGGAATCGGCGCACGCCTTTGTCCAGGCCTTCAAGGAGGCCCCGCAGATGGATGACGACCAGGCCCTGATCATCAATATGTCCGGCCGTGGTGACAAGGACATCTTCACCATTGCCCATGCCTTTGACGATCCCTCCTGGAAGGAGTTCATCATTCGCCGCGGCGAGGAGTACAGCAAGAGATAAGAGCCTGCCGCCCTTTCCTGGCCGGCGGCATGAACATTCCGGATATCTTATGAAATTACAAAGCGATTTGCTGCACCGTCTCGAAGAAAAACCCATCCTCCTCATGACCCACCTGGTGCTGGGCTATCCCTCCTTTGCGACCAACCGGGAGGTGATCCGCCAGATGGCGGACAACGGCGTCGACTGCATCGAACTGCAGATCCCCTTTTCCGAGCCCATGGCCGACGGGCCGGTTATCCTCAAGGCCAACCAGGATGCCCTGGCCGCGGGCGTCAGGGTGCGGGACTGTCTCGAGTTTGCCGCCGAGATGGTCGCTGCCCATCCCCGGGTCAATTTCCTGTTCATGACCTACTACAACATCGTCTTCCGCCATGGTGAGGAGGCCTTTCTCGAACATGCCGCCAGGATCGGTATCCGGGGTACCATCATCCCGGACCTGCCGCCGGAGGAAGGCGCGGATCTGCATCGTCGCAGCAGCGAACTGGGGCTTGCTCCCATCATGTTCTTCACCCCCACCTCCACGGATAGCCGCATGCGTGAGGTGGCGGACCAGGGCCAGGGCTTCATCTACGTGGTCGCCCGTCGCGGCGTGACCGGTGCGCCCACCGAGATGGACGCCGGTCTTGCCGAGTATCTCGGCCGGTGCCGCCGGGCCACGGACCTGCCGCTGGCCGTCGGTTTCGGCATCTCCCGCCGCGAGGACGTGGCCATGCTCACCGGCAGGGCGGACATGGCGGTCATCGGCACCGCCACCATCCGTCTGGTGGACGAGCAGGGCCCTTCGGCCGTGGGACCGTTCATCGCCGGCCTCCTGAAGAGCTGAGGCTGGAGGTCAGCATGGAAGACGGTATGGATCTCGGCACCGGCGGCGTGCTCTGGAACCTGGCCGACCTCTACGCAGGCGTGGACGATCCGGCCCTGGCGCGGGATATGGAGCTGGTCCAGGTCAGGGCCGAGCGGTTGGCCGAGGCCTGGCGGGACCGGGTCGGATCCCTGGATGCAGCCGGCCTGTTGGAACTTGTCAGGGAGCTGGAGGAACTCGATACCCTGCTCACCCGGCTGTCCACCTTTGCCTTCCTCAACTTCATTGTCCGAACCGATGACGCCGCAGCCTCGGCCCTGCTCCAGAAGGTCGAGGAGATCAGTGCCCGCGCCGGCCGGGTCACTGTCTTCTTCCGTCTGGAGTGGAACCGGATGCCGGCGGAGCAGGCAGAGGCACTGCTCGCCAGTCCGGCCCTGGCAGGATACCGCCATTATCTGGCCGCCATGCGTCGGTTTGCGCCTCATCAGCTCAGCCGGGCCGAAGAGGAACTGCTGCAGGAGCTGGGGCCGGTGGGCCGGTCGGCATGGAACGTTCTGTTCGAAAAACTCATGGGCCGGATGCGCTTCGGGGAGTCTGGCCGCAGCGAGGAGGAGGTCCTCTCCGACCTCTACAGCGGCGAGCGGGAGGTCCGCGCCCGGGCAGCGGCCGAGCTCACCGCCGGCCTGCGGGAGAACCTGCACATTCTCACCCATATCTTCAACACCCTTGCCGCGGAAAAGATGATCAGCGACCGGCTGCGGCGGTTCGGCTCCTGGATCAGCGCCATGAACCTGGACAACGAGCTTGACGACCGGACAGTGGAGGTCCTGATCGCGGCGGTGGTGAAGCGCTACCCCCTGGTGCACCGCTATTACCGCCTGAAACGCGAACTGCTCGGCCTGGACGAACTGCTGGATTATGACCGCTATGCGCCGGTTCCCGGCCTGGACGAACGGCCCGTTTCCTGGGAGACCTGTCGCCGGATCATCCTCGATTCCTTTGCCGCATTCTCGCCCCGCATGGCGGAGATCGCCGACATGTTCTTCAGCCGCGGCTGGATTCACGCTCCGGTCCTCGAGGGCAAACGGGGCGGCGCCTTTGCCCATCCCTGCGTGCCCGATCTCCATCCCTTTGTCATGGTCAACTACCTTGGCCACCTGCGCGATGTCTCCACCGTGGCCCATGAACTGGGGCACGGGATCCACCAGTATCTTGCCGCCGGCCAGGGGCTCTACAACAGCGATACCCCCCTGGTCCTGGCCGAGACCGCCTCGGTCTTCGCCGAACTGCTGGTCTTCAGGGCCCAGCTCGCCCTGCTGGATGATCCGGCCGCCCGACGGGCCTTCATCTGTCAGAAGCTGGAATCCATCTTTGCCACCGTGTTCCGCCAGGTGGCCATGAACCGGTTCGAGGATGCCATGCACACCGGCCGGCGGGAGCAGGGCGAGCTGTCGGCCAGCCAGCTCTCCTCCTTCTGGCTCGACAGCCAGGGGGCGATGTTCGGCGATTCCGTGACCCTGCGGAAGGACTATGGTATCTGGTGGTCCTATATCCCCCATTTTCTCGGCACACCGGGGTATGTCTATTCCTATGCCTTTGGCGAACTGCTGGTCCTGGCGCTCTATTCCCGATACCAGGAGGAGGGAGAGGGGTTTGTCGGCAGGTACCTGGACCTGCTCGCCGCCGGAGGATCACGATCCCCCGCCGAGCTGCTGGCGCCCTTTGGCATCGATCTCGACGAGCCCGCCTTCTGGCATGGCGGCCTGGATGTGATCGAGGGGATGCTGAGCGATCTCGAGACCGGGAGCTTCTGAGGAGTGGATGATCCCATGTGGCTGCTGATCAGGCAACTGCCGGTCCGCCGGTGGCGATTCTGGCTGCCCGTGCTTCTTCTTGTCGGCGTCGGTGCCTGGTGCACCGGTGTCTGCCGCGGCCAGGCCACTGCCGAAGACATCCACCTCACCGCCGAAGAGCAGGCCTGGCTGCGGCAGCATCCGGTTATCCGCCTGGCCCCGGATCCGGACTTTCCCCCGGTCGAGTACTTTGACGAACGGGGCAACTACCGGGGGATAGCCGCCGACCTGGTTGCCCTGGTCGAGAAGAAGCTGCCACTCCGGTTCGAGATCGTGCATCTGAAGAACTGGGACGAGGTCCTGCGCCAGGGAAGAAACCGGCAGATCGACATGTTCGGCGCCGCTGTCCCCACGCCCGAGCGGCTGCAGTACATGAAGTTCACCCGTCCCTTTGTCACCTTTCCCGCCGTGATCCTGGTCCGGGACAACATGAAGATTCCGCCACGGAAGGTCACCACCCTGGAGGGCCTCCATGTGGCGGTGGTTTCAGGGTATGCGGCCTACGAGTACATGAAACGGGCCTATCCCCGGGTCAAGCTCGAGGTGATGCCCGATATCTCCTCCGGTCTGCGCCAGGTCTCCTTCGGCAAGGTGGATGCCATGGTACTCAACCTGGCCTCGGCCAGTTACTATATCCGCAAGGACGGGATCACCAACCTCACCATCTACAAGGACACGGATTTCATGTACGACCTGTCCTTTGCCACCCGCAGCGACTGGCCCCTGCTCAACTCCATCCTGGACAAGGCCGTGGCCTCCATCAGCCCGGAAGAGCACAACCGCATCGTCGCATCCTGGATCACCCTGCAGAAGAGGAGCTGGTATCCTTCGAAACGGGTCCTTATCATCATGGGAGTGGCAGGGTTGGTGCTGCTGCTGATCGCTATCCTGGCCTGGAATATCTCGCTGAAACGCCAGGTCAGCGAACGGACCGCAGAGCTGAAGAACGAGCTGCAGGAACGGATCCGGGCGGAAAAGGAAAAGGAGGTGCTGCAGCGGGTGATCCACCGTTCCAAGAAGATGGAGGCCCTCGGCCTGCTGGCTGGCGGCGTTGCCCATGATCTGAACAATATTCTCAGCGGTATTGTGGGATATCCCGACCTGATGCTTTCCGGCATGGACCCGGCAGATCCCATGTACCGGCAGCTGGAGGCCATCAAACGTTCCGGTCTCCAGGCGGTGGCAGTGGTGGCCGACCTGCTGACCATTGCCCGGGGCTCTGCCTCGGAAAAAAAGCCTCTTGATCTCAACTCCCTGGTCCGGGAATATCTGGCATCCCCTGAATATCGCCAGCTGGCCGACCAGTACCCGCAGGTGGAACTGGTCCTTGATCTTGCTGCCGACCTGCCCGCTCTCCACGGCTCACCGGTCCACATCCGCAAGAGTATCATGAACCTTGTCATCAACGCCTACGAGGCCATGAAGGATCATCCGGGCCAGGTGACGATCCGTACCGGAATGCGGACAGTGCACACTGAGGAGGAGCGGGATCATGACGGGCCCGAGCCGGGAGAATACCTGGTGCTTTCCGTGGCCGATACCGGTATCGGGATCGCGCCGGAGGATCTGGACCGGATATTCGAGCCCTTTTTCTCCAAGAAACATCTGGCCAGGAGCGGCTCAGGCCTTGGCCTGGCTGTTGTCTGGAACACGGTCCAGGATCATGACGGTCATGTCCGGGTTCACAGTGACGATGCCGGTACCTGTTTCGAACTCTTTTTCAGACCCACGGATGCCCGAAGCACCAAGCGGGACGGGGAGGAACCGGCAGCCGGGCCGCGGGGCAGGGGAGAACGGATCCTGGTGGTGGATGATGAACCGTCGGTACGGGAGCTGGCGCAGACCATGCTGCGTCATCTCGGTTACCGTCCGGAAACAGCGGCCAGCGGCGAGGATGCGATCAACTATCTGAAGTATCACGAAGTGGATCTGGTCATCCTGGACATGATCATGGACCCGGGCATGGATGGCCTGGAGACCTACCGGCGGATCCTTGCTGACCGTCCCGGCCAGAAGGCCATCATTGCCAGCGGCTACGCCGAGGACGCCAGGGTCAGGAAGGCCCTGGCTCTGGGAGCGGGACGGTTTATCAGGAAGCCCTATACCATGGAGCTGCTTGCCAGCGCCATCCGTGCCGAGCTGGCCTGACTGTAAAAGTTCAGCAGCACATCATCTGCATGCGCTCGCGGCTGGCCGCATAGCGGGCTATCGGAGTCTCGCTGCGCTCGCTTACCTGACGGCCAGCCGCGATCACGCACAGCTGACGCACTGCTGACTTTTACCCAAAAGTATCGGTATCTTTAGGTGGCTGCCGATACCGGTGAACTGTTACCGCGCCCTTCTGCACCACCACCATGGCCATGAGGATGAGTGCCACCCCGGCCAGGGTGCGAAGGGATGGCAGGCCATGGCCGAAGATCCAGTCGAGGAGCAGGATATAGGGCGGATAGAGATAGCTGTAGGCCGTGACCCGGGTCGGGCCGAGGTAGAGGGTGGCAAGCTGGGTGAGAAAAAAGGTGACAATGGTGGAGAAGACGGCCAGGTAGACGATCCCGGCCCAGACCATGGGGGCGACCCCTGACCAGGAGATCGAGGCCAGGCGGTTGCCGGAGAGCAGCAGGAGCCAGAAGGTGCCGGTGACCAGGACCCAGAAGGTCATGACGATCATGGATTCGCCGCGGTGCAGGAGTTTGACAAGCGGCGTGTACAGGGCGATCAGCAGGCAGCCGGCGAAAAAGATCAGGTCGCCCCGGTTCAGGTCCATGGCCAGCAGGCGGGAGATGTCCCCCCGGAAGATGACCCAGATCGCGCCCGCCATGGCCAGCAGAAGCGCCATCAGCCGATAGCGGCCCAGTCGTTCCCGCAGCAGCAGTGCGCTGTAGACACTCGAGATCCCCGGAACAAGGGTGTAGAGCACGCCGGTGTTCAGGGCTGTGGTGTAGCGCAGGGAGAGAAACATCAGCCAGAAGAACCCCACCAGCACGCCGCTGATGAGCGAGTAGCGCACAAGGGCCCTCCCGCCGGGCAGGCAGAGGCCGAAGCGGCTCCGGACCCAGGGCAGCATGAGCAGGGCGGCGAGGAGAAAGCGGACCAGGGTGAGGACAGCAGGGTCAAGGCCCGGAGCGATGGCCTTGCCCACCGTGAACGAGGTCGAAACCAGGCCGGCGGCCACGAGCATCAGGCCGTGCACAGTTGCCAGGGAGAGCCTGGCTCCGGGAGGAGAAGGATTCACCGTTTTCGGCAACGTCCTTGCCGTCTGCCGTGTTGAGAGGCCTTCTTCACATCAGGTGAGCATGTCGATGAGCTGCTCGTGGAGCACGCTGTTGCTGGCCAGGATTTCGGGCCTGAAAGCGGAGTAGGGATTGCCGGCAAAGTCGCTGACCCGGCCGCCGGCCTCCTCCACCAGCAGCCAGCCGGCTGCCGTGTCCCATGGCTTGAGATCCATTTCCCAGAATCCGTCAAGCCGGCCACTGGCGACATAGGCAAGATCAATGGCCGCCGCGCCGGCCCGCCGGATATCGCGGACCTTGGGCAGCACCGATCGCAACTGTCGCAGTACCGTGTCCAGCCGGGCATGGATATCATAGGGAAACCCTGTTGCCACCAGGGCCTCGACCGGGAAACGGGTCGCGGTGACCGATATCCTGTCGCTGTTGAGCCAGGCCCCTCTGCCTCTGCAGGCGCAGAAGAGTTCGTCCTGCATGGGGCAGTAGACCACGCCGGCCAGGGGGACAGCATCCTCCACCAGGGCGATGGAGACGGCAAAAAAGGGGAAACCGTGGGCAAAGTTGGTGGTTCCGTCCAGGGGATCGATGATCCAGCTCCTGCCCTCGGGTTGGGACGGGCTGTCGCCGGCCGACTCCTCGGCCATGATGGCGATACCGGGGAGGTCTTCGTTCAGCGAGGCGACAATGGCGGTCTCTGAGGCCAGGTCCGCCTCGGTGACCAGGTTGATGGCCCCCTTCATCTCGATATTGTGCGGTTTGCCGTAGAGCTGCCTGATGATGGAACCGCCGGTGAGGGCCGCCCGGCCGGCGGCCCGGAGCAGACGGGCCAGATCGGCGTCTTCGCACTGGCTGGTGATGGTTTCGATTCGATTCATGATTTTTCCTGCGGAAGATGGTGTGCTGCTGAACTTTTACGTAAGCGCTCACAGGAGCCGCACGGAGTCTTCGCCTGCCTCTTTGCACGGTCGTGCCCGTCCGGGTAGACTATCGGAGTCTCCCTGCGGTCGCCTACCTGCGGTCAGGCACGCCTGCACAGGTAAGCGTAGACTCCGAATCTGCGGCCCCTGAGAGCGCTTACACCATTGTGGTCGGACAAACCGATTGACGGGTTACCCTTTTACAGGCCGAGCTCATCGGCAATGTCGCACAGGGCGGCCAGGGCCAGGTCGCAGAATTCGTTGACCTCAAGACCGAGATGTTCACATTCACGGATGATCTCCCGGTCTGCGCCACGGGCAAAGGCCTTTTCCCTGAACCGTTTGCGCACAGATTTCGGCTTGACCGAGGCCAGTTTTCTGTCCGGATAGACCAGGGCCGTGGCAATGACCAGGCCGGTGATGGTTTCGCCGGCAGCCAGGGCATGATGGAAGGGGGTGGAGCGCCTGTCGCCGTGGGCCTTCTCGTTATGCATGCGGATGGCATCGATGATCTCTCCATCCACGCCGCGCCCGGTGAGGATGCGCACGGTTTCGCTGGTATGCATGGCAAGATCGGGCTGGCTTTCCGCGTCCAGATCATGCAGCAGGCCGGCCAGGCCCCACTTCTCCTCGTCCTCTCCCAGTCGGCGGGCCAGGGCACGGAGCACGGCCTCGCTGGCCAGGCTGTGTTTAATCAGGTTCTCATTCTCCAGGTGCTCCCGCACCAGCTCCAGGGCCTCGGCCCTGGTAATGCCGTAACTCATACCGCTGTCCTTTTTCAGAAAATCAGAAGGCCGGAAGTCAGCATTCTTCATACCGCCTGCGGCGGAGAGAAGGAGATTACGCTCCCGGTGATACCGGAGACCAGCGTGGATGGAGCGCGAGGGACGTGCCTCAGCCTCTTCGTTGCATCGGTCTGCCGGGCAACGCCTGCACAAATCTGCGGCCCCTGAGAGCGCTTGCACCATTGCGGTCGGACAGACCGGTGGTCAGCCCTCCCGTGAGGAGTTGCGTGTCTGCGGCCGGTGGTCACGGCCAGGCCATGATCCCCCGGCCATGGCGATCGGTTATTCCCTGGATCTCAACCCAGCTTAGCACGATTGTCCGCTCTTGTCATGTCCGTCCTCGGGTTGTTGTGCCGGTTGGCCGCATTCGTTCCAGATGACAAGTGCCTGCTGATAGACCCGGGACCGGGAGACGCCCAGGTCCGAGGAGATCCGGCGGACCGCATCCTTGAGCGAGCTGCCGGCCTCGTCCCGGTACCACCTGATCAGGCCGTCCAGATCTTCGGGGCGCTCCTGAACCGTTTCCGCGGCCGGATGGATGATCAGCACCAGCTCTCCACGGATCCGCTGTTCACAGCGGCGAACAAGTTGTGACAGGCTGCCCTGCAGGCATTCCTCGTGGAGCTTGGTCAGTTCCCGAAAGAGCAGGGCGGAACGGTCACCGAGGACCTGCAGGCAGTCGGCGAGACACTTGCCGATACGGTGTGGTGATTCATAAAAAAGCAGCGGGCAGGGCAGGGCAACGAGGGAGGCGAGGTACTTCCGTCTGGCCTCCTGCCGGGCCGGCGGGAATCCGCCAAAATAAAAGGAACTCCCGGTCAGCCCCGCTGTGGAGAGTGCGGCGGTGAGGGCCGATGGGCCCGGAACCGCCGTGACTGGGATGTTGTTTTCGCGGGCCAGCCTGACCAGCACTGAACCGGGATCGGAGATTCCCGGTGTGCCGGCATCGGAGACCAGGGCGATGTCTTCACCGGCGTGGAGACGGTGCAGCAGCAGGGCGGCCTTGTGCTGCTCCCTTTCGCGGTAGTAACTGGTCAGCGGGGTTCCGATCCCCAGGTGGCGCAGCAGTTTGCCGGTGTGGCGGGTATCCTCGCTGGCGATGAGGTCGACATCGGTCAGCACCTGGATGGCGCGCTGGCTGATATCGCCGAGATTGCCGATGGGCGTGGCGACAACGTAGAGGGTGCCGGGCTTGCGGGACAGAGTCATGGCGTCACCTGCACCGGCAGGGATGGCATGCCTGGCCGGCGTGAGGAGTAAAAGGGAATCCGGTGGAAGAGCGGCAGTGGGTGCATGGAATGGTGGGCAGGCTTCAAAGTCGTTGGGGGCCAGTGGTTTTGAGTCGATGACTCCCATTATAGCGGTTCGAATCCATTCGACAACAGGGGATTTGCAGCGGGAGATCTTTTTCCGTTCCGGAGCAATGGCTTGATTTTACGGCAGGAGTTGACTAATGTCGACATCTGGTGGCCGCTGGCTCCGGAGGTTTGGCTTTTTCAACTCCCCGGCCATGGGGCATGGAATGTGACAGATGTTTGACGAGCGGAACAGCAACCACGGCATGGCGTCGCAACCGGCTGCCCGGGTGGACCTGCGGCTCTCTGCTTTCCGGTTGTTGAAACGGGCGGGAATATGGCGAACCAGATCCTGAATCGACTCAAGCGGTTGACGGACATCCTCGACCGGGAAGAGGATTCCATGGAGATCATGGAGGCCGCGCTGGCACGGTTTCGCGAGGTTCTCGATGTCGACCGGGCCTGTCTCCTCTATCCCTGCGATCCGGCGGCAGGGGTATGCCGGATACGATGCGAAGGCGATGGGCCTGTGTTTCCTCCCCTGCCGGCGGGGTCGGACAATGTGCGTGTCAACCGGGACCTGGCAGGGCTGATGGAAGAGATGCTGCGCTCCGAGGCACCGGTCCTGCGGTATGACGGGGCCGCCTGGGCAGAGTGGAGCAGGCAGGCCGGTGTGCCGGCGGTCCGTTCCGAGCTGGCCATGGCCCTGAAGATGAAAAATGACCGGGCCTGGGGGCTCTGTCTGCAGCGCTGTTCCGCTGACCGGCAGTGGAGCCGCGAGGACATGGACCTGTTCCAGCATGCTGCCCTCCGGCTGCGCGATGCCTGCGAGACGGCCAATCTCCTGGCAACGGTGAAAAAGGACATCGCCAAGCGGCAGAAGGTGGATGCCGACCTTGCCCGCAGTGAACAGCGGTTGCGCTCCCTTTTTCAGAATTCCTCCAGTTCGCTCTGGCTCGTTGACCTCTCCGGCCTGCGGCCGACGATCCGTACCCTCCGGCGGCAGAAGGTCTACCGTGCCGACGAATACCTGCGGCAGCATCCCGGCCTCCTGGACCAGGTGCTCGCCAGGATCCGGGTGGTGGATGTCAACCCGGCCACCCTGGAGCTCTTCGGCACGCCTGACCGGAACTATCTCTACGACAATCTGCCCCGATTGCTCACCCCGGAGGCCAGGGAATCCTTTGTCCGTCTTTTTCAGAACCTCTATACGGAAAGGCACCACTTTTCCCTGGAGTTCCCGTTCCTGACCCTCAAGGGCCGGGTCATCAGCACCATTCTCAGCATCGATGTCCTGCCGGCGCCGGAATCACACCTGGTACTGGCAACCCTGACCGACATCACGGCGCAGAAGGAGGCAGAGCAGCGACTGCTCGAATCCAGGGAACGCTACCGGCTGCTGCTGGAGACCGCCAATGATGCCATATTCGTTGCCGATGCCAAGACCGGTATTATCCTGGAGGCCAACAAGCGGGCAGCGGAACTGATCGGCAGACCGGTGAGCGAGATCGTGGGCATGCATCAGTGCGAGCTGCATCCTCCGGAGGACCGTGAACGCTACCGGCGTCGGTTTCAGGACCCGGAATACCGGACATCCTCCGAGGGACTGCACGATGTTTTCGTCCAGCACAGCGACGGTCGCAGGATCCCGGTGGAGATCAGTGCCTCCAGGACCAGTATCGGCGGCAGGGAGGTGGTGCAGGGGATCTTTCACGATATCAGCGAACGGTTCAAGACCGAGGAGCGTCGCCGTCTGCTTGCCGCGGCCGTCGAGCAGGTGGCGGAATCGGTGATCATCACGGACCTGCAGGGCAATATCGAGTATGTCAATCCGGCCTTTGAAAAGATCACCGGCTACAGTTACGACGAGGTGATCGGCAGGAATCCCCGTTTCCTCAATTCCGGCAAGTTACAGAAGTACCACTATCAGCTTCTCTGGCAGGACATCTCCAGCGGCAGAGTCTGGCGGGGTACCCTGATCAACAGGAAAAAGGACGGCACCCTGTTCGAGGAGGAATCCACCATCACCCCGGTCCGGAACAACGCGGGTGAGATCAAGCATTACGTGGCCGTGAAACGGGATATCACCCGGCAGGTCCTCCAGGAACGCCAGATCCGCCAGTCGCAGAAGATGCAGGCCATCGGGACCCTGGCCGGCGGGGTTGCCCATGACTTCAACAACATCCTCACCGCCATCCTTGGTTTTGCCGAGCTTTCTCTCCTGCGTGCGGCCAATGATCCATTGCTTGCCTCGAACCTGCAGGAGATCATCAGGGCCGCTGACCGGGCGGCCAAGCTCATCGACCAGATTCTGACCTTCAGTCGGCAGACGGAAAAACATGTCGCCTCTCTCCAGGTTTCCATGATCGTCAAGGAGGTGCTCAAGCTGTTGCGCGCCAGCCTGCCGGCCAATATCGATCTCGTTGCCGATATCGAGACCAGGGCCATGGTCCGGGCAGATCCCACCCAGATCCACCAGGTGATCATGAACCTCTGTACCAATGCCTACCAGGCCCTTGGCAACGATACCGGCTGGATCCGGGTCAGCCTCGATTCCGTGGAGGTGGACGCCCGCAAGGGTGTGGAGCTGGGTAATCTGAGCGGCGGCAGGTACGTTCGCCTGCGGGTGGAGGACAATGGCCGCGGCATTGCGCCCGAATACATCAACCGTATCTTTGAGCCCTATTTCACCACCAGGAAAAAAGACGAGGGCACGGGCCTGGGGTTGTCGGTGGTGCATGGTATCGTCAACGACCACGGTGGCGCCGTCACTGTGGAATCAGAACCGGGCCGGGGCAGTTGTTTCTCGGTCTACCTGCCCGAGGTCGATGCCGCTGTTGCCGAGCAGGAGGTGCGGGAGACCCATATCCGGAGCGGGGAGGGGAAGATTCTGGTGGTCGATGATGAACAGCAGATCGTGGACTACGAAGTGCAGGTCCTGGAGCAGGCAGGCTATGTCACCTATGGCCATACCTCGAGCCTGCAGGCACTGGAGGCCTTCAAGGAGCTGCATGCCGCCCTGGACCTGGTGATCACGGACATGGCCATGCCGGATATGACCGGTCTGCAGCTCTATGACCGGATCAAGAGGATTGAGCCGGCTATGCCTGTCCTTCTGTGTACCGGGTACAGCGAGCATGTGACGGCAGAATCGTCCCGCGAGATGGGAATCAACGGCTACCTGGCAAAGCCCTTTACCGCGGAACAGCTGGCCCACGAGGTGAAGAGGGTCCTGGAAGAACAGAGGGGTGGGAGCGTGTAAAGGAACTGTTCTTTTTTCAGCGGTCTGAAAGAGAAAAAGCCTTCATTTCACGAAGAAATGAAGGCTTTTTCCTGGAAAAGATTCGGCGGCGACCTACTCTCCCACACAGTCTCCCGTGCAGTACCATCGGCGCTGAGGAGCTT
>JALSNC010000012.1 GCA_026987195.1 Desulfobulbaceae bacterium | reverse complement strand
GGTCCCTTACTTAACTCTTGAATAAGATTCGGTATCTCCTGAGTATCTGATGTCCAGTGATTATCTGAATGTTCATGAATATTGCCTCATGGGCGGAGAAGCAGCCCCTCGTTGCTCCAGTACAACCCTCTGCTTTCCGCCCTTGTGCCCTCCAGCTGGTACACTGCCAGTGCCCCGGCCGTGAACAGGCGCTTCCAGCGGGCCCCGGCCATGGCGGCCACCCGGGCCATCCCGGCCTCGTGGCGGACCGGAACAACGAAGAGGTCGTCCTGGTCCGGGGAGATCGGGCGATACCGGTTAATACGCTGTTCCACGTCATAGATATCCCAGATCTTCAGTTGTCCGCCCACAGACTGCCTGATAAAGGGCGCCTGTTCCAGCTCGGCATAGATCCGCCCTTTCACCGGATGCCGCAGCAACCACCGGGCAACAGCCTGCCGGTCCCGACCGGTGATCTCTTTTCCTTTCCCTGGCCGGTAACAGTAGATCTCGTCAATGGTCCAGTACCACTGGCCCCTGGGTTCCACAGCGGTCAGCCGTACAAAGCGGCAACGGGCCGGATGCGGCAGAAGGATTGCCGTGGCCCCGTTCATGGTCAGACGGGGTGTACCGTTGAGCCAGTCGAACCCCGGGAAGAGATGAAACACATCGTCATGTTCCGGCTTGATTTGCCGCCAGGTTCTGCCATCTGCCGAAACATCGAGTCGCACCCCGGCCGGATAGTCATGGCCCTTGTGCACCCCTGCCTGGAGAACGATCTTTGCCACGGTTTCCATTCGGCCCAGATCCAGTTGAAAAACCGTGCCCTGCCCCGGCGGCACGTGCCAGCTGCTGTCCACGGTACGATCAAAGGCCCGGTCGGCCCCATCGGCGTCAACGCTGGCAGTTGCCTTCCAGAGATCCGGAAGAATGGGCTCCAGGACCGGGTAGGGATCATGAAAATCGTAATAGAGAACATGATGCCGGAAGCGGTGGCGGATACAGTCGGCATTCAGGCTGGCCAGATACCTGTCCATCTCCCGGGGATAGGGGATGCCGAGATGACGATGGGTGATGATCGCCTTTCTGGAGGCAGGCGCATTGTCCACCATCTGCAGGTAGCGTCGGGGTGTGGAAAGATCCCCCTCAAACAGTTCATACATC
>JALSNC010000011.1 GCA_026987195.1 Desulfobulbaceae bacterium | reverse complement strand
ACGCCAGAGGCGGGCGGAAAAAAAGACGACCGGCACGTCCACGAATCCGGCTATGGCCATCACGGCGCAGTAGGTCGCGCGTCGCTGCCGTTGCTCCACCGCTGAGCGCAGGATGAAGTAGCTGGCAAAGATGAACCAGAGGATCAGGGATGTGGTCAGGCGCGGATCCCAGGTCCACCAGGCATTCCAGACCGGTCGGCCCCAGAGCATACCGGTGAGCAGGACCAGGGTGGTGAAAACCAGGCCGATCTCCACCGCGGCCACGCCAAGGATGTCCCATCTCAGGTCGCGGCTGACCAGATAGGCGACGCCGGCGGCAAAGGCGGTGGTGAAGGAGAGAAATGCCGCCAGGGCACTGGAGAGATGGAAATAGAAGATCTTCTGAACCAGACCCATGACCCGTTCCGTGGGGGCGTGGACAAAGACCGCGACGATCGCGGCCGCAAGGAGCAGGGCCGCGCCGCCGATGAGGAGTTGTTCCCGGAGCTGTGCATTCATGAGGTTACGTGTTGCTCCCTGGCCGGAGAGTATGCAATAGTTCGCCGATATCGGCAACTATCTGCAAATCCGATACTTTTATGATGGCATGTTGTTCAGTCCCGGATGACCCGGCCGGTGACCAGGAAACCGAGACCGGTGAAGATACAGGCAAAGGCCGCCATCACCTGCAGCCAGGAGCTGTAGCGGGCCGGCTCTTCGGCCGCAAAGATCATGCCGCTCACCTTGACCGCCATGGCGATAAGCGGCATGACCAGCGGAAAGAAGAGCATGGGCAGCAGGGCCTCGTTGCGGCCCGTCCCCGCGGTGATGGCGGAACACAGGGTCCCGGTGGCTGCAAAACCGGCATTGGCGGTCAGCAGTACCAGCAGGAGCATGGGAATGCCGCGCAGGAATCCGTCACCGTAAAGGATGAAGAAGAGCGGCAGGATGGCGGCCTGGGCCAGGCAGATGAGGAGGAAGTTCACCGTCATCTTGGCGCCGAACAGGGCTTCCGGGCTGAGGGGGCTGAGGAGCAGGCCCTCCAGGCAGCGGTTTTCCTTTTCCTGTGCCACTGTCCTGCCCAGGCCGAGCACGGCCGCAAAGGTGATGGCCACCCAGAGGATACCCGCCCCGGTTTCCGGAGCCACGGCAGTGCCGGCGGGAACGGCCACGTTGAGGATCACCAGGAGCAGGAAACCGAAGAACAGCATGGAGAGCAGCGCCTGCGGCCGGCGCAGGCCGGTACGCAGATCCTTGCGGATGACGAGCCATGCATACCTCACGACATCACCTCCCCGGCGAGCGCGGCCCGGTAAAGGCCGGCAAAGGCGGCAGGGTCGATATGGTCCCGCCGGGCCAGAAAGACGAGTCGGCCGCTGACCAGGATGCCGATCCGGTCGGCCATGGCCAGGCCGCGGTCCATGTCGTGGGTCACCATGATCACGGTCCGTTGCCACTGTCTGAGGAGCAGGAGCCGCTCAGCGAGCAGGGCCGAGGCCTCCTGGTCGAGGCCGGTGAAGGGCTCGTCGAGCAGAAGGATGGCCGGATCGTTGACCAGTGCCCTGGCAATGCTCAGCCGCTGGCGCATGCCCCGGGAGAAACCGCCGACCCGCTGGTGCCGCCGGTGGTGGAGGTCCACCTGGCGCAGGAGTTCCAGTGCCCTGGCTTCGGGGTCGGCGATGGCGTACAGGGATCCATAGAAGACCAGGTTTTCCATGGCGGTCATCTGGTCATAGAGCAGGGAGTGGTGGGAGATGAACCCGAGCTGCATCCTGAACTTCGCCGCGTCCTCCTCCAGGTCAAAGCCACGCACACGCACCCGGCCGGAGGTCGGGGAGGTGAGGGTGGCGATGATCCGCAGCAGGGTGGACTTGCCGGCACCATTGGGGCCGAACAGGGTCAGGAATTCACCCCGGCCCAGACACAGGCAGAGGTCGTCCAGGGCCCTGCATCCTTCGTAGTCCTTGCTCAGGCCGGATATTTCGAGATATTCAGTCGCTGCAGCCATGGCCGCTCCTGTTGTCCTGCAGTGTACCGGCCAGCAGATCCAGTTCCCGCCGGTAGGCGTCGCGCAGGGCAAAGTAGGCATCGTTCCTGATCTCGCCCATCTCCCAGTCGATCTCCAGCTGTTCGAGTTTTTCCCGCAGCACGGCGATATCCGTTGCCGGGTCCGGGCTTCCGGCCGGATCGGAAACCGCCGCTTTCCCGTTCCCGGCCGACCGGGCCGGCAGGACGGCCTGCTGCTTTCCGGGCACGGCGCCGGAGGTGATCTTCTCGATCTGGCCGATGATCCTGGCCGCCTCTGAAGTGTAGTGATCGCGCAGCTCAGCGTGGTCCCGGGCATTGATCTTGCCGGCGGCATGTTCAAAGTCGATATCGCGGATGGCACGCAGGTAGGAGCGTTTTTCCGCCTCCAGGGCCTCCGTGGCACGGTCCGGTTCGTCTGCCGGCAGCCAGGAGCGGCGCCGCTGCAGCAGGGGCAGGGCACTGCAGACGCAGACCATGAGCGTGACCGCGGAAAAGATGATAACAGTGTTCACGTCGCATCCTCCATCCTGTCCAGTTCCTCTTCCACCCGTCTGCGCAGGGCCGGATCGGGTGGCGCGCCGGGCCGGTCCCTGCCGCTTGTCTCCCTGCGGCCGGCAGCGTTCCACCTGTGGATGAAAATGGTCGCCACGGCCAGACCGATGAGCAGGATGACAAAGGGCGCTGCCCAGGCCACCAGGTTGAATCCCTTTCTGGGGGGCACGGTGAGGATGTCCTCGCCGAACTGGCCGACAAAGAAATCCAGAATCGTCTGCAGGTCCTGGCCCCGGGCAAGACGGCGGTCGATCTCGGCCCGCATGCTGTCACCGCCGCTGCAGCGGTCGATATTCAGCGCCTCCCCGGGACATGCGGAGCAGATCAGATGCTTTTCCACCTCGGTCCGGGTCAGGGCCGAGGCCGTGCCCGCCTGCAGTGACAGGACAAGGGCGAAAATGAGGCCGTATCTGATTATTGCCGGGGTCATGGTGTCGGTCTCCTGCGGCGGGACGGGATAATGGCCATGATGCCGCCCAGGACCATCAGGCCGCCGCCCACCCAGCCCCAGACCAGGAGGGGGTTGATCGCCGCCCTGATGGTGATCTCGTTGTTGCTGCCGATCGTGGGCATGGTCAGGTAGAGGTCCTCGCGGGCGCTGATGCGCAGGCTGACCTCGGTGGTC
This sequence comes from Desulfobulbaceae bacterium, assembly GCA_026987195.1. Taxonomy (GTDB): domain Bacteria; phylum Desulfobacterota; class Desulfobulbia; order Desulfobulbales; family Desulfobulbaceae; genus DRKI01. The sequence goes on along the minus strand of JALSNC010000011.1, from coordinate 2,558 downwards.
GGCTGCTCGGCGTTGATGTAGTAGCGCCGCTCGGTGGTCATCCTGCCTGCCGGCCGGCCCTGCCTGGTGACATCCAGGGTGGCGGCATAGACTGTCCGGTTACGGTCCTGGAAGCTCCTGAAATCGGTGTAGCGAAGGCGGTAATCGCCAATGGTCATGGCCTCTCCCCTCTGCAGGGTGGCCTCTTTTTCCTGCTTGAAGGCCGTGGCGCCGGTGATGCCGATGACCATGAGGACCATGCCGAAGTGGACCACGTAGCCGCCGTAACGGCGCCGAAGTTTCCAGAGGACCCTGGGCAGGGCGACGAGCAGGTTCTCGCCGGTCAGCCGTTTTCGTGCCCTGGCGCCGGCCGCGAATTCACCCAGGATGGTGGCACTGACAAAGAGGGCCAGGGAAAAGGCGGCAAGCGGATAGAATTCCCGCACACCCGTACCGAAGAGAACCATGGCGCCGGCAATGGCCAGGGTGGCCGGGAACAGGAAGTTCTTCTTCAGGTTGTCGGCCGAGGCCCGCCGCCAGCCGATCAGGGGGCAGAGGCCGGTGAGCAGCAGGAGAAGCAGGAAGAGCGGCGTGTTGACCTGGTTGAAGAAGGGCTCGCCCACGGTCAGCTTTCTGCCGGTCACCATCTCGGAGATGAGGGGAAAGACCGTGCCGAACAGGGTGGAAAAGGCGATGGCCAGCAGGATGACATTGTTGAACAGGAAGGTGGATTCGCGGGAGAGCAGCGATTCCAGGGAATGGCGGGTCCTGAGCTGGCTGTAGCTCTCGGCGATCAGGATTGTCGAGCCGATACCGGTGACGAGCAGGAAAACGAGAAAAAAACCGCCCAGGCCGGTGGCCCCGAAATCATGCACTGACTGGAGCACGCCGCTGCGCACCAGGTAGGTGCCGAAGATGCAGGTCAGGAAGGTGAGGACGATGAGGGCCATGTTCCAGACCCGCATGATGTTGCGCCGTTCCTGGATGATGGCGGTGTGGATGAAGGCGGTGGAGACCAGCCAGGGGATGAAGGAGGCGTTTTCCACCGGGTCCCAGGCCCAGAAACCGCCCCATCCCAGTTCCACGTAGGCCCACTGGCCGCCGAGGATGATGCCGATGGTGAGAAAGATCCAGGACAGGATGTTCCAGCGCCTGGTCTTGCGCAGCCAGCCGGGATCGAGGCGGCCCGAGATCATGGCGGCCACGGCATAGGCAAAGGGGATGGTGAAGCCGATGTAGCCGAGAAACAGGGTCGGCGGATGGAAGATCATGCCCGGGTTCTGCAGCATGGGGTTGAGCCCCTGCCCGTCCGGCGGCGTGAAGGAGAGCAGGGTGAAGGGTGAGGAGACCGTGTTGAGCAGAAGAAGGAAGAAGCCGAGAATGGCGGCCAGCACCAGGTAGATGTAGGGGGTGTTCTTTTGTCGCGTTTCCCTGCGGGTGTTCCAGGTCACCAGGGCGATATAGAGACTGAGCACCCAGGCCCAGAAGAGCAGCGAACCCTTCTGGCCGGCCCAGAACGAGGTGGCCTTGTAGAAGAGGGGCAGGGCCCGGTCGGAATAGGAGGCCACGTACTCGACCTGGAAGGCGTCGGTCATGAACAGTCGTGACAGGGCAAGGGCGGCCATGGAGGTGAAGACGGCGACCCCGGCCAGGAAGCGACGTCCGGACTCGATACAGCGCAGGTCATTGCGCATGAGGCCAGTCAGCAGCAGCATCATGGCCAGCAGGCTGGCGGCAAAGGCCGCCGCCAGGGAGAGATTGCCGAGAAGGACCATGTTCATCGCTTCGCCACCTCGCTCTCGTACTTGGACGGACACTTGGCCAGCAGGGTCTCGGCCCTGAAGGTCCGGTTCGTCCGGTCGAAGCGTCCTTCCAGGATCACCTCGGCCTCCTCCCTGAAGGCATCGGGCCTGACGCCCCGGTAGCTGACCCGCAGGGTCTTGTCCGCCTCTTTCATGTCGCGGACCATGAAACGCAGCAGCAGGTTCTGCTGATCATACTCGATGCTGCCCGGCATGACGTTGCCGCTGACACGGACTCCGCGCTGCTGCGGCAGATCGTTGTCGCTCAGGATCTCGGCCACGGTCCGGTAGTAGACCCCGGTGTCGGAGATCCCCTTGAGGATGAGAAACCCTACCCCGCCAAGGATCAGCAGCAGGGCAAGTATGGTCTTCTTTGCACGTTTTTTCATCGGTCCTTGATCTGATGGCTCTGAACAGGGATGGCTGAAAACTGTCCGCAGCGGCCTGTCCACGCCGGTTATTCATGCCAGCGCCGGTGCGCGCCGCTGAGGCCGGTATCCCGAGGGGTTTCGCAAGCCCTGTGCCATGAAACGGCGGAAGCGAAAAAATGGGAAAGAGGAGCGCAGGACAGGCGTGGAGATGGGGAGATGGATGTCAGGCCCGATCAGGGGCCCGGGCAGGCCGGGGTCGGGAAGGGGAACAAGGGGGCGGGACAGAACGGGCCATGGTGGGACAAAATGTCCCGGTTTGTCAGGAGGTCAGAGGGGCAGGGAGCATCCGGCAGCTGTTCGTGCGGAAGAGTTCACCGCTACCGGCAACGCCTTGAATTACCGGCGG
>JALSNC010000010.1 GCA_026987195.1 Desulfobulbaceae bacterium | reverse complement strand
CAATCACCAGCCCCGGCACCTCGCAGTCCGGGTCAAGATGATCAATGTTGATGGTGGGATGGACCAGGTGATCGGTGAAGGCAGGCAGATTGCCGGCCAGCTCCAGTACGCCGGCGGCGCCCATGGCATGGCCGATCAGGGACTTGGTGTTGTTGATCGCGGTCTGCGGACAGTCGGCAAAGAGTTCACGCACCACCCTGCACTCCTCCACATCGCCCTGCCGCGTACCGGTGGCATGAATATTGAGAATGGAGATATCCGCCGGCGCGAGCCCGGCCCGGTCCAGGGCCATCTGCATGCACTCCTTCTGCCGGGGGCCATGGGGCAGGACAAAATCACGGGCATCGGAATTCATGGCATAGCCGACGATCTCGCCATGGATCCGCGCTCCGCGCGCCAGGGCCCGGTCCATACGTTCCAGGGTGAAAACACAGCCGCCTTCCGAGATGACGATACCGTTGCGGTCCCTGTCCAGGGGACGGCTGGCGCGGGTGGGATCGGCATGTTCGGCCAGGGCGCCCTGGGCGCGGAAACTGGCGAAGATGCCAAAGGAGCCCACGCACTCGGAGATACCGCCACAGAGCGCCAGGTCCACCTCGCCCAGGCGCAGCATCTGGCACCCCTGGATCAGGGCGGCGTTACCGGCGGCACAGGCGGCCCCCACCGAATAATGGGGCCCGGTGATCCCCAGGTTCATGGTGATCTCGCCGGCGGGATTGTTGAGCACGGTGCGGGGATTATGGTGGTGAGTCCAGTAGTCGACGTTGTAGTCGAAGCGGGAGATGTTATAGACCTCGTTCTCCGTCTCCACGGTGCCATGCTCGGTGAGGCCGATATAGACACCGGTCCGGGCCCGGTCGTAGCCGGAGAAATCGATCCCTGCATCTGCCAGGGCCTCGTTGGCGCAGTAGACGCCGATGGCGCCGGCGCGGGTGCCCCGCTTGTTCTCCTTTTTCCTGCGATACCTGGTCTCGGGAAAATCGCAGATCCCGGCCGGCGCCGGGCCCATGTAGCGCAGATCGATGGTGGTGATCCCGCTTTCACCTGCCAGGAGCCGGCGCCGGAACCCGGCAAGGTCATTGGCACCGCCCGGCGCGGTCAGGCCGACGCCGGTGATGACGATTCTCTCCTTTTCTGATCCTGTCTGCATCCTGGTACCGCTCCCCCGTTCCCTGTCAGATGGCAAGCAGCCGGCCGACGATCTCCGGCACGGCGCTGATGGCCTCAGGGAGCTTGTCCGCCATGGGACCGCCGGCCTGGGCCATGTCGGGCCTGCCACCGCCCTTGCCGCCGACCAGGGCCGCCACCTGGCGGACCACATCGCCGGCGCGGATACGCCCGGTGAGATCCCGGCTCACCAGGGCGAGCAGGGCGGCCTTGCCGTTGAACTCGCCGCCGAGCACCGCAATGCCGCTGCCCATCCGGTCCCGGACCCGATCACCCACCTCGCGCAGGGTCCGGGGCGAATCCAGGGGGATGATACCGGCAATGACCTGCACACCGTTGACCTCGGTTGCGCTGTCCAGCAGCCGGTCAAGATCGGACAGGGCCATGGAGGCCGTCAGGGCCGCGATCTCTCCTTCCAGCTCCTTCTGCCGCTTCAGCAGCGCCTGCACCTTGCCGGCGGCACCGGCAAGCGGCCCGGAGATCACCTCGCTCACCGCCTCTGCCTGCCGGACCAGGTCCTGTACCCAGGCCACTGCGGTCTCGCCGGTGACTGCCTCGATGCGCCGGACACCGGCGGCGATACCGGTCTCGGAAATGATCTTGAAGAAACCGATGTCGCCGGTGGCCGCGGTATGGGTACCGCCGCAGAGTTCCTTGCTGAACTCACCGATGGTGACCACCCGCACCAGCTCACCATATTTCTCGCCAAACAGGGCGGTGGCGCCTTCGGCCATGGCCTGCTCCCTCGCAAGTTCGGCGGTCTCCACCCTGGTGTTGCGCCGGATCTCCCGGTTGACCAGCCGCTCGATGGCAGCGATCTCCTCTGCCGTCACCGGTGAAAAATGGGTGAAGTCAAAGCGCAGACGCTCACCCTCCACCAGGGAACCGGCCTGCTTGACATGCCCGCCCAGGACCTGCCGCATGGCGGCGTGGAGGAGATGGGTCGCGGTATGGTTGAGGGCCGTGGCCCGGCGGCTGCTCTCGGCGACAGACAGCTCCACCTCCTGGCCGCGGACCAGGCGCCCCTCTTCGAGCACACCTTCGTGCAGGACCAGGCCGTCGGCCACGCCCCTGGTCCCGTGCACCGAAAAACGGCCGCCCGGCCAGCGGATCTCGCCCCGGTCACCGACCTGGCCGCCGGACTCGGCGTAAAACGGGGTCTGCGGACAGTAGAGCCGCAGCCGCTCACCCGCCTGGTCCGCCACCTCCACCAGCTCACCGGCGGCATCGACGATACCTTCCACCGTGGACCGGTCCTGAAGTCGCTGGTAGCCGGTGAATTCGGTGCTGCATCCCTGCTCGAGGAGGGCCGTGACCCCGGCCTCGAGATGGGCCACATCGGTGCCCTTCCAGGATCTTCTGGACTGGCACCGCTGCTCTTCCATGGCCCGGGCAAACCCGGCCTCATCCAGGCCGATTCCCTGTTCCAGGCAGACATCCCGGACGATATCCACCGGAAAGCCGTAGGTATCGTAAAGCCTGAAGATGAAATCGCCGGCAATGCGGGCGCCCTCGCCCTCTTCCTGCCGCAGCCGTCCGATCTCCTCGGAGAGCATGGCCAGGCCATGATCCAGGGTCTCGCCGAACCGCTGCTCCTCGTTGGTCACCACCTTGGCCAGGAGCTGACGGGCATCGGTCAGGTGCGGATAGGCTTCCTGCATCCTGTCGGTCACCAGGTCACAGACCGAGGGAAAGAAGGAGGTCAGCCCCAGGCTGCGGCCGAAACGGATGGCCCGGCGCATGATCCGGCGCAGGACGTAGCCGCGGCCCTCGTTGGAGGGCAGAACACCGTCGGCGACCAGGAAGGTGGTGGCCCGGGCATGGTCGGCAATGACCCGCATGGCCACGTCATCGGCCGCATCCGCGTTGTACGGTCTGCCGGACAGGGTGGCGATGTGATCGATGAGCGGCGCAAAAAGATCGCAGTCAAAGTTGTTCAGCTTGCCCTGCAGGACCGCGGCGATCCGCTCCAGCCCCATGCCCGTATCGATGGAGGGCCTGGGCAGCGGCGTCATGGTGCCATCCTCATCCCGGTAGTACTGCATGAAGACCAGGTTCCAGAGCTCGAGGAAGCGGTCGCAGTCACAGCCCACGGCGCAGTCGGGCCGCCCGCAGCCGGCCTCGACGCCCTGATCGATGTGGATCTCGGAACAGGGGCCGCAGGGACCGGTGTCGCCCATGGCCCAGAAATTCTCGGATTCGCCAAGCCGGACGATCCGCCCCTCGGGCAGGGTCTCCACCTCCTGCCAGAGGGCATAGGCCTCGTCATCCTCGCGGAAGACCGAGACCCAGAGCTTTTCCGGATCAAGCCCCAGCTCGACGGTCAGAAACTCCCAGGCGAACCTGATGGCCTCTTTCTTGAAATAGTCGCCAAAGGAAAAGTTGCCCAGCATCTCGAAGAAGGTGTGGTGCCGGGCCGTATGGCCGACGTTTTCCAGGTCGTTGTGCTTGCCGCCCGCGCGCACGCAGCGCTGCGAGGAGGTGGCCCGGACATAGTCCCGCTTCTCCTCGCCCATGAAGACCCGCTTGAACTGGACCATGCCGGCATTGGTGAAGAGCAGGGTGGGATCATCGTGGGGCACCAGGGAGGAGGACTCCACCACGGTATGACCATGGTCGGCAAAATACTGGAGAAACCGTTTTCGTATCTCGTCTGCTGTCATCTGTGGAAACAAGGTCTTCGTTATCAGAAAATCAGGGGCCAGGGGCCAGGTACCAGGGGACAGGGGCCAGGGGCCAAGTGTATGGGGACCGGATGGGTACCTGTCTGCGGCAGTGTGACGATGGCATCTTCCTGGTTTTCAATGTTTGTTGTTTTGGTAAAAGTTCCGCTATTGCAAAGCAGTTGCCGACATCGGTGGTCTCCGGTGATCGATTTTTCAACCTCGTTGTTGCAAGCGGTCTCAGGTTTACCAGGCCGTGGCGGTCCGGCAATGTCCGGGACAGTCCGGCTGCGGCAAACAGAATGGCAGGAAATCAACAGGATATAAGATCTACGAAAAAACAGCAATCTTTTTCACGTCCCTGTTGTCCGCCGTCCGGGCCATCACCTGTAAAAGTGCCGTTGGTTTTAGGCAGTTGCCGATAACGGCGAACGGTCAGCATCACCTGAGATGCGGCAGCATGGCCTTGAAGGCCGGGGTACCGGCCTGCCGCAGCAGCTCGTAGACCAGCATCTCGGCCGGAGCCAGCACCACGCCGAGCTGACGCAGCCGCATCTGACCATAGCGGTCGTTTTCCGGGGTCCTCGACGAGACCGCATCCGCCACCACCCGCACCTCGTACCCCGCCTGCAGGGCGCCCATGGTGGTCTGATAGATACAGATATGGGTCTCGACCCCGCAGAGCAGCAGGGTATCGACATCCTCGGGCAACCCGTCCAGGACCGCCCTGACCTCAGGACTGTCCAGGCCGTTGAAGGTCAGTTTGTCCGGACAGGGAACCCCGGCCAGCAGTTCCGCCAGTCCGGGCACCAGCGGCCCGATCCCCTTCCTGTACTGGGTATTGGCAACCACCGGCATCCCGAGAACACCTGCCAGATGGATCATGAGGCGGATATTGTGCTCCACCCGCTCAGCCTCGTGAATATGGGCCATGAGCCGCTCCTGCGGATCCACCACATAGAGACAGCACTGTTCCGGCCGCAGGAACTGCACATCCATATCGTTCCCCCAAGGACACTCCCGACATACCGGCCGGGATCTGTCTGTTTTCCTGTAATAGTTCACCGTCAACGGCAACGGCCTGAAAAGAGCAAGACTTTTAAAGTTGATGGACTCGTAAAAAGTCCATCACACTCTAGAGATGGCTAAGCATAAAAGTTCGATATACAAGGCGTAGCGGTGTCGGCCAAGCGGAGGCGTACATGGAGTACGTCGAGCATTGGCCGTACCCGCTACAACGCAGTAGATCGGACTTTTTGCGACGCCATCAAAGTTCAGCAGTGCGTCAGCTGTACGTGATCGTGGCTGGCCGGCAGATAAGCGTGCGCAGCGAGACTCCGATAGCCCGCTATGCGGCCAGCCGCGAACGCGTGCAGGTAAGCGCAGACTGCGGATGGCGTGCTGCTGAACTTTTACAGAATTTTTCAAGATCGGTTCTTCCCGGCCACTGCTGGTTCGTGGTATGCGCTTTTTAGTTATCCTGCCGGGAATTTGCAACAGAAAAACCGTGCCCGGAAGGGCACGGCCTGAGGGAGGAGGAAGGAAGAAGAGAGCAGCCTGGGCAGTCGGACAATGATACGTTCTCTGTGCAGCCCGCGACCTGCCAGCGAATGCCTCAACGCAGCAGGAGCCTGTATATGGGGCTCAGATTGGGGCGGCGGCCGGGAGTCGCCTCCGGCCTGCTGCGGCCAAGGCGGATGGTGACCACCGGCGAATAGGCGGTGAGCTCGCCATTGACCACGGCGCGGATGCGCAGATAATAGGTCACCTCCGGCGACAGACCGACGAGGTCGGCCTCGGTCACATCCCCCACATCCAGGTCATGGTAGCCGGGCACAAAGCTCGAGAACCCCGGATCAGTGGACAGGTCGAGGAGATAGGTGTCCACCCCGCCGGAGAGCGGCTCCCAGCCGGCAAGGAAACTGTTGCCCCAAAAACCGATGGCCTTGAGGCCTGGAACCTGTATAAAGGATGAAATCTCCGCAACATGAATCTGACCGCCAGCGACCCAGGCGATATGATTCTGACTGATGACAGGTGCGCGATCATCAAAGATGTTGTCGGTCATCCGGCTGAATCCCATGCCCCGGCTGTAGAGAAATATCTCGCTGTCCGTACCGTCACGGCGGGTCAGGACACTGACCGGCCCATCCATGGCCGGGCTCCTGTTGAAGACGAAACGTTCCGGCACCGGCGCCGCCTGCGGGACGTCGGCCGTCAGGTCGCAGTACCAGTGAGAGACGGTGCCGTCGGTATTGGTCTGCAGCCAGACCGCCCGTCGGGCATCGACGCGGGGATCGCCGCAATCGGCGGCTGGGTCCGAAATGACCATGGCGGCCTGCTGACCACCGGCCTCATAGAGCATGATCCGTCCCGGACGGTAGGAATCGGTGACCACCTGGGATGTCCACACCACGTGGCCGGCCGCGATCTTCGGCATCTGGTTGTCGGAACCGTCGGCCGGGGAGATCATGACACCGCCGGCCGGGGTGCCGCCGGCAAGACGGTGAAGATAAATCCGGTTGCCGCCTTCGCTGTCATATTTCTGCCAGACCACGTATTCGCCATCGGTCTGGGGCAGGGTGTCGTCACTGTCGTCATCGGTGAGCTGCACCACCTGCAGACTGTCGAGGTCACAGTAAAAGATCTCCCAGTCGGCATCGCCGGATACGGCGCCGGCCAGACCTCCCCTGGCCTGCCAGACCAGGGCCATGGAATGAAGGGCGGGAAAGCTGCTGCCGGAGACCGTGGCGAGACCGGAACTGTCCCAGATCTCGCCGGCCCGGACACGATCCGCGCAGACGGTGTCCAGGAACAACCCTGTGATCAACAGTGCGAAGAGAAGTGATAGCGATTTCATGGTCCTGGTTCCCTGCAGAGGTTCAGTGCAACACATCACCAGGTTATGGGGTCAGTGCCGCCAAAGGCCCCCAGATCATTGTTGTCGTCCCCTGCCCCTTTTGCCGGCGACCCGGACTGGAGACGGTAGTCCCGCGCGGCCCTGTCGACAAACAGGGGATCGGCAAACAGCTCATGGGGATTGCCGGTGAAGTTGGGCCCGGACCCCTGGGTGCAGCCGCCGGTCTGGGACGGAACAGAGGTCAGCCTGCCGAAGTTGCCGTAATAGAGGTTGTAGTCACGGGGAGGGTTGGTGGCAGGACCGCAGGTCGCATCCCGGATTCCTGTCCGGTTGTTGAAAGCGGCGATGTTGTTCCTGATGAGCCGGGCGGCCTGGGTGTCATCCCGGACCGGCGGCGAGGCAAAGGCCCGTGGATCGCCGGTGTTGGGGTCAGTGGTCGTGTTGATATCATCATAGACGATGCCGCCGCCCGTCTCCCCGGAGCCGTTGTCCACCACCGTGTTGTTGCTGATCTCGCTGATGCCCCAGGAGACACCGAAGGGATCATAGGGCGAGACATTGTCACCGGAAAAACGGATACCGCTCCTGGTGTTGCCATAGACCAGGTTGTTGGTGATGACACCGGAGGCGTGGTCAAGCCGCATACCCACCAGGTTGTCATAAATCTTGTTGCGACGGATGGTCAGGTTGACCGGGCCATGCCCCCTATCAAAACCCACCACCGAGGGTGGCGCATCGGGATCAGGAGCGGTGTACCCGGACCAGTCTCCGGTGAAGATGCCGGCCGCCCCGGTGTGGCCGTGGATCTCATTATCCGTGATCACCGCTGTGCAGGCCCTAGTGAAGGTGATTCCCGATCGGGCATTCTGGTAGATCTGGTTGGAATCGATGGTGACAGTGCCGGTTATGCGGTCGAGGACAGCAACACCGGCCCGACCATTGCCATAGATCGTATTACCGGTGATCAACACCGGCTCCGAGGACGGAAACTTGCTGATCATTGAATTGCCGTTAACGAAAAAGGTGATCCCGGCGATACCGTTGTTATAAATCTCGTTGCCGCTGCCGATGGTCAGGGTGGAAGCACCACCAATATTGATCCCGGAAGCTCCATTGTCATGGATCATGTTGCCGCTCACATGGGGACTGACGCTGCTGGTGTCAGTCAACAGGATGCCGGCACGACGGTTATTCTCAATAGTGTTGTTCTCGATACTAGCCTGGTCGATGTAGCGCAGCCAGATCCCGCTCCCTTCCTCAGCGCTTGAAAGGCCGTTGTTACGTATGATGTTGCCGTCATTGCTGCCACTGCCACCGATGATGACCCTGTTGCTGTAACTGCTGTCCCCGATCAGGTAAATGCCGGCTGTGCCGTTTCCCTCAATAACGTTGCCCTGGATCGTCACGGTGCCATTGTAAATATCATCGTAGGGGGAAGTTGTTATGCCGGCAAAATCAAAGTTGCGAATCGTATTGCCGATGATCCTGAGATTGTTCGGGGTCCTGTCCAATCGTATCCCGCCCCTGAACCTGGATTCGCCTGGATTGGGAGCCCCGATGATGTCACAGTTACTGATGGTGACATTGTTGCAGGTATAGTGGACCCGGATGGCGGCAACATTTGGGCCGCTTCCGCTTCCCGAAGCATCCAGGTAAAAGCCATCAAGGGTGCAGTTATCAACCCCGAAAAACTTTGCCAGGGTTTTGAAAGATTGACGAATGACCGGTTTCACCGCAGTGGCCCGCCGAACGTCCACCCCGGTCTTCATGACGATCCGCTCCGCATAGGTTCCAGGATAAACCAAGACAACATCTCCACTGGATGCCACCGAAATGGCCCTAGCAATGGAACAGTAGGGATTGCTGGTCGTCCCGGAGCCTGTGCTGGGACAGGTATCGTCATCCACATAAATATTGGCCGCACCGGCAAAAGACACAATACAGAACAATGCTATCGGCAAAAGAACAGCAGAGATCGCCGGACGGACAGCCGGTAAAAGAGTAGCTGATCTCAAGAGAGACAATCCTTTCATCACCTGCATCCTCCAGAGGAGAAAAAACTGGAAGCAAGAATTACAACCGGACAGGCCAATTACCTTCCCTGGACTACAATAAAGTAATCAGCACATGAGCACCGTACCGCTGCAAGATGCGAGGGCAACCAGCTGGGCGTCAAATTCTGGCACCCCATTTATTTTATTATACCGCGATATTGCCGCTCTAGAGAGGAATCGGTTTGCAGTCTTTTTGTCCGGATTTCACACCTGAGCCCACTTAAAGTGTTGCATTTTCCATACCGTCCGACCGGCGAATCTCTAGCAATTACAGCACTGACTCCCGGCCAGTTCGCTTCATACCAGGACCCGGTGCAATAAAAAACGGCACCCCTGCTTTCTACAGGAGCGCCGTTCTGTCTGCGGAGCCGGAGAGCGGCCTTCCGGGAAAGAGCATACGGCTCTTTCCCTTAGAAAACCTACTGCCGACCGGTGCCGGGAACCCGGATATCCTCCACCAGGTGCTGGATATGCTCGGGCGGCGGCGCGGTCATGTTGGAGACCGTGAGGGCAACCACGAAGTTGATCAGGGCGCCCACCGCACCAAAGGCCTCGGGCGAGATCCCGAACAGCCAGTTATCCGGGGTGTTGGCCAGCATCTCGGTGCCCTTGATGAAGAACCAGCCCTTGTACCAGAAGATGTAGACCAGGGTGGAGCCAAGACCGGCCAGCATGCCGAGGATGGCGCCGGCATTGTTGGCCCGCTTGGAAAAGATCCCCATCATCAGGGCCGGGAAGATGGAGGAGGCGGCAAGCCCGAAGGCGAGTGCCACGACCTGGGCCGCGAACCCCGGAGGATTGAGCCCCAGGTACCCGGCCACCAGGATGGAGCCGGCCATGGCGATGCGGCTGGCCATCAGTTCGGTCTTGTCCGTGATGTTGGGGGCAAAGATCCCCTTGAGCAGGTCATGGGATATGGAGGAGGAGATGGCCAGCAGGAGACCGGCGGCCGTGGACAGGGCAGCGGCGATACCACCGGCGGCAACCAGGGCGATGACCCAGTTGGGCAGCTTGGCGATCTCGGGGTTGGCCAGGACCATGATGTCCCGGTCGACCTTGATCATCTCATTGCCCTTCCAGCCGAAGGAGGCGGCCTTGACGGCAAACTCCTTGCTGGGCCCGTAGTACTGGATCCGGCCGTCACCATTCTTGTCCTCATGCTTGAGCAGACCGGTCTTCTCCCAGTTGGTGAACCAGGAGGGGACATCTTTGATCCTGATATTGCCCTCCGGCGAACCCACCGGACCGATCTGGATGGTATTCATCAGGTTGAGGCGCGCCATGGCACCCACCGCGGGGGCAGTGGTGTACAGGATGGCGATGAAGACCAGGGCCCAGCCCACCGAGGAGCGGGCATCCTTGACCGTGGGCACGGTGAAGAAGCGGATGATGACATGGGGCAGGCCGGCGGTGCCGATCATCAGCGAGAGGGTAAGCAGGAACATGTTGATGGTCGTCCCCTTCTGCACGGTGTAGGCGGCAAAACCGAGATCGACCAGTATTTTGTCCAGTTTATCCAGGAGGTACATGTTGCTGCCGTCGGCCATGGTGGAGCCGAGGCCGATCTGCGGCAGCGGATTGCCGGTGAGCTGGAGGGAAATGAAAACCGCCGGCACGGTGTAGGCGAAGATCAGGACACAGTACTGGGCGATCTGGGTATACGTGACTCCTTTCATGCCGCCGAGAACGGCGTAGATGAAGACGATCACCATACCGGCGACCAGGCCGACGGAGAAATCGACCTCGAGGAAGCGGGAAAAGGCCACACCGATACCCTTCATCTGGCCGATAACATAGGTCAGGGAAGCGGTGATCAGGCAGATGACCGCCACCACACGCGCCGTATGGGAGTAATAACGGTCACCGATGAATTCGGGCACCGTGAATTTGCCATACTTGCGCAGGTACGGGGCCAGCAGCATGGCCAGCAGGCAGTAGCCGCCGGTCCAGCCCATGAGGTAGACCGAGGCATCGTAGCCCTTGAAGGCGATGAGACCGGCCATGGAGATGAAGGATGCCGCCGACATCCAGTCGGCACCGGTGGCCATGCCGTTGAGTACCGGAGGCACACCCTTGCCGGCGACATAGAACTCGCCGGTGGTGGCGGCCCGGCTCTTGATGGCGATGAAAATATAGAGGGCAAAGGTCGCCCCGACAACAAGATAGGTCATTAATTGCAGGCTCATTCTTCCCTCCCCTATTCTTCAAAGACATTGAATTTCCGGTCCAGCTGGTTCATACGCCAGGCATAGAAGAAGATCAGGACCACGAAGGTGTAGATTGAGCCCTGCTGGGCAAACCAGAAACCGAGCTGGTACCCGCCGAGGCGGATGGAATTGAGCTGTTCGGCCAACAGGATCCCGCAGCCATACGAAACGATAAACCAGACGACGAGGCAGCCGATTACCAGCCGGATATTCGCCTTCCAGTACTCCGCTTTTGCAGCGTCACTCATCTTTTCCTCCATACGTTGTGTTGCCGGGAATACAGTCCCGGTTCCCTCGTGCGGCCGGGAGGTTTCAGCGGTTCCCGCAGCCCGCGGGAATCCCCGGGAAACGACACTGTGCCGCAATCCCTCCAAGGTCTGGCGACGGCTTCTCCCCAGACATGCGCCACCCCGCCCCGGAGGTCACATTCCTGCGACACCGGAACGCTCCTTCTCCCCTTTTCCGCACATCCTGACCCAAACACCGGTGATCCGACCGGGGACAGTCGCTGCTGACAGCGCTGCAACCATTGGAAATGGCGGATCCGACGGTTCCGGCCCCACCCGGAGCAAGGGTCTGTACCACACAGCACGACAGTTAAAGTTTATACTTTTTCACCTGTACGCTGTCAAGCAAATAGGTGCCTGAAAACCTGTTCAGTTCTACTGAACAGACGATACACCATTGCTGACTTGACATCTGGAGAAGCGTCACATTGTAGTATATCCATCAGTGGAACGGGAGCGGTTTCCCGACGACGTTGCCGGATTATCGGACAAACAGCTCAGTCGCTGTCGCAACTTCACCGGTTCAGGCGATGCGGCCCAGGGTCCGGCCGGACCGGTACAGCTCCTTCAGGGTGCGGATACCGCCGTGACGGAATTTCTTGAGCAGGAAGAGAAAGAGGTAGGCGGTCTGCAGGGCGTCTTCAAGGGCGTCATGGGGTTTGAAGCGGGGCAGATGGAACTCGGCGGAGAGATCATCGAGATTATAGGACATCGACTGATCGCAGAAACCGTAATAGTCCCGGCAGCGGGCCTCCTTGTAGGCCCGGGCCAGGCGCATGGTGTCGATGCTCGGATTGGAGAGGGTGCCGCCGAGCACGCGCCGGGCGGCCCGGTTGAGGAAATGCATGTCGATGGCGACAAAATGACCGACAAGCAGGGCATTGCCGCAGAAACGGACGAAATCGGGCAGGACCTCCTCCATGGGGGGCGCGGTGCGAAGACGTTCCGGGGTGATGCGGTGGATGAGGGTGGCCTTGTTGGGATCGATGTTGCGGGGCCGGATGTAGCGGTGAAAGGTCTCGCCGGGGACGATCTGCAGGTCAACGATGCGGACAGCGCCGATGGAGATGATCTCGTCCCGGCGCCTGTTGAGCCCGGTCAGTTCGGTATCGCAGACCACAAAGCTATATTCGTTCAGGGGACGGCCCTGGTCGAAATCCCTGAACAGCGCCCTGTTGTCGAGCAGGACAGGATGGGGCGCAGGCAGCCCGAACAGGGTCCTGAACAGACTGATCATGGCTCAGACGACCGGGAACAGGGTCTTCAAGACCCCGTGCAGCCGGTCGATGACCTCGAAGGCGTCCCGGAGCATCCGTTTTTCCAGGTCCGAGAGCTGGCCCGGCTCGATATAGTTATCCGGCTCCTCGCCCTGGTCGATCTGGTTGAGCTGGTGAATGATCCTGAGCTGCATCTGCATCTCGTAGGCGGCGTGGGCCGCTGACCAGAGATCGCCGGAGATATGGCCCTCGTCGGCCAGGACGTGGAGCCGGGCCAGGGTGTTGGTCTCGTTGACCCTGTACCTGAGGGCCAGGATCCTGGCAAAGTTGACAAAAGGGGCCAGGCCCTGGTGCTTGATATCGAGCTTGTTGCGGTGTTCGCCGTTCTTCTCGACGATGAAGTTCTTGAAAAAGGAGAGCGGCGCCCGGCTGGCCATGCACTCGCGTGCCATGTGCAGGAGGTAGATCTCCTGGCGGCCGGTGATCCGGTTGAGATGGGCCCGGAGCTCGTCGGCGAGCGGGGAGTGGCCGAAACCGGCCCTGAAATCGAAAAAGATCGTGGCATTGAGCAGCTCACGTGGCTCCGGCGACTCCACCCACGAGGAGAAATAGTCCTTCCAGACCGACAGGGGCTGGCACCAGCGGGGATTGACCGCCATGATCTCACCTGGACACAGGGGATAACCGCACTTGACCAGGTGGTCGATGGCCTGGCGGGAGAAACGGGAGAAATAGTCCCCGGCTGCGCGCCGCTCCTGCTCGTCGGCCGGATCGGCATAGACGATGGCATTGTCCTGGTCGGTCTTGAAGGTCTGCTCCCGCCGGCCCTCGCTGCCCAGCAGCAGCCAGCAGTAGGGCAGTGGCGGCGGCCCCATCTCTTCCTCCAGCAGGGTGAGGAGGCGGGTGAGGATCTGGTCATTGAGGATGGAGATCATGCGGGCGATATTGGAGGCCTTGGCACCCTCGATGACCAGGTTGCGGATCATGTCGGGAATCCGCCGCGACAGGGGATAAAGACCGTCGATACGGCGCTGCTTGCCGATCTCCTTGAACAGGAGATAGGGCGAGTTGCCCTGCAGGAGCATGATGTCGTGGGAGGTCACCACCCCCACCACCCGGCCCTTCTGCTCAACGGCCAGGTGATGGATGGAACCGGACATCATCCTCAGCAGGGCATCGAAACAGACGGCCCTGGACAGGACCCGGGTCACGGGCGAGGACATGATCCGTTCCACCGGTTCCCCGAAATCGAGACCCGCCGCGATCACCTTGTTGCGCAGGTCCCGGTCGGTGACAATGCCGATGATCTCGGTATCGTCCCCGGGCCGGTGGACCAGGATGGAACCGATCCGGTACTCGGCCATGGCCCGGGCCGCCTCCTGGATGGTCGCATCGGCGGCTACCGATCGCGGCGGCTGCTTGACAAGGTCACCCACCTGCAGGGAGAAGAGCAGCAGGTCCTCGTCGCTGCGCCGCCCCATCCGGTGCCGGCGCAGCTCGGTATAGGCGGTGTTGACGATCTTCTCGGAAAAATTTTTCAGGTAATACTGGGCAAAACCGGGCTGGTTCTCGATGAGATCGAGAAAATCCTCCCGCGGCAGCAGAAAGCAGAAGGTGTCCTCCACGGTCTCCACGTTCAGGTTGGCCGGCGTGGAACGGATGATGGGCAGGGCGCCGATATAGGCGCCCTCGCCGCGGTAGTCCTTGAGGGTGACCTCGCCTTCGTCATCGACGATGTAGGACCTGACCCCGCCCTGCTGGATAAGGAAGAGATGGGTGAGCTCGGTTTCGCCCGCGGTCAGCAACCGGGTGCCCCGGGGATAGAAGTCGACCCGGACATGGCGGGCGATCTGCTGGAGCTTCTCCTCGTCCAGTTCATTGAACGGCATGATGTTGCGGAGAAACTCCACCACGACATCCGGGGCAGCGGCCCGGGAGAGCGTGGGGCTTGCCCCCTGTCCGCGGGCCGGTCTCTTTCCGGTCGAAGAAGTCTTCATGATGCCTCCCTCCCGGGGAAAAAAACAACAGGCAGGTCACCCGCAAGGATGATCCTGCCTGTCATCGTAAGCGCTCACAGGCACCGCATCTTTGCACTGGCGTGCCTGCCCGCATAGGTAGGCTATAGCGGTCAGGCACGCCTGCACAAATCTGCGGCCCCTGAGAGCGCTTACAGCATTGTGGTCGAAAAAACCGGCGGTTGGTTATCCCGTGAGGGGTTACCTGTCATCTGCCTCAGGGCAGTGAAACGGAAGCCGCGCACGAGGCGCCGGCACTCATTCCAGCTCCTTCTTGCCCTGGACCAGGTGATCGACCACCGACGGGTCGGCCAGGGTCGAGGTGTCGCCGAAGTTCTCGAAATCATCGGCAGCGATCTTGCGCAGGATCCTCCGCATGATCTTGCCCGACCGGGTCTTGGGCAGGCCGGGCGCCCACATGATCACCTCCGGGGTGGCAATGGGACCGATCTCGGCCCGGACATGCTTGCGCAGCTCGTTTTTCAGTTCATCGCTTCCCTCCACCGAGGCCATCAGGGTGACATAGGCGAAGATGGTCTGCCCCTTGACGGGATGCGGCATACCCACCACGGCGGCCTCGGCCACTGCCTCGTGGGAGACCAGGGCGGATTCGATCTCGGCGGTGCCGAGACGGTGACCGGAAACGTTGATGACATCGTCCAGCCGGCCCATGATCCAGAAGTAGCCATCCTCGTCCTTGCGCGCGCCGTCCTCGGGATCGTAGATCCCTTCGTAACGGCTGAAATAGGTCTTCTTGAACCGTTCCGGATCGCCGAACACGCCCCGCAACATGCCGGGCCAGGGCTTGCGGATCACCAGATGTCCGCCCTCGTTGACACCGGCCTCGTTGCCCTCCTCGTCAAAGATCGCCGCATCCACGCCAGGCAGCGGAAAGCTGGCCGATCCGGGCTTGAGCGGGGTGGCGTAGGGCAGGGGCGAGATCATGATGCCACCGGTCTCGGTCTGCCACCAGGTGTCGACGATGGGCAGCTTCTCCTTGCCGATGTGGACGTAATACCACATCCAGGCCTCGGGATTGATAGGCTCTCCCACCGAGCCCAGGATACGGAGGCTGGACAGGTCGTAGCGGGTGGTGGGTTCCTCGCCCTCCCGCATCAGGGCGCGGATGACCGTGGGCGCGGTGTAGAAGATATTGACCTGGAATTTCTCGACGATCTTCCAGAACCGGTCCGGCCCGGGATAGGAGGGCACACCCTCGAACATCAGCGAGGTGGCGCCCAGCCCCAGGGGGCCGTACAGGATATAGGTATGGCCCGTGATCCAGCCGATATCGGCGGTACACCAGTAGACGTCGTCATCCTTGAGGTCAAAGACATACTGGCAGGTGTGCATGGCATAGGTCAGATAACCGCCGGTGGTGTGGACCACGCCCTTGGGCTTGCCGGTGGAGCCGGAGGTATAGAGGATGAACAGGGTATCCTCGGCATCCATGGACTCGATGTCGCAGCGGGACCCGATATCCGGCGCCTCCACCTCCTCGTGCCACCAGGTGTCACGACCCTCCTGCATGGAGACCTCGTTGCCGGCCCGCTGCACCACGATGCAGCTCTCCACGCAGTCGGTGCCTGCCATGGCCTGGTCAGCGTTGGGCTTGAGCGGAATGGTCTTGCCGGCGCGGAGCACGGCGTCGGCGGTGATCAGGACCTTGGCCTGGCAGTCGTGGATGCGGCTCTGCAGGGCAACGGCGGAAAAACCGGCAAAGACCACCGAGTGGATGGCACCGATACGGGAACAGGCCAGCAGCGAGATGGCCAGCTCGGGGATCATGGGCAGATAGATGGAGACCCGGTCGCCCTTTTTGACGCCCTTTTTCTTGAGCACATTGGCAAAACGGCAGACCTCGGTATGCAGCATCTGGTAGGTGTAGACCCTGACGTCCTCCTCGGGTTCCCCCTGCCAGATGATGGCGGCCTTGTTACGGCGGCCGTCGGTCAGGTGACGGTCGAGGCAGTTGTAGGATATGTTGAGCCTGCCCCCCTGGAACCACTTGATCTCCGGGGTGGTGAAATCCCATTCCAGGACCTTGTCCCATTTTTTCTCCCAGGAGACCAGTTCTTCGGCGCGCTCGGCCCAGTATCCTTCGGGATCCTCCATGGACCGCCTGTAGATGGCGCGGTACTCGTCCATGGACTTGATGAACGCCCGGTCACGTCCCTCCTGCGGGGGATCAAAGACCTTGCCTTCACTGAGCAGACTGGTGATTTTGTCTTCATTGCCACTCATGCTGCACTCCTTGTCTGATGGTTGACGG
Source organism: Desulfobulbaceae bacterium (assembly GCA_026987195.1). Lineage (GTDB taxonomy): Bacteria > Desulfobacterota > Desulfobulbia > Desulfobulbales > Desulfobulbaceae > DRKI01. Next base: position 4,524 of record JALSNC010000010.1, on the reverse strand, counting down.
TTGTTGCGACGTCCACGACAACTGGCACTGCCCCGGCTCCCCCTCTCGAACCGGGACGATCGGTGATTTGCTCTTCCGCCGTAATATTTTCCTCTCTCTTTGTCAAGCAGAACCGGTCCTGCCTTGACCGGAAATCCCTGCGCCGCAAAGAGATTGAAATTCATCCGCCAATGGGGTATCTGGAAGAGGTGATTGAAACCCTGGAAGATTTCAGACGAGACAATGCCCATGCCGGATCCGCTGGAAAAAAAGGTTGTCGCGATGCTGCATGGCGGCAGCAGCAAGAAGGCGGTTCTCGCACGCCTGGCCACCAAAGACAACCACAGCGAGCTGCTGGCCATCCTCAATGACCTGCCCACCGAGGCGCGCCGCCGGCAGCATATCTGGATCAACTGGATGCTGCTGGTCTTTCTCTTTGCGGTGACCAGCAGGAAGATCTACCAGATCACCCTCCTCTTCATGGCCGCCCGTGCCGCTGACCGCTTCTCCCCCCTGCTGCTGCTCAATCTCATCGTGCCGGCCATCAACTTCTATATCCTGCGCGAGATCCTCCTCTTCCACCGGCGGGGCTACCTGTTTCTCGCCCTCATCTCGGTCCTTGCCCTGCTCCGGCCCGAGAACCGGGTCCTGCCGGACCTCTATCTCTATCCCGTCATGACCGCCCTGGCCGTCTTTCTCATGCTGCGCCTGTTTCCGCGCAGTGAAAAACTGACCTGACCCCGGTCCAGCCCGGCTCCCATTGTCCTTGGTATTGACGAAACGGACATATCAGAGTTTAATTAAATACCGATAGGAATCCCGCCCCCTGCAGCCAGGCGGCCAGACATACCACGAGGAAGTAATAGTTCACCGCTCTCAGCAACTACCTGAAAATAATGACACCTTTGGTAAAAGTTCAGCAGTGCGTGATCGTGGCTGACCGTCTATAGTATACGCTATGCGGCCAGCCGCGAGCGCGTGCAGATGGCGTGCTGCTGAACTTTTACACGAGGAAGGAAATCATGCACACCCGGGAGGTCGACGAGCTGGCGGGCCTGCTGAAGGCCATATCGCATCCGATCCGCCTGAAGATCCTCTGCCTGCTCCAGGACAACGAGCTTTCGGTCTCAAGCATCCGGGAACAGGTCAAGACCAGTAACGCCAACATCTCGCAGCATCTCAATATTCTGCGCAACCAGGGGATTATCGATTTCCGCAGGGATGCCAACTTCATCTACAACCGGATCAGGGACCAGCGGATCATCACCCTGATACAGACCATGCGGCACCTCTTCTGTACCGCCGACCGGAGCGGCAACGGGCACCACCACCCGGCCGGAGAGGAGCGATGAACATGGGCGGAAAGATGATCGGCCTCGCCCTGGACAGACCCGGCCTGATCATCACCCTTGCCGTGGCGCTGACCCTGCTTGCGGGCGCCTTCGTCCCCAGGGTCCGGATCGCGCCCGACCCCGCGGACATGCTGGCCGCAAACGACAGCGTGCGTCTCTTCAACGAGCGGATCCGCAGGGAGTTCAACCTCCACGACACCCTCATCCTCGGGGTGGTCAACACCAGGGATGAAAACGGGGTCTTCAATCCGGCGACCCTGAAGAAGGTCCTGCTCCTCAGCCGCTTTGCCGCCACGCTCCACGACCCGAAACATCCGCGGCACAAGGTGCTTGCCCGGGAGATCCTTGCCCCGGACAGGGTCGCGGTCATGGAACCCGCCGGTCTGGGCAAGGTCCGCTTCCGGTGGCTGATGCAGCGGGCCCCTGCCTCCCGCGACCAGGCCCTGGCGATACGGGACAGGGCCCTGGCTGATCCCCTGCTCGCCGGCACCATGATCTCGGCAGACGGCCGGGCCATGGCCATGGCCATTCCGGTCAGCGACAGGGATTTCAGCCATCGGGTCTTCCTTGCCCTGCAGGCGAAGATCAGGGAGCTCGGTGTCGGCAGCGACCGCTTCTACATCACCGGCCTGCCCCTGGCCGAGGCGCGCTTTGCCACCGAGCTGCCCTTCCGGGTGGCCGCGCTGTCGGCACTGGCCCTCCTGTTTGCTGCGCCGCCGCTCTACCTCTTTTTCAGGAAAATCACCCTGGTCATTGTGCTGCTGGCCATTGCCGCCATGGCAGTGATCATCACCATGGGTCTGCTCATCGCCTCCGGCAGCAGTCTGCAGATCGTCACCACAATGCTCCCCCTCTTCATCATTCCCGTGGCGCTGAGCAACACCATCCGCTTCCTCAGCGGCTTCATCATCCATGGGCAGACCGAGGACCGGCGCGGGGCAGTGCAAGGGGTCGCGGAGGAACTCGCCATCCCCATGTTCCTGGCCGCCATTGTCCCGGCGGCCTGCTTCGCCACCCTGCTCCTGGCCCCGGTTCCCGCCCTGAGAATATTCGGCCTCTTCGTGGCGCTTGGCATCATCATCGCCTGGCTCCTGACCATCCTCCTGCTGCCGGCCTTTCTCATGCTGGCACCGGACAAGAGAATGGGATCTCCCGGTGATGCCGTCCTCAGCCGCCGGCTGCTTGACCGGTTCGGCAGCCGCATGGCCACAGCCCACCCCTGGCCGGTCGCCGGCAGCGGCCTGGCCATGGCCGGACTCTGTGCCATCGGCCTGCTTCTGCTCCGGGTCGACGGCAATCCGCTGCAATGGTTCACCGGCGACAGTGAACTCCGCATCGCCTCGCGGGTCCTCAACAGCCGCCTGGCTGGCACCTTTCCCGCCTTCCTCATCCTCCGCGGCGACGAACCAGGGATGAGCCCGCGCCAGGCCGCCGAGTGGTTGCAGGGCGAACTGGCCCCCCGCCTCATCGATGTGCCGGTGATCCGGCAGAAGGTGCTGGCAGAGCTATCCGAAGCCGCGGCAGAGAGTACAACCAGTGCCGAGATGGCCGACCGGCTGGAGAGATCCTGGACCAGCGAGATCGAACGGCTGGCCCCGGACGATGCCGTCGGCTCGGACCGGTGGTCCACGGCCCTGGACAGCCTGGATCGGCTGCGCAACGTGGAGGAAGTCTTCAAACGGCCCGAGCTGCTCACGTATATCGCCGCGCTGCAGCGCCACCTGCAGCAGTTGCCCATGGTGGGCGGCAGCATCTCGATGGTGGACCTGGTCAAAAAGGCACACCAGGAGCTGATGGAGGGAGACCCGCGCTACCGCACCGTCCCGGAAACGGTGAACGGGGTGGCCCAGACCATGAGTATCTACCGCGACAGCCCTGACTCCGATCGTTTCCGTCAACTGGTGAACAGCAACTACAGCCGCCTCAACATCCGGTTCCGGCTCAGCAGCGGTGACAGCAGGGACATGGCACGGCTGATGGAGGCCGCGAACAGATACCTTGCCGCCAATCCGCCGCCAGTCCGTCTCCGCCATGGTTGGGCCGGGCCCAGCGTCATGTACCTGGCCTGGCAGGAAAAGGTGACTGGCAGCATGCCTGGAATCCTGCTGCTTGCCGTTGGGACGGCTTTGCTCCTCCTGAGCCTGTATTTCCGTTCGCCGCTCCCGGGGATGATGGCCTTGATCCCGCCGATCTTCGGCGTGGCCATCCCCCTGGCAACCATGGGCCTGACCGGCAGAAGCTATGATGTGCCGCTGGCCCTGCTTTCCCTGCTTCCACTGGCCGTGGCCATGGAATTCGGGGTCCACTTTCTCCTGCAGGCCAGAACCATCATGCAGGGATCCGGCAACCGACAGGAGGCCATCGACACACTGCCGGAGGCACCGGCCATGGTTCATTCGGTCATCGTCATCGCTGTCATGTTCATGCCCCTGTTCCTTGCCTCTCTGCGTCCGCTCCGCTCCGCCGCCGTCATCCAGACCACCGGCGTCTTCTCGGCCGGCCTGGCCACCCTCTGGCTCCTGCCGTCCCTGCTGGCACTCATGCCACCGAGGTTCTTCCCCCCGGCGCAACCCTCCCCTGCACCTGCGAAGGAGGAACCCTCTTCATCGTGACCGGAGGCTCTGGAATCATCACAATGGGCAATGCAACGGGTGGGCATTCCAGGGCACGGAGAGTGTGATAAACATTTCAAAGCAATTACAGATCAACAACATACAAGAAGGAGAATCATCATGGTTGTAAACGACTGGGTCCACGTCTTTGCCGGCTTTTTCATCCTGCTCAGCCTCGCCCTGGGGGTCGATACCCCTGCCAACCCCATCTTTGTCAGCCGCTACTGGCTGTTCTTCACCGCCTTTGTCGGTGCCAACCTCTTCCAGTACGGCTTCACCGGTTTCTGCCCCCTGGCCATCATCCTGAAAAAGCTGGGGGTGCCGGAGTCGAAATAACCCACATCCCGCAACAGCCACTGTGTCGCCGCGCCATCGCTCCTGGCCGCATTCCGGCATCCTGCGGCCAGGGGCACCGGCGGTGCCCCTGGTCTCCCCATGGCGACAGCAGTCGCCCTGACCCGCACAACCACATAACTACCTGAACATACAGAAAAATATCTGACACCGGACCGGAACACCCTCCCATCCGTCCCACATCGTTCCACCCTGCAGACGATCAGCGGCGACGCTCCCCACCTGCA
>JALSNC010000009.1 GCA_026987195.1 Desulfobulbaceae bacterium | reverse complement strand
CGGCACCGGCGGCGTGTTCTCCTTTTCATCCGAGGACCACAACGGTCTTGATATCAGCTCCTTTGTCATGCTGACGGTCAAGGATGGCAAGTTCGTTCTCTACGACACCAAGTAACAGCGCTTGACGTACAGGACGGGCAGGCGCCGCCTGCCCGTTTTGTAATAGTTCACCGCTATCAGCAACTACCTGAACAGAACGACACCTCTGGTAAAAGTTCAGCAGTGCGTCATCAGTGCGTGATCGCGACTGGCCGTCTATAGTACGCTATGCGGTCAGTCGCGAGCGCGTGCAGATGGCGTGCTGCTGAACTTTTACCCCGTTTTTTTCTGCCCTGTACCGGGAACGGCTGGCTGCATACGGATCATGACTGCGGACCTCTTCTTTCAGTACCTCTTTGCCGGCATCACCTACGGCATCATGTATGCCATTGTCGCCATCGGCTTCAACATCATCTACAATACCACCGGTATCATCAACTTTGCCCAGGGTGAGTTCGTCATGCTGGGCGGCATGATTGCCATCTCCCTGCTCCATTTCGTGCCGCTGCCCCTGGCCGTTGCCGGTGGCGTGGTGATCACCATGCTGGTCGGGGCCCTCATCGAGATCCTGTTCATCCGCTGGCTGGACAACCCGTCGGTTCTGCGGATGATCATCATCACCATCGGTCTGTCCATCCTCATCCGCGAGGCTGCCCTCCACATCTGGGGCGAGTCCATCCGGTCGCTGCCCTACTTCTACGGCAACGAGATCACCACCATCACCCTGGGGCCGGTGCGGATCTCGCCGCAGGTACTCTGGGTGCTCGGGGTCTGCGGCATCGTGGTCCTGCTGCTGTCGGTGTTCTTCAAGGTGACGCCCCTGGGCCGCGAGATGCGGGCCTGCGCCGCCAACCGGCGCGCCGCCATCCTCTGCGGCATCAATGCCCGCAACATGGTGACCTTCTCGTTCATGCTCAGCGCCGGCATCGGCGCCCTGGCCGGCTGCGTGATGTCGCCCATCACCTATACCCAGTACGATTCCGGCACGCCCCTGGCCATCAAGGGATTCACCGTCGCCATCCTCGGCGGTCTCGGCAACTCCATGGGCGCGGTGGCGGCCGGTATCCTGCTCGGCATCATCGAGGCCTATTCCATTTCCTTCGTCCCCCTGGCCTTTCAGGACGCCATCTCCATCACCATCCTGCTGATCATCCTCTTTGTCCGGCCGCACGGTCTGTTCGGTTCCGGCGAAGCGGCGAGGTTGAAAGAGTTCTGATGCGCTACACCAAGAGTCGCGCCATCCTCTGCCTGGTGGCGCTGGTCATCGTCACCCAGCTCCTGACCCGGATTACCGGGACCAGCTACTACCTGACCCAGCTCACCATGTCGGCCTACTATGCACTGGTGGTCATCGGCCTCACCGTGCTCATGGGCTATGCCGGCCAGATCTCCATCGGTCATGCCGGGTTTTTCGCCATCGGCGGCTACCTGTCAGCGGCCCTCACCACCCACAACCTGATTCCCCTTGCCGGCTCGCCTCTGGTGCAGTTCCTGGGGCGGCTCGGCGTCCTCGTCCGGGGCCAGGACATCTATGGGGAGCAGCTGCTCACTGTCACCCCCTGGGCCGCCTGCCTGGCGGCCATCCTGGTGGCGGCGCTCATCGCCTTCCTGCTGGGCATTCCGGTGCTCAAGCTCAAGGGCCACTACCTGGCCATGGCCACCCTGGGATTCGGTACCATCATCTACCGCATCGCCCTGGCCAGTGACTACTTCGGCGAGGCGGACGGCATCTCCGAGGTACCGGGTTTCACCCTCCTGCCCGGTGTGGCCGGCCTGCCGCCGCTGGTGGTCAATGGCGATTTTGACAGCCGGGTGCAGAACTACTACATCGCCTGGGGAGTGCTGATTATCGGCATGGTCCTGCTGCTCAACCTGATCGACTCGAGGGTGGGCCGGGCCCTGCGCTCCATCCACGGTTCCGAGGAGGCGGCCGAGGCAGCGGGTGTGGACACCGCCCGCTGCAAGCTGCAGGTCTTTGTGCTCAGCGCCGTCTACGCCGCCCTGGCCGGGGTCCTGCTGACCCACTACAACGGCGGCCTGGGACCGTCCGAGGCCTCGGTGATGAAGTCGGTACGCTACGTGGCCCTGGTGGCGGTTGGCGGCATGGCCAACCTGTGGGGCGCCCTGGTCATGGGCGCTGGCCTGACCTTCCTCTCCCTGCGCGGCGTGTTCGGTTCCTTTGACGACGCCGTGTTCGGTGCCATCCTGATTCTGGTCATGCTCTTTGCGCCCGACGGCATCCTCAGCCTGCGTCTCAACGGGCTGAGGACCTGCCTGAAACGGGAAAGCACGGACCGGTGATCGATCCACGGGAGAGGCGCCGCAATCGTAACTGCAGAAGGCAACCATGCTTGAACTGGAAAGAATTCATAAATATTTCGGCGGGCTGCACGCGGTAAACGATGTCAGCTTCCGGGTGGAGACAGGCAGCATCAAGGCGGTGATCGGTCCCAATGGCGCCGGCAAGACCACGCTCTTCAATCTCATCGCCGGCAACCTGGCTCCCAGCTCCGGGGTGATCCGTTTTGTCGGCCGCGAGATCCAGGGCATGAAACCGCACCGGATCGCGGCCCTGGGCATGGCCCGCACCTTTCAGAACATCAAGCTCTTTCACGGCATGACCGCCCTGGAATCGGTCATGGTGGGGCGGCACGTACGCAGCCGGGCCGGTTTTCTTGCCGGCATGCTGCATCTGCCCTCCACCTGGCGGGAGGAACGACAGATCCGGGACCGTGCCATGGAACTGCTGGAGCTGCTCGAGATCGCCGAGTTCGCCCATGTGGAGGCCACCAGTCTCGCGTTCGGGCAGCAGCGCTGCGTCGAGATGGCCCGGGCCCTGGCCATGGAGCCCAGGCTGCTGCTCCTCGACGAGCCGGCCGCGGGGCTCAATATCTACGAGACCGCCGAGGTGGCACGGCTGATCACCCGCATCCGCGACATGGGCATCACCGTCCTGCTGGTGGAGCACGATATGTCCCTGGTCATGGATATCTCGGACGAGATCGTGGTGCTGAGCTTTGGAGAAAAGATCGCCGAGGACGTCCCCCGCGCCATTCAGCAGAATCCGGAGGTGATCCGTATCTATCTCGGTGAAGACGAGGAGGCGGCCTGACCATGCTCAGGATCCGGAACATGGAGGCGGGATACGGTAACCTGCGGGTATTGAAAAACATCTCCCTCCACGTGGATGGCGGCGAGATCGTGACCATGATCGGCGCCAACGGCGCCGGCAAGACCACGCTGCTCCATACCATCATCGGCCTGGTGCGGCCGACCCGGGGCGAGGTCCTCTTCCTGGGGCAGGATTGCCGGCGGCTGGAGGCGCGCCGGATCGTGGCCGCCGGCTGCGCCCTTGTCCCCGAGGGGCGCCAGGTCTTTGCCACCATGAGCGTGGAGGAGAACCTGATCCTCGGAGGGCATGTGCTGCAGCAACGGGAGGGCAGGGCCGCGGTGCTGCGCGAGCTGGGGCACCAGTACGAGCTTTTTCCCGTGCTCCGTGAGCGGCGGCAGCAGCTTGCCGGCACCCTTTCCGGCGGCGAGCAGCAGATGCTGGCCATGGGGAGGGCCCTCATGTCCCGGCCGCGGCTGGTGATGATGGACGAGCCGTCCACCGGCCTGGCGCCGCTGGTGGTGCGTGACATCTTCCGGGTCGTCGTCCGGCTGCGGGAGGAGGGCAACACGGTGCTCCTGGTGGAACAGAATGCCCGTGCCGCCCTGGGGATCGCCGACCGGGGCTACGTGCTCGAGACCGGCAGGGTGATCCTGCAGGGGCCGGCCGGGGACCTGCTCGCCAACCGCGACGTGCAGCGGGCCTATCTCGGCCGGGAGAAGATCGCCTGATCCCCCTGCCCAGGCGCGGCAACAGGAATTATTGTTTGGATTTTCTGATGGTCCGGGGTAGTGTGAGAGTTCCTGTGCAGCCGTAACCCCTCACGGGATGGCTAACCATCGGTTTGTCCGACCACAATGGTGTAAGCGCTCTCAGGGGCCGCATCTTTGCACGACCGTGCAAAGATGCGGCCCCTGAGAGCGCTTACGTGCAGCCGTGTCCGACGCATGTCATGACCTGCAACTTCAACCTGCGAAACTGTTATGTACTGGGAACCGGAACGAGAATGTATGGCCAGGGAGGACCTGGAACAGCTGCAACTGGAACGCCTCCAGTCCACCCTCTACCGGGTGGGGACCCGCGTTCCGTTCTACCGGAAGAAGTTCGAGGAGCTCAGGCTCAACTACGATGATATCCGCTCCCTGGACGACCTGCGGCGACTGCCGTTCACGGTCAAGCAGGATCTGCGTGACAACTATCCCTATGGCCTCTTTGCCGTGCCCCTGCGCGAGGTGGTCCGGGTCCATTCCTCGTCCGGGACCACGGGCCTGGCAACGGTGGTGGGCTACAGCCGCAACGACATCAGGACCTGGTCCAACCTGACCGCCCGTGTCCTGACCGCGGCCGGGGTCACCCGGGACGATGTCATCCAGATCGCCTTCGGCTACGGCCTGTTCACCGGCGGGTTCGGTATCCACTATGGAGCCGAACGGCTCGGCGCCTCGGTGATTCCCATCTCCGCGGGCAATACCAAGCGCCAGATCCAGATCATGCAGGACTTCAAGACCACGGCCCTGGTCTGCACACCCAGCTATGCCCTGATCATCGCCGATACCATGATGGAGATGGGAGTCAACCCGGCCGGACTCTCCCTGCGCTACGGCCTTTTCGGGGCCGAGCCATGGTCCGAGGCCATGCGGGCGGAGATTCGGGAGAAACTGGGCATTATCGCCACCGACAACTACGGCCTGTCCGAGGTCATGGGACCCGGCGTGGCCGGAGAGTGCCAGGAGTGCAACGGTCTGCACATCAACGAGGACCATTTCCTGCTCGAGGTGATCGATCCCGAGACCCTGGAACCGGTGGCGCCCGGCGAGGTGGGCGAGCTGGTGGTGACCACGCTCACCAAGGAGGCCTTTCCCATGATCCGCTACCGGACGCGCGACCTGACCCGCCTCATCCCTGAACCCTGTCCCTGTGGCCGCACCTTCACCCGTATGCAGCGGGTCATGGGGCGGACCGACGACATGCTGATCATCAAGGGCGTCAATGTGTTCCCGGTCCAGATCGAGAAGGTTCTGTTCGAGATCGAGGGTACCGAGCCCCATTACCAGATCATTGTCGAGCGGGAGAACCACTCGGACAAGGTGACGGTCCTGGTGGAGGTGGTGGAGTCGATCTTCTTCGACGAGATGAAGAAACAGCGTGGCATGGTGGACCGGATCAGGGCGCGCCTGGCCTCGGAGCTGGGCATCGGTGTCGATGTGAAGCTGGTGGAGGAAAAGACCCTGGAACGGTCCGAGGGCAAGTCGAAGCGGGTCATCGATAAACGCAAACTGTAGGAGGTGGTTCCATGCCGAAACGTCAGATCCGGACAGCGGTTTTCCCGCTCCTGCTCAGCATGCTGCTGGGCGGTTGCCTCTATTTCGTTGCCATGGCTGCGGAAAAGGATATGGGCGGCTGGGAAAAGGACGGAGCCTACAACAGGCTCTACAAGGCCTCGGAACTGGACAAGCTCAAGGGCAGGATCCTCAGGATCACCGAGGTCGTGCCCATGAAGGGAATGGCGCCGGGAGTGGCCGTTATCCTCAAGGACCGGGACGGGGAAAAGATCATGGTTCACGTGGGGCCCAAGTGGTTCCTCGGTGACTCCATCGGCCTCAGCCGTGGCGACAAGGTCAAGGTCAAGGGGTCCTGGGCCGAGATCGACGGCAAGGACGTCTTCATGGCCTCCAA
>JALSNC010000008.1 GCA_026987195.1 Desulfobulbaceae bacterium | reverse complement strand
AACATATCGAAACTGGCGCAGGCCGGAGCCAGGAGCACGGTATCGCCCTCCTTTGCACCGGCCGCGGCCGCCCGGACCGCCGCTGCCATGTCGGCGGCATGGACCACCGGCACCAGGTCGCCCAGGACCTGCTCCATGATCCCGGCCGCCTCGCCCATCAGGACCAGCAACCGTACCCTGGCCGCGACAGGATCCCGCAGCAGGCGGAAGTCCCCCCCCTTGTCCCGGCCGCCGGCGATCAGCACCACCGGTGTATCGCAGCTCGCAAGGGCCGCGGCCACAGCACCCGCATTGGTGGCCTTGGAATCGTTGATCCAGGTGACACCATCAGCACTGCCGACCCTGGTCATCCGGTGCTCCGGCGGCCGGAAGGCGGCCAGGCCCATGGCAATGGCGGCAGTGTCGCAGCCCGCGGCCAGGGAGGCAAGGATGGCTGCCGCCGCATTGAGCCGGTTGACACCGCTGTGGAGACGGGTTGCGGCCAGGTCGAACCCGACAACAGTGCCGTCTTCCCTGCGCACCGTGACCCGGCTGCCGCCGGTCACGGCATCGCAGTCCGGCGCGCGGCCAAAAACCAGGCGCCGGGCCGGGCCGGTGTCCGCGGCCATGACCAGGGGATCGTCACCAGAGAGAATGGCCACGTCCTCCGGTCCCTGGCCGGCAAAGATCCGGTACTTGGCCGCCGCATATCCCTCCATGCCGCCATGCCGGTCGAGGTGATCCGGCGTGATGTTGAGCAGCAGGGCGATATCGGCCCGAAAGCCCCGGGCCCGCTCGAGCTGGAAACTGGAGAGCTCGAGGACCGCGCAGTCCGCCTCCACGTGATCGGTAAAAAAATCCAGCAGGGGCCTGCCGATATTGCCGCCCACAAAAACCCGTCGGCCTGAAGCCTCGAGCAGGGCGCCGATCAGGCCGGTGACCGTGGTCTTGCCATTGGAACCGGTGACCGCGATCACCGGCACCGGGAAATTTCCTGCTGCCAGGGCCAGCTCGCCCACCACCGGGATACCCCGCCTGCGGGCCGCCTCCAGGACCTCCTGTGTCATCGGCACGCCCGGGCCGGCCACCACCAGGTCCGCGTCGGCCAGAAAGCGTTCGGTGTGGCCGCCGGTCTCCAGGCGCACCGCCATCTCCTCGACAAGGGCCAGTTCCCCGGCCGCCAGTTCTGTCCGCGG
>JALSNC010000007.1 GCA_026987195.1 Desulfobulbaceae bacterium | reverse complement strand
GCCGGTCCGTCGACTTTCACCGTGAGTTCCGGTGGAGTGACGGTGGAACCTTCCGCCAACCTGACGGTGTCGTATCGTGCCGCAAGCGAAAGCGGGGACACGGCAACAGCTGGCAGTGACTACGTGGATACCGCCAGCGGCAGTATCAGCTTTGTGGGCAGCAGTGGTGTGATCAGCGTGGGCCTCGTGGATGACAGCGCTGTTGAAGGTGACGAGACCTTTACCGTTACTCTGACCGGCGCCAGTGATGCCGATGTGGTGGCCTCTGACGCCGCCCGGGCAACGATTACCGATGATGGTGATACCGCGACCCTGAGTATCGTCAGTGACGGAGCACAGCCCGAAGATGCAGGTCCGTCGACCTTCACGCTCTCATCCAGCGCAGTGGTGGAATCGTCGGCCAATGTGCAGGTCGGCTATACGGCAACCACTGAGTCCGGAGACACGGCGACAGCCGGCATTGATTATACCGACACCACCAGTGGCAGTGTGCCCTTTGTCGGCACATCAGGAAAGATCAGTGTGCCGCTGGATGATGACAGCAACGTGGAGGGCAACGAGACCTTTACCCTGACCCTGACCGGGACCAGTACAGCCGATGTTGTTGCCTCCGGCAGTGCCCAGGGAGTAATCATCGACAATGATACGGCTTCCCTGACCATAGATGATATCAGTGTCAACGAGGGGGACGGTACGGCAACCTTTACCGTAACGTCCGACAGCCTGGTGGAAGGTTCTACCGTGGTAACGGTCGACTTTGCAACCCAGGATATCTCGGCAGTTGCGGGTGAAGACTATACTTCAGGGTCCGGAACGGTATCCATTTCCGGTACTGATAGTGCCACGGTCACGGTGTCCATACTGGACGACAGCCCTCCCGTTGTCGAAGGTGATGAGACCTTCAGTATTGTTCTGGCTGGAGCGAGTTCCAACGCCACCCTTGCTGATGATACCGGTGTCTGTACCATCAGTGACAACGACATTCCACATCTGTCCATAAACGATGTCACCCTCCCTGAGGGGGACAGTAGCGATACTTCGGTCACCTTTACGGTTACAAGTTCCATGGCCGTTGCGCCCAACGCGACCCTCTCTTTCGATTATGCTGTCAATGCCGTGACCACCGAACCCGGGGATTTCTCCGGCGCAACTTCCGGTACCGCTACCATTTCGAATGGCTCCAGCGGAAGCGTGACCCTGACCTGTACAGCCGATCAGGTCGTGGAAACCGATGAGTCGTATACGGTTGATCTCAGCAATGCCACCATCTCCGACAGTACCATTCTCCCCATATTCGACGACAATTCCGGTGATGGTGTGCTTGTCAACGATGACAGCCCGCGGCTTGTCATCAGCGATGTATCGGTACCCGAAGGCGACAGCGGCTCCAGCACGGTCAACTTTACAGTGACAAGTGACCTGTTGGTGGCTCCCGACGCCTCTGTCACAATGAATTATACAGTAAGTCCCGTGGACACCGAGACCGATGATATCATCGGCCCTCTGTCGGGAACAGTTACCATTACTGACGGGGATACCGGCGTGATTACGATTGATATCGCCGGCGATGTCACCGTGGAGGCAGACGAACAGTATACTGTTGACATCAGCGGCGCCACAGTCCCCTCCAGTACGGCCGGGGCCTTGATTGTCGATACATCCGGGCTCGGCACCATTGTCAATGATGATGTCTTTACCGTCTCCATTGACGCATCCACCAGGTCGGCACTGGAGGACATGGGGCCGCTGGTCTGGACCGTTACCCTGAGCAATCCGGTCGAATGGCAGGTGGAGGTGCCATATACCTTCAACGCTGATACTACAGATACCGCTCGCGAGGGCGATGATTATACGGATGCGGCCTCATCACCCCTGGTTTTTGCTCCCGGAACGACCACCCGGGATATTACGATCAACCTCGTCAATGATACTGTCATTGAACCCGATGAAACCTTCACCATTACCCTGTCCGCGCCCGACCCCGCCACATCCGGAACCCTGGGAACGAAGGTGGGAACCGGTGAGATCCTCAATGATGAACACCTGATCACCATGAGCGCTGGCGGTCCCCAGGGCACCCTTTCCACCGCCTACGGTGGTGGCGTGTCCGTAACGGATGGCACAGCAACGGTTCAGGTCGATCATGATGCAACCCCGGCCTTTGACGTTGCCATGACCGATTCCTGTTACCACATCAGTGACCTGTCAGTGGATGGTGTCTCCCAGGGGGCTCTTTCCAGCTATACATTTGACCCTGTGACCACCGACCACAGCATAAGCGTGGATTTTGCCATTACCACCTATACCATCACGGCCACCGTCCTCGGCTCCCATGGCACCCTGACCCCATCGCAGAGCGTGAATTGCGGCACCTCAGGATACACCTATGTTGCAGAGGCAGATCCCGGCTACCATATCTCGTGGCTCAAGGTCAACGGTGTGGATGTCGCAGGAGCAGCCGGCCAGGAGAATTATACCTATACCTTTGGTACAATCACCGGGGATCAGACCATCGAGGTGGCCTATACCCAGCTGATCACGGTAACTGAGGATTCTCCTTTTGGTGAGATTACGCCTGCTGGCAGCAAGGTCCCCATCGAGGTGGATTACGGCGATGATCTGACATTTCTTGTTACCTCCATCGCGTCGTGTCCCAATGGTCTCAGCCATGATGGTCAGGTGCACCATATCTCCGATATCATCGTCGATGGTGTCTCGCTTGCCGGTGTGAAGGGGAGTGGCCTGACCTCCTATAGCTACACGTTTTCCAATATCACCACTGATCACACCATCGAGGCCCAGTTCACGGCCTTTATCGATATGACCGTGAATGGCAATGGTACGACAGATCCCTTGGCGGTCACGACCACCGGTTCCCTGGAGGTGGATGCCCATGACAGTCCCGTCATTACCGCTGTCCCTGATTCCGGCTTTCATGTATCTGCAGTGGAAATCGACGGGGCCCCGGTGGGACAGCCGGAAAGCTATACCTTCACTGATATGTACGATGAAGACCATACCTACGAGGTCTGGTTCTCCATCGACACCTTTACCCTGAAGCCGGTATCCAGGTTCGGGACGGTCTACGAGACCGCGGCCCAGTCCGTGGTGGCAACGGAAAGGGAGGTCTCCTACCATGACACCAGCTCCTTTTACGTGGACCTTGATGATCCGGATCATGCGGTCATGGGAATCCTGATTGACAATATTTCCTATCCCATCCCTGCCTCCGGTGTTACGACGACATATCCGGCCTTCACCCTTATCAACACGGCAGATGACTATCTCGAGGTCAGGTTTACAAATGTCGAGGTCGGACACCGGCTCGAGGTGCAGGACTACGACACCAGTCCCATATCCGATGTTCCCCTTGATGCCAGGCTCCGGCCGAAACCGGCATCCCTGATGTTCGTCCTCGATGATTCGGGCAGCATGGACTGGGAGTTCATCGTTCCGGGTAACGGCCTGTACAACGGCAGGTACTATGTCTACAGTTATCCCTCCGTGGCTGAAGCACGGGTCTACTCCAACAACAGTATCCAGGCCAATGGCGAGGAGGGGGAGTGGCGCTCCCAGTGGGCAGGCATCAACAAGATGTTTTATAATCCCGAGGTCGAATATGTGCCCTGGCCGTCCTTCACCGGGACCCCCAGTTCAAACCTGCCGGCCGCGGACAGCTCCATAGCCGGCCAGACCGACGGTCTGGCCCATGCCAATATTTACCGGCCCCGGTACCATCCCTGGCACAGCCAGGATTGTACCGAGGCGCTGAACAAGGCTCTGGGGGCTACCCCGGACAACCTGGCAGCCTGCAGCAACAACGAAACCTTTGATATGGACGGGACGTTCCTTGACCTGAGCGGGACAACCGACGACCATGGCGACACCCGTGCCACCGCCACCCCGGTCAGCCTGAACAACAACTATATTGCTGACCTGGAAACAACGGGTGATCATGATGTCTTCAGGATCGAGCTGACCAGCACCGGCGACCTGCTGGTCAGGACCCTGCGGACCTCGCAGTGCACCGATACGGAGGTCAGGATCCTTGATGCCGCGGGCAACACCTACAGATACTCCGACTATGGTCCGTACAACCAGTACCTGGACAATCCCTATGCGGACGACTGCGGTTCGAGTTCATGGTGTGACATGAGTTGTGGTCGAGACCAGGACCCGTATATCTATCTCACCGGTGTACCGGCTGGCACGTATTACATCGATGTCCGCGGGTTTGCCGAAAACCGGACCGGGACATACATCCTCGACCTGGCCTTCACGGGTAGCAGCATTACCTTTCCTGATCCGCCCGCTCCTTCTGTCGGTATCATCAATGCCCATTACTTCACCTGGGAGGATACCAACGGCAATGGTGTGATCGATTTCGTGGACAGCAACGGGAATGGTCAACTGGACATCAACGAGACCATCAATGAAAACATCTGGCTGGTCAACCTGACCGATCCCATTGAATACTACCGCGTTCTTGACAGCAGTCAGGAGGCGAGTGCCGCGAATTTGCAACAGGTGGATCCGGCCTCGGTTCCCTCGACTGTCAGGACCTTTGTCTCTCCCACCGATCCGGATGCCTGGCGGAAAGAGCGGCAGAACTGGGCTGACTGGTTTTCCTACTACCGCAAGCGGATCTATTCCGCGACAGCGGCTGTTTCCCGGGTGATTTCGAGAATGGAAGATATCGAGGTGGGCTACCGTACCATTAACTACCGCAATGGCGGTTACGAGAATGGTGGATACGGATTCAGCCAGTCCGTGCTGCCGGTCAAGGTCTCCGGTGTGGGTGATGAGACCAATCGTCTGCTCGAGATTCTCTATGCCTTCCAGATCGATGCGTATGGTACACCCCTGCGGAACGGCTTGAATGCCGTGGGACAGTATTATGACGATACCGATACCGCCGATGGCGGCATCGGCACCTCGCCCTTCCATGCCCGGGAGGATGGTGACGAATGCAAGCAGGTCTTCGCCATTGCCATGACCGATGGTTACTGGAATGGCGGCAGTCCCGCGGTCGGCAACACGGATGGTGACAACGGTGCACCGTATGCCGATACCTTCAGCAATACCCTGGCAGACGTTGCCATGCGCTACTTTGAACGTGATCTGTCAACGCTTGACGATCTCGTTCCCGACGGGACCAATACCCATCAGCACATGGTGACCTATACCGTGGCATTTGGCGTCAACGGCACGTTGAATCCCGATGACTATGACCTGAGTAACGGCGTCTATCCATCCTGGCCCAACCCGACATCCAGCGATTCGGCCCGTGTCGATGACCTCTGGCATGCAGCGGTGAACGGGCACGGCAAGTATATGAATGCCGCCCGTCCGGATGAACTGGTTGCCTCGCTGCTGGAGATCATGACCGATATCGGCAGCCGCATCGGTTCGGGTGCCTCGGTCTCCGTGAACGGTGACGAGATGTATGAGAACGTCAACGGCCAGGTCCGCATGTTCCAGACCACTTACAATTCCGGTGACTGGCACGGTGACCTGAAGGCCTACCAGTTGAACACCACCACCGGCGAGGTCCTGACCAACAGCCCGGTCTGGTCGGCAGAAGAGCAGTTGCGGGACCTGCTGTTGTCCTCCGGTCCTGACGGCCGGATCATTGCCACCTATGACGGCACTAACGGCGTGCCGTTCCGCTGGCAGGATGCCGCCAACAATCCGTACCTGACAGCGCGTCAGCAGAAAATGCTGCAGCCCTATTATGCCCAGTCGCTGAGTGGGGAGGACATGCTGAACTATCTGCGTGGCGATGGAAGTCACGAGGGGAGTTTCCGTGATCGTGATCTCCAGCACCCGTTGGGCGATTTTGTTCATTCCCTGGCCCGTTTCGAAGACGGTTTTCTGTACGTGGGCGGCAACGACGGCATGCTGCACGCCTTCTGGGCCATTGACTCGGAAGACCTTGATTCCGACGGCGTTCTCGATGCAGGAGTCGAGGATATCGATGGAGACGGTCATTTTGATACAGTCTATGAAGACAAGGACGGTGACTGCCACCTGGATACTGTCAATGAGGATGTCGATGGTGACGGCAAACTTGACTACAACGAGGATCTCGATGGAGATGGTATCCTCGATGTGCCCGAAGATATAGATGGTGATGGCCGCCTGGATACCGTGGACGAGGATGTGGACGGAGACGGCACTCTTGATCTTGTCAACGAGGACCTGGACGGAGATGATCACCTGGATACGGGCAACGAGGATCTCAACGGAAACGGTCAAATGGATCCCGGTGAAGATCTGGATGGCGACGGCCATTTCGATACGGTCAACGAGGACATTGATAATGATGGCCATCTTGATGTCAACGAGGATCTCGACAATGACGGCCATCTCGACGTCAATGAGGACCGTGACAATGACGGTGTTCTGAACACGGTCAACGAGGATCTTGATGGTGACGGGGTCCTGGATGTGGACGAAGACCTTGATAATGACGGTGTGCTTGACGTGCCGGAGGATCTTGATGGTGACGGTCACCTCGATCTGGGTGAGGATGTGAACTGCAATGGCATCCTCGACAGTGGCGAGGACCTGGATGGCGATGGCATTCTGGACCTGACAGAGGACCTGGACGGTGACGGCAACTTTGATACGGTCAAAGAGGATCAGGACAACAACGGCCAGATCTCAACAGGCGGTGAAGAGCGCTTTGCCTATGTTCCCGGCCTTGTCTTCCGGAACCTGCGGGAGCTTGGCGATCCGCTCTATGATCACAAGTTCTACGTGGACAATACGCCCTATACAAAGAAGGTCGGTGACACCACTCTCCTGGTCGGCGGCCTTGGCAAGGGTGGCAAGGGATACTATTGCCTGGACATCACCAACGCAGGCTCCATCAGCAGCGAAGCCGATCTCGCCTCCCGGGTACTGTGGGAGTATCCCGCACCACCGCCAACCCTGGTCTCCGGGACGACATTCACGTTCTCCAGCGGTACGGGAACCGGCGGCAATGACGAGATCAAGGACAGTGCCGGCCAGTTCACAGCGGCCAATGGCTTTGAGGTCGGTCGCTGGATCACGGTCATTGGGGCGAATTACAATGATGGCAGCAACAGTGGCAGCAATGACGGGTCCTACCGGATCAAGGCGGTTGCTGCTGACGGCAGCACCATCGAACTGGAGGCCGGCAGCCTGATCAACGGTTACGGTGACGGCGAGGATATTACCATCACCGCGGCGACCAGTGACCGGGACATGGGCTATTCCTTCAGCCGGGCCTACATCGTCCAGACGTATGATTCAACCATCAATGCCGGAACAGATTTCGAGGGATACGTGGTGATTTTCGGTAACGGCTATTCCAGTGAAAACGGTACCGCTGTCCTCTATATCCTCAATCCCCTGGATGGCAGCCTGATCAAGAAGATCAAGACCCGCGTCGGCCCCTTCAACGGTCTGTCCACACCCAAGATCATTGACATGAACAATGATCTGAAAGCTGATTACGTCTATGCCGGTGATTTGCTCGGCAACATGTGGAAGTTCGATCTGACCAGCGACGATCATGCTGACTGGCAGGTTGCCTTCTGCGACAATGCCGACGCCACAGATCATTGTAAGGATACCGATGATCAGGACGATACCGACGATCCGGTTCCGAATTTCACTGCTCAGCCGCTGTTCGGCGGCCTGGCCAACCAGGCCATCACGGGTGCCCCTGATGTCATGTTCCACAGTGGTGGTCCGGGCTACATGGTGATCTTCGGCACCGGCAAGTATATCGGCGAGCCGGATCTCACCAATTTCGAGGTGCAGTCCCTCTATGGAATATGGGACTGGGCACCCGACAATGCGGACGACGGTTACAATGGCGTTCGTGTGGATACCACTTCAACTCCTTCGGTGGCGACCCTGTCCAACTGGCCCGAAACGGATACCAGTGGCGGTCAGGCGACGCATACCCTGCTCAAACAGGTCATCTGGGTCGAGGGAGCGATCACTGAGGATACGGACGGAGACGGTCATCTCGATGTCGATGAAGACCATAACGGCAACGGTATCCTCGACGCCGGTGAAGACATCGATGGAGATGGACACCTGGATGTCGAGGAGGATACAAACGAGAACGGGCAGATTGACGTCTTCTCTTATTACCGTATTCCTTCGAACTATCCAGGCAACTGGGAGACCGTGGCCACCAAGGACCTGTCCCCGGGCCATCACCTGTATAACAGGGATCTCAATGGTGACGGGTACGTCAACAACCTGGACAAGGTGCCGGTTGCCAATGTGGGCTGGTACTTTGACCTGCCGGGGAAGATCGATCTGGACGGTGACAGGCAGGATAATGATAAAGATGGCCTGATTGACGAGGATGACGATGGCGACGGCATCATTGATGAGCGTATGCCGGGCGAACGGGTGGTCAATGATACGATCATCCGGGATGGCAAGGCCATCATGATCTCCTTTGGCGTCACCGGTACCCGGTGCAATGCCGGCGCCTACTCCTTTGTCAACGAGCGAGATCCGGATACCGGTGGTATGCTGGGCCGCCCGGCCTTTGATGTTGACGGTGATGGTGAGGTCAACAACCATGACAGAGTCTACATCCGGGTCAATGAGGACGTCGATGGTGACGGCGATATAGATGAGAACGATGTGGTTCCCGGTATCCCGACGGACAAGGCCTATGAGGGCAGGCTCTACAACCCGGCAATTCTGCGTGAGAATGAACAGTCAGGAGATGACCAGCCCGAGGAGACCAAGTACTTCAGCTCCTCTGGCGGGACCATCGAGACGCTGGTCGAACGGGCGGAGCGTCGTGGTGTCTATTTCTGGCAGCAGGTGGAGTAATCCCGAAAGGTATGGTAGCTCTCCTGCTTGAAATGGCCGGTGACAGACAATGGAATCCCTGCAGACGAGGCTCTTGGGCCCTTGGCATTCAGCCTGAAATGATGAGAGAAATCGAGAAGTCCATGAATATGAGAGGTGTGTGATGAGAAACCCGACAATGTTCCCGATCCTGATCCTGGTGACAGTGATGATCCTGGCCTGGCAGGGACTTTCACCGCAAGCCGGCTATGGCAGGGATGGGGGAGGGACACATGTGGCGTTGCGTAAGGGCTGGGTTGACCAGTTCGAGGGGGGAAAGCTTGTCATCGACGATATGTCCTACACTGTTTCCGCCAAAACCCGCTATTTTGATAAAAACGGCAATCCGATCAGCAGACCCTCGCTCCGGCCAGGGCAATTCGTCGGTTTTGTATGTGAGAACAACAGTGTACTGAATGATCTGTACATCCTGGAGCCAGGAACAGGGGATCTGCGTCCAAAGATCGAGACGACTTCCAGGCCCGAGTCTGACCCCCGCGATAACTCCGGGATCCGGTTTGAGAACGGGGTCTGGCGGAACTGACAAAAACGCCCTGGCAGGCTGTTTTCCGCTGACCGCCAGCCGGTCTTTTCCTTCCACAGTCCGGTTATGCAGGTGTATCTCCAGCCTGCATAACCGGATGTCTTTTCCCTGTATCCTCGCCACTCCCATATTTTCCCTGGCTTTCATTCATGAAATTTATACGTAGCTTCGATCGGACAGATGAGGTTTTTTTTCTTGACTTCTTACAGTACGGGTCTATATATATTACTGTTTTTTTCTGAATACCGATTCAGTTGGTTTGCTGTCGGTACGGCGTAGCCGGGGAGCGGGAATCCCTCCGGAAGTTACGTACGTAGGTTATCTCTTTATTTCGGTAATTTAACACAAGAGAGGGAAAGTTATGGCTAAGTTGGTTGAACCGCATGGTGGTAAAGGTCTTGTCTGCGCCCTGCTTCACGGCAGTGAGCTGGAGGCGGAGAAGGAAAAGGCGGCAGGTCTGAAAAAGGTCCAGGTCAGCGCCCGTGCCAAGGGTGACCTGATCATGATGGGTATCGGCGGATTTTCTCCCCTGAGCGGTTTCATGGGGCGTGACGACTGGAAGGGCGTGTGTGAGAACATGCAGCTGGCCGACGGCACCTTCTGGCCCGTACCGATCACCCTGGATATCTCCAAGGAAGATGCCGACGCCATCTCCGCCGGTGACGAGATCGCACTCGAGGCCGATGGCGAGATCATGGCCACCATGAAGGTCACCGAGAAGTACGAGATGACCGAAGCCGACAAGAAGTGGGAGTGCGAGAAGGTCTTCAAGGGCGAGGGTGAGGACTCTGCCGATGACAAATTCTGGGAGATCGCCATGGAGGATCATCCCGGTGTCATCATGGTCATGAACCAGAAGGAGTACAACATCGCCGGTCCGGTCAAGGTCCTGTCCCAGGGCGAGTATCCGGACGAGTATCCCGGAGTCTACCTGACCCCGGCCGAGACCCGTGCAATGTTCGAGGAGAGGGGCTGGACCAATGTTGCCGCCCTGCAGCTCCGTAACCCCATGCACCGTTCCCACGAGTTCCTGGCCAAGATCGCCATCGAGGTCTGTGACGGCGTTCTGATCCACTCCCTGATCGGTAACCTGAAGCCCGGCGACATCCCGGCCGATGTCCGTGTCAAGGCCATCGAGATCCTGATCGACAACTACTTTGTCAAGGACAACGTCATCAATGCCGGCTACCCGCTCGACATGCGCTACGCCGGTCCCCGTGAAGGCCTGCTCCATGCCACCTTCCGTCAGAACTACGGCATCAACAACATGCTGATCGGTCGTGACCATGCCGGTGTCGGTGACTTCTACGGTCTGTTCGAGGCCCAGGAGATCTTCGACCGCATTCCCAAGACCGGTGACGCCGGCAAGGACCTGCAGTGCAAGCCCATGAAGATCGACTGGACCTTCTACTGCCACAAGTGTGACGGCATGGCCTCCATGCGCACCTGCCCGCACTCCAAGGAAGACCGTGTCATTCTGTCCGGCACCAAGCTGCGCAAGGCCCTGTCCGAGGGTGGTGACATTCCGGATCACTTCGGTCGTGACGAGGTCCTTGAGCACCTCAAGAAGTACTATGCCGGCCTGACCGAGAAGGTCGAGGTCAAGATGCAGAAAGCCGCGTCCGGCGAAGACATGAAGTAATCTGCATCAGCACCGAAAGACGTATCAGGGAGGCACCTCAGGTGCCTCCTTTTTTATTGCCTCAACTGGCGAGCATACGATCTGTCACAAAAAGACGTCATGATTCAGGCGCGTTGCCGCCAGCGGTGAACTGTTACGTATCGTAATAGTTCACCGCTGGCGGCAACCACCTGAAAAGACCGATACTTTTACTGCGTATCTTCCAGGAGGAACGATCAGGATGAAGGACAACGCAACCCCGGCCATGGTGTCGGTCGGACTTGGGGATCGGAGCTATCCCATACACATCACGCCGGGGATTCTCGACAGGGTGGGGGATGATCTCAAAGAGCGGGATATTGCCAGGCGCTACGCTGTCGTCAGCGACGCATATGTGGCCGACCTCTACGGCAAGCGCCTGCTTCATTCCCTCGCTCAGGTCGGTATCCAGGCCGAACTGCTGACCTTTCCCCGGGGAGAGGAAAGCAAGAACCTGCAGACCATCGCCGAGCTGGCGAGTGATCTCGCCCGCAGAGGCTTTGATCGCGGCGACGGTCTGATCGCCCTGGGTGGCGGGGTCACCGGCGACATCACCGGTTTTCTCGCTTCCATCTACATGCGTGGCATTCCCTTTGTCCAGGTGCCCACCACCCTGCTGGCCCAGGTCGACTCCTCGGTGGGCGGCAAGACCGGCGTCGATATCCCGGAGGGCAAAAACCTGGTGGGGACCTTTTACCAGCCGCGGGCTGTCTACATCGATACCGATTGCCTGGCCAGCCTGCCGCACCAGGAGCTGCTGGGCGGTCTGGCCGAAGTGATCAAGTACGGCGTGATCCGGGATGAGCGATTCTTCGGGTATCTCGAGGAGCACCGGCAGGAGGTGGTGGCCCTGGACAGGGAGGTTATCTCAAGGGTGATCGCCCGCTGTTGCGAGATCAAGGCCCGGGTTGTGGAAGAGGATGAGCGGGAAGGAGGACTGCGACGGATCCTCAATTTCGGGCATACCCTGGGGCATGCCATCGAGGCTGCCTCCGGCTTTCGTATCATCCATGGACTGGCCATTGCCATGGGGATGCGGGCCGCCGCCGATCTCGCCGTGCGCTGCGGCCTGCTCGACGCGGAGGAGGCCGGTCGGATCCGGGAACTTCTTGTTGCCTATGGCATGCCGGTGCAGGTTCCGCCCGAACTGGACCGTGACGAGATCCGTTCCTACCTGCAGACCGACAAGAAGACAATGGCCGGCCGCGTCTTTTTCGTTCTTCCCGAGGCCATCGGCCGGGTGCGCATCACCGACGATGTCAGGCCGGAGGATATTGACGCTGTGCTCGACAGTGATTAAATTGTGCAACCGGTGGAACCGGTCGAGATTTGTAACGGTTCCGCAAGTAAGCGCTCACAGGCGCCGCATCTTTGCACGGGCATGCCTGTCCGCATAGGTTAGGCTATAGCGGTCAGGCACGCCTGCACAAATCTGCGGCCCCTGAGAGCGCTTACACCATTGTAGTCGAAAAAACCGATGAAAATATTGATATTTTTGCACGGTTCTTCCGGTTGCTCATCACTTGAGGCGGCTGTGGCCTGGTAGCCGGGCCCGGTTCTTCCGGTTCATTCCTGCAGGCGAGGTGATCATGCCGATCTACGAGTTTTTCTGTGCTGACTGCAACACGATTTTCAACTTCTATTCCAGCCGGATCAATACCGAGAAAAGACCCGACTGTCCGAAGTGCGGCAGAAAGGAGCTCGACAGGATGATGTCCACGTTCGCCACCATCACCAGAAGCGGTGACGACGAGGCCGACGATCCCATGGCCGGCCTGGACGAGGCAAAGATGGAAAAGGCCTTTGCCGGGCTCATGCGGGAGGCGGAAAACATCAACGAGGAAGATCCCCGGCAGATGGCCGGACTCATGCGGCGGTTCTCCGAGCAGACCGGCATCTCGCTCGGCGAGCAGATGGAAGAGGCCCTCTCCCGCATGGAGGCGGGCGAAGATCCGGACCAGATCGAACAGGAGATGGGCGATCTCCTCGAATCTGACGATGCCTTCACCCTGGAGGCGATGAAGAAAAAGATCCGTTCCGGTGCCAGGCCGCCGGCACATGACGACACGCTCTACATGCTTTGAACTGCCACCTGATCAGAACGTTATCTCGTGCAACTTCATCTTCTCCCAGAGATTCTTTCTGCTGATGCCCAGCAGTTCCGCCGCCCTGGTCCGGTTGCCTCCGGTCAGGGTGAGGGCGTTGAGCAGGCACTCACGTTCCGTCTTTGCCAGGGCCTCCGCGAGCATGACCGGCCCTGACGATCCCTGCGTCAGCCCCTGGGGCTGGAGGTCGGCCGGAAGGTCAGCCGGGGTGATCACCGGCTCCGGGGCCAGCACCGAGGCCCGTTCCAGGATATTCCTCAGTTCCCGGACATTGCCCGGGAAATCATAGCTCATGAGGCACTGCATGGCCTCTGCCGAGAGGGAGAGGGCCATGCCCCGTCTCAGGCTGAACTCGTGCAGGAAGTGGTTGCTGAGTACAGCAATATCCTCCCTGCGCTCTCGCAGGGGCGGCATGGTCAGGGGGATGACCTGCAGCCGGTAGAGCAGGTCCTGACGGAACCGCCCGGCCTGCACCTCCTCCTCCAGGTTCCGTGCCGTAGCGCAGAGCAGGCGCACATCGACCTTGATGGTCATGGTTCCACCCACCCGTTCGCATTCTCCCTCCTGCAGGATGCGCAGCAGTTTCGCCTGCAGTCCCAGGGGCAGTTCGCCCACCTCGTCAAGCAGCAGGGTCCCGCCGTCCGCCATCTCGAAGCGGCCCGGTTTTCGGGCATGGGCTCCGGTAAAGGCCCCTTTTTCATGGCCGAAGAGCTCTGATTCGATGAGTCCCTCGGGGATGGCGGCGCAGTTTATCCTGATATAGGGCTTGTCCGCCCTGCGGCTTGCCCGCTGGATGGCGCTGGCCGCCAGTTCCTTGCCGGTGCCGGATTCGCCGGTGATGAGCACTGTGGAGTCGGTGGGCGCCACCCGGTTGATCAGGGCATGGACCTGCCGGATCTGCGGGCTGGAGCCGATGATCGTCTCCCGGGCCTGTCGGCAGGTCTCTTCCAGTGAGGCACAGCGGGCCCTGACCGACTGCATCTCCAGGATGCGGGTGCTGCGGATCACCAGGTCGTCCATGTCAAAGGGCTTGAGGATGTAGTCGGTGGCCCCTTTCTTCAGACAGTCAATGGCATCCTCGACACTGCCGTAGGCAGTCATCATGATGATGTCGGTGAACGGGGAGTGGCTGCGGACCAGGTCGAGCAGCTCCAGGCCGTCCATGCCCGGCATGCGAATGTCGGAGATCACCAGGTGATAGTTCCGCTGCCGGAGCCGTTCCATGGCCTCCATGCCGCCCGCGACCGCTTCAACGTCCCATTTCTGGCGGCGCAGCCGGTCCTGGACCGTGATGCGCATGATTTCGTCGTCTTCGACCAGGAGTATGGCAGGCATCTCTGTCTCCGGATTCAGCAGTCGGGTTCATGGTCCGCTGCCGGACACTGCAGGGTGACGGGCAGGGAGATGGTGAAGGTGCTGCCCCGGCCAGGCGTGCTCTCGACCTCGATGGTACCGCCGAGCTGCTGGACAAGGGAATGGCTCACCGCCAGGCCCAGGCCGGTTCCTTCGCCCACGTCCTTGGTGGTGAAAAAGGGATCAAAGATCCGTTCCAGGATGTCAGGGGCGATACCGCAGCCGGTATCGGTGAAGGTGAGGATGATGGTGGAATCCGCCTCCCGGCTGACCACGGTCAGGGTGCCGCCGTCGTTCATGGCCTGGATGGCATTGAGAGCAATATTCATGATGATCTGCTTGATGGCCTCCCTGTCGATGCAGTGGGGGCGCTGCAGCTGGAGATCCAGGTGGAGCCGGATCTTGCGCAGCCGGTAGTCCAGCAGCTCGAAACAGTCCCTGATGATGGCGTCGATGTCGATCTTGCGCAGGTTGAGGGGCTCGATACGCCCATAGTTGAGCAACTGGCGCATGGTGTGCTCGATGCGGTGCAGTCCCCTGTCGAGAAGAGGCAGGTAGCGGTCATGCAGCTCCCTGTTGTCGGGCTCCTCCTGCATGGTCTTGACACAGTTGAGCAGGCCGGCCAGGGGATTGTTGATCTCGTGGGCAATACCGGCGGTCAACTGACCGAGCGCTGCCAGTTTTTCCGCCCGGAAGGCCTGCTGCCGCGCCGTGTCCAGGGCCTGCTGCGAGGTCTCCAGGCGCCTGCAGAGGCGCAGGAACCTGGCCGACAGGGAGCCGATCTCGTCGCTGCTGGCCGGCAGGTCGAACTGGTCCGCCGGGGTGGCAGGAAAGTCATCCATGGCCCGGGAGAGCCGGTTGATGGGCCGGGCCACCAGGCTGTTGAAGAGAAGGTAGAGGACCAGGGCCACCGCCAGGACCGAGAGGAGGCCATAGAGGAAGATGGTCCGGTTGTTGCGGGCAATAACCGTGTCGGCCCAGGCGATGGGCACGGAGATGGACAGGGCGCCCCTGATATCGCCGACCTCGTAGCCGTGCCGGGCATGGCATGGCAGGCAGGAGCCTTTCACGCTCAGGGGAGCCACGTAGCGCAGGATCCTGCCGTTCGTGCCCATGCTGATCTTGATGATTTCGGGCACGCCTTTTTCAAAGAGCTCCAGGCTGCTCCGTTCAAATTCATCGGGCCGGTTGTCCGGGTTGACCGGGTTGAGACTGGTGACCCGGAACCAGCAGAATCCGTCCCGGGCGGCATATTCCGACAGCTCCCTGGTCACCATGGCCGGGTTGCGCATGACAAAGATCTTGCCGTCCACCGCCCTGATCATGGGGTTGTCCAGGTAGGGGTTGACATGGTCATGGTCTGTCTTGATCACGAACAGTCCATGGTGATCCGCCACCCACTGCCTGGTGAGCTGGATCTGACGATGGAGCATCCGCGCCTGCTGTACGGCCTGGGCGATGACGAGCCTGTTCTGGAGGATGGAGGTGTAGTACATCAGCAGGCCGTAGGAAAGGGCCAGGATGGCGCCGATGGCCAGGGTGAACTTGCTGTTGAGTCGTAAATGCATGGCGACTCCTCTGCAGAGGCCGGACGTTCCATGTCCCTGCCGGAAAGGGACAGGTTGACCGTTACAGTACAGTAACATATTTGGGTCCGTGGTGCTACTCCAAGGTAACAGGTTTTTTCATTGCGTCGTATTTTTCTGTAAGTACGCGTGTTTTTTTCGGAACAAATATTGCATTCAATGGGCAGCGGCTGGAAGGAACTGTTTGTGCGGGAGAGTCATGCCCATTGTCGGGAGCGAATGAAAACAACATTGACAAGGGTCCTGTGGCACCAGGTGCGGGTGGTCCTGGTCGTAGCTTTGCTGCTGGCCGGGCTGGTCCTCTCCTCCGGCTATACCCTGTGGCTTACCAACAAGGACGGGTTCTGCGTCTCCTGCCACGTGATGCGCCCCTTTCGCAGCTCCTGGGTCGCATCTGCCCATGGTGGAGCCAACCGCCACGGGGTGGTCGTCCAGTGCGTCAACTGCCACCTGCCCCACGACAGTCCTGTCCGCTTTGTCCGGATCAAGGTGCAGCGCGGCCTGGCCGAGCTGGTGGCCAATTTTTCCATTGATCCGAAGATGGTTGACTGGGCAGGAAAGGCGCGGCAGAACCGCACCTCCTTCACCTACGATTCCGGATGTCGCTCCTGTCATGGCGCGTTGTCCGTCCCTGCCGCCAGACCGGTCTGCAGCGGACAGCAGGGGCGGCCCGCAGAGCACTGTGTCACCTGTCATCCCCATGTCGGCCACCGGGACGTTATTGTGGTGGCAGAGCGGTTTTTTCATGATGTTGCCGAGTAATAGTTCACCGGTATCGGCAACTATCTGAACATACCGATACGTTGCCGAGAACCTGAACCGTCAACCAAAGGAGGTACGCCGTGAAGAAGAGTCTGTTGCTGGTCCGGGGCACCGTGGCCGCGGTCGCCGCAGCCATGGTCATCTGCTGGTCGACGGGAGCCGCTGCCAAGCCGGCCTCCCATCCACAACTCGACGAGCAGGAGATGTACATTCCCTGCTCGCAGTGTCACAGGGAGGCCACGCCGGAGGTCTACAGCCAGTGGTACAACTCTGCCCATGGCATCGCCATGGTCAAGTGCTACCAGTGCCACGGCACCTTCGAGACCTTTCGCCTGACGCCGGACCGGTCGAGCTGCGCCAGTTGCCACGAAAAGATGCTGCGGAAATGTCCTGCGGACAAGGCATGCTGGCAGTGTCACCGGCCCCACACGTTCAAGAGAAAGTAGGCCGCGGACGGTGGCGCTTTTCATGGAAGGCGTCATTGCCGGTACGTGGTGCCGGCGTTGCAGGAAAAGACCATGACCAGTTGAAAAAAATGCCGGGAGGTTGTTGGTATGGCTCAGACAAGAAGAGATTTTCTCAAGAAGACGGCAGCGCTTTCCGCTGCCTCCTACGTCGGACTCAAGCTGTCCTTTGGCACGGACTCCGTGGCCGGGGCCGAGGAGGGGATCACCTGGCACCCGGGGACCTGCCGGCTCTGCGGCTCCGGCTGCCGGCTGGAACTCGGGGTGAAGAACGGTAAGCCGGTGGGGCTGCGCGGCATTCCCGAGGCGCGGACCAATTTCGGTTACCTGTGCATGAAGGGCATGCTGTTCTGGAAGTGCATGCGCCATCCGGACCGGCTGACCAGGCCCCTGTACCGGGAAAAGAAGACCGATGCCTTCCGGGAGATCTCCTGGGATAAGGCGCTGGATATCGCAGCCACACGCTTTGCCGACGCGGTACGGAAGCACGGCAACGACTCGGTGGCCTATTACGGCTCCGGCCAGGCGCTCACCGAGGAGACCTACCTGTTCCAGAAGATCATGCGCGGCGGCCTGCAGACCAACAATGTCGAGGGCAATCCCCGCCTGTGCATGGCCAGCGCCGTGGGCGGCTATCTGACCTCGTTCGGCGCCGACGAGCCCATCGGCGGCTATGCGGACATGGAGAAGGCCACCTGCTTCTTCATCATCGGCTCCAACACCGCCGAGGCCCATCCGGTGCTTTTCCGGCGCATCATGCGCCGCAAGCTGGACAACCCCGAGGTCAAGGTCATCAACGCCGACCCCCGCTTCTCCCAGACCTCGCGCATCGCCGACAAACACCTGCAGTTCAAACCCGGCACGGACCTGGCCCTGCTCAATTCCATGGCCCATGTCATCATAGCCGAAAAACTCTACGACAGGGAATTCTTCACCACCTATGCCACCTTCCGCCAGGGCAGGGACAGGAAGGAGGTCGCCTTTGAAGAGTACAGCAGGTTCGTGGCCGACTATACACCGGAAAAGGTGGCCCGCATCTGCGGCGGCAATATCACTGCCGACGACATCCGCCAGGTGGCGCGCTGGTTCGCCACCGCCAGCGGCACCGTCTCCCTGTGGACCATGGGCATCAACCAGCGTAAACGCGGTGTCTGGGCCAACAACCTGATCCACAACCTGCACATCCTCACCGGCCAGCTCCTCAGGGAGGGGGCCGACTCCCTGTCGCTCACCGGTCAGCCCAATGCCTGCGGCGGCGTGCGCGAGGGCGGCGGCCTCTGCCACATCCTGCCGGGCCACCGGCCGGTGAAAAAGGAAAAGCTGCGCAACCAGGTGGAGGATGCCTGGGGTATTCCCCGTGGCCGCATCCCGCCCAGGCCGGGCTATCATACCATGGCAATGTTTTCGGCCGTCAACGAGGGGAAGATCAGGGCCATCTGGATCAACTGCACCAGCCCGGCCCAGTCCCTGCCCAACTGCGACCACTACAACAGGGGCCTGGCCAGGGAAGATGTCTTCATCGTCTGCACCGACATCTTTCCGACCCGGACCACCGAGTATGCCAACCTGGTCCTGCCCACTGCCTTCCACTTCGAGAAAACCGGGGTCTATGGCTGTACCGAGCGCCGTTCCCAGCTCACCCGCAAGGCCATCGATCCCCCCGGCCAGGCCCGGCCCGAGGTCTGGATCGTCCGCGAATGGGCGGCACAACTGGCCAGGAAGCTGAACGACCCGGTGATCCGCCAGTGCATCAGGCCTTTCGAGGGCCTGGACGCCTCCTATGACCTGCCCCGGGCCATCTGGATGGAATACACCCAGAAGGTGACCAGGGGGCGCGACAACGACCTGCGCGGGGCCACCTACGAGGTGCTGGCGAAGATGGCCGATGGCGTCCAGTGGCCGGCCATTGACGAGAAGTACGCGCTCACCGGCGGTACGGTCAAGAAATTCGTCAAGGGCAAGGATCCCCTGGCCACCCTGCACTCGAAAAACGATCTCCCCTACCAGTTTTACGGCCCGGCCCACCCGGACCGCAAGCTCTGGGTCTGGCTGCGGCCCCAGGCCGATCCCGAGGAGATGCCCGATGCCGAGTATCCCTTCTACCTCTCCACCGGCCGCATCATCGACCACTGGCACACCATGTCCATGACCGGCCGCGTCCCCGAGCTGCTGCGGGCCAACCCCTATGCGTACGTGGAACTCAACCCGGTCGATGCCAGGCGGCTCGGCATCCGGCCCGGCGATATGGTGGAGGTCCGGTCGCGGCGTGGCGTCAACCTGCTCCCGGCCAAGGTCTACGAGGGCCCGGTGGAGGGGATGGTCTTTGTCTACTGGCACGACCAGGAGGCCAGCCGGATGATCAACAAGGTGACCAGGGATGCCTATGATCCGGGCTCAAAGGAGCCGGAGTTCAAGATCTGCGCGGTCCAGGTGAGGCGGGCCTCCGGTCCCAGGCCGCTCAAGCCGTTCCTGGTCAGGATGTAGGCAGCCGCGGGTGCCGCGGATTTGCGCCGGCACTGCCGTGGGCTGCAACAGGCAACATGCAGACTCCCGGCCTTCCGGCGTTTTGATTTTCTTATACTGTGACCAGCAGGAGGGAAAAAGATGCCCGTTGCCGGTGTGGTGATCACGACCCGTCCCGACGACCTGGACCAGACCCGGCGGGCCCTGGCCGCCTTTGCCGCTGTGGAGGTGCATGGTTCCGACAGCCGGGGAAATATCGTTGCCGTGCTCGATACCCCCACCCTGGATACCATGGAGGACCTGGTCCGGGAGCTGGAGGCCATGGACACTGTTCTCGCTGTCGGTGTCACCTATCTGAACACCGAGGACGAGTGCGAACAGATGGAGGCCGGCGGGCACAGACCGCGGATCTTCGGCATGCGCCGGGATGAACGGGAATGAACAGGCGGAGCTTCCTGGTCATGCTTGCCGCCGCCTGTGGCGGTGCCGTGTTTGCCGCACCGGCCTACGCCCGGCCGGCGTTTCTGGAATCGCCGGTGACCCGCAACCGGTTGCGGCCGCCGGGCGCGGTGTCGGAAGACCTCTTTGCCGGCAGGTGCATCCGCTGCGGCCGCTGCGTGGAGGTCTGTCCCTACCGCGCCATCGACATGCTCGATATCCGTGCCGGGCTCTTTGCCGGTACACCCCTGCTGGCAGTGGAAAAGATCCCCTGTTACCTGTGTATGAAATGTGTCCTGGTCTGTCCCACCGGCACCCTTTCTCCTGTCTCCCAGGAGCAGACCAGGATGGGGCTGGCCGTGATCAACCGCTTCTCCTGTCTTGCCTGGTCCGGCAAGACCCTGTGCCGGACCTGTTATGACAAGTGTCCTTTCAAGAACAGGGCCATCTATCTCGACCAGTTGCAACCGGTCATCAGGGCAGATGCCTGCACCGGCTGCGGTCTCTGCACCCATGCCTGCCCGGTGACCGACCCCCATGGCGACAAGGCGGTCAACATCGAGCCGATCTATTCCCGTGTCGGGGCAACCGGCTGACCTTCCCATGCACAGGCATAAGGAGCAACAGGGCAGGGCAGGCCGGGGAGCGGCCCGCTATGGTCGGTGGCGGCTGCTGACACTGCTGCTGGCCTTCCTGGTGATCCTGGTCAATCCGCTGCTCAACTACCATCTTGGCATCAACTGGCTGCAGGGCTGGTACCAGTCCCTCGGCGTGGGGCATCTCTGGTTCGTCTCGCCGCTGGAGGGCCTGGAGAGCCTGCTCGTGACCCGCAGCATTGCCATGGCCTCGTTCATCGGCATGCTCATCCCGCTGCTGCTCGCCTTTCTCCTGGGCCGGGTCTTCTGTTCCTGGATCTGTCCCATCAGTTTTTTTGCCGAACTCCTTGATCACGGTCACCGGCTGGTGTACCGGAATAAAAGAAGGCAGGATCTGCTGGTTCCGGCCAGGCGGCTGCTCTGGTTCGTCCTTGTCGGCGAACTGCTCCTGTCCATGATCCTCGGCGCGCCGGTCTTTGTCGTGCTCTCGCCGCCCGGCCTGGTGGGCAGGGAGATCATGATGGCGGTCTTTTTTCACCGTCTGCCCCTGGAGGGGCTGATCCTGCTGCCGGTCCTGGGAATGGAGCTGGTGTGCCGCAGATTGTTCTGCCGCTGTCTCTGTCCCCTGGGCGGTCTCCTGGCCCTGGTCGGGAGCCGTCGCCGGCTGGTGGTGGCCATGGAGCCGGAACGATGCGTGC
>JALSNC010000006.1 GCA_026987195.1 Desulfobulbaceae bacterium | reverse complement strand
GAAATATCTTAACAACCAGAAAACCACCAACGCCGGGCATCCTGGTTGCAACGGCAGGGAACAAGAGGAACCTTCTCCAGGAGCGTGTCATGAGAGACAAGATCGTCCTGTTCTTTGCAGCGTCCCTGCTCGTTCTGGGTGGCAGAGAGGCGGCAGCCACATCCTTTGGCACCAACATCACCATCTTCGACGGCTCTTCCGGCAGCGGAGCCTGGCACGGCGCCAGCGAGGACCAGGAGACCGAGCCGGGCATGGTCGGCAGCCAGGCATGGGACATGGAAGGTTTTTTTCTCAAGGGCCACACCCTGACCATGGCCGCGGGTTTTGACTTCAAGCATGGAGTCAGCAGCCATCCCCGGTTCTCCATGGGCGACATCTTCATCGACGTCGACGGCGCCTATGGCCGCTCCAGGGCCCCGGCGGGCTACACCGCCACGACCGGCAACGTCACCTATACCGGAAATTTCGGGTATGAGTTCGCCATTGACCTGGACACGGCCAACGAGACATATTCCGTCTACAGCCTCGACAACGATACGACCAGGGTCAGGACCGTCTACTATCCGCAGAACGAGAGCAGTGACCCGTCGTCCAATCCCTGGCAGTACGTTGATGGCGGAACCCTGATCGCCACCGGCCAGATGGACTACTACACTCCGTTTGACGACACCGATGCCAATGCGCTCGACAACGGTCTCACCGGTGGCACCCACTATGCGCTCAGCATCGACCTCTCCTTCCTCACCCTGGCCGGCTACCGGGATTTTGTCGCCCACGCGACCATGGGCTGCGGCAACGACAACCTGATGGGCAGGGGCACGGCGCCGGTCCCCGAGCCCGCCACCATGTTCCTGTTCGGCACCGGCCTCATGGGACTGGCCGGGATCGTACGGAGAAAACACGGTGCTCACCGGCTCCCCGACTGAGAGCCTCTCTACTCCCTCACCAACTCTGGTTGGATTTCCTTCCTCAGCACGGGCGGGCCGCCGGGCCCGCCCACTTTTTCCCTGTACCCTGCCCCCGCTTCCTGGTATATACTGATATGTTCGCGGGAGCGGGCGTAACAAGTGATAAAAATCAGCCAGGGGACGTGCTGCACCGCAGAGCCGGCTGTCCCCTGCCCCCTGACCCCTGGCACCTGACCCCTGGCACCTGACCCCTGGCACCTGATACACCATGC
>JALSNC010000005.1 GCA_026987195.1 Desulfobulbaceae bacterium | reverse complement strand
ATGACGTCGTAGTTCTTGCGGATGCCGGACTCCTGCAGCTTCTTGTTGGCAATGCCCGCTCTCTCTGAAACCAGCAGTTCCTCCATCCGCAGCCCCAGGTCGCCGGCATGCATGGTGAGATCGATGAAGTCCATGACCGTGGGCCGGACAATGAGCTGGGCCATGCGCCGGGCGCCGATGTAATAGGGCGAGATGACCTTGGAGGCACCGGCACGCATGAGCTTTTTCTCCACCCCGTTGACCCCGCTGGAACGGGCAAGAATGAAGAGATCCGGGTTCAGGCCGCGTGCGGTCAGGGTGATATAGAGGTTGTCGGCGTCCGAGGAGACCACGGCGATCAGCCCCCTGGCCCGCTTGATGCCCGCGGACAGCAGGACGTCGTCATCGGACGCCTCGCCCTGGAGTTCGATATATCCCCTTCTCTCGACCTCCTTGAGTTCTTCCACGTTCTTGTCGATGACCACGAAAGACCGGTTGTTCTCCTTCAGAATCTTGCAGATCACCTTGCCGATGCGGCCAAATCCGCAGACGATGTAATGATCCCGCAGGCGGGCGACTTTCTTGTCCATTTTTCTCCTCTCCACAATACGGCGCAGACCACCCTCGATCATGGTTTCGGTGATGCGGCCAAAGACATACATCACCAGGCTGACACCGGCGAACACCAGAAAGATGGTGAATATTTTACCTGATGTATGGATGGGTACCAGGTCACCATACCCGACAGTGGTGATGGTGATGACGGTCAGGTAGAGACCGTCCCAGAAACTGGTGTTTTCAAAAAGCATGTAGCCGAACGTACCGCCCAGGAGGATGAGCAGCAGCAGGCCGATGATGAGAATGACGCGTTTCATGTCCGGTGATACGTTGCAGCTACCATGACGCAAAAAGACCGGCGGCGTGCTGCGCGCACGCCACCGGGAATGTTGCAGTTATCGGAAATCGGCAGGCAGTGCCCGGTACCCGGCACAGGGCGCCGTCCGGCCGACACTCCGTGCTCGGCTCTTACTGCAGCATAGCACAGAGCCATGGCAAAAGGCCATAGCTAACCAGCCGGAACAGCATCGGATCAGGGGAGGACGGATTGACAAACAGCACCACCGTGTGTAGAGTAGCGCCGATTGCCCGGATGGCGGAACTGGTAGACGCAAGGGACTTAAAATCCCTCGGTCGTATGACTGTGCGAGTTCGACCCTCGCTCCGGGCACCAGAAAAAACACAGGGCTAACATCTTCAGACAATAAAGGTGTTAGCCCATTTCTTTTTTCTTCTCCACCCGATGCGGACACCGTACGCCCCCCCCGGCTGCATGGGTGCAGTTTGCGGAACTCCTCACGAGATGGTAAACAACAGGGACAACAGCTTGCGGCCTGGCAGGTCACTGATCTTCCGGCCCTGAGATATGACGAGGTGCGAACCATACCCTGGATGACCGGCCACTCCAGCCTCTCTCCGACACCCTGATACCTCCATGAGCACACTACTGGAAATCGACAAACTCTCCCTCGCCTTTCAGACTGACAGCGAAACCGGAGGTGAAAGCCATGTCCTCCACCAGGTCTGCCTGCGGGTCGCCAAGGGCACCACCCATGCCCTGGTCGGAGAGTCCGGCTCCGGCAAGTCGGTGACCGCACTCTCCATTCTCCGGCTGCTGGAGGAGACGAGCCGGGTGCGGACCAGTGGCCGGATCCTGTTCAACGGCCGTGACATCCTCGGCCTGGGCCGCAAGGAGTTGCTCGACCTGCGCGGTAACCGGATCAGTATGATCTTCCAGGAGCCCATGACCTCGCTTAACCCGGTGTATACTGTCGGCAGCCAGCTCGTGGAACCACTGGTCCTGCACCGGAACATGACCGGAGACCAGGCCCGCGAGCGTGCCCTGCAGCTCATGGAACGGACCGGTATCGATCAGCCCGAATACAGGTTCAACGCCTACCCGCACCAGTTGTCCGGCGGCCAGCGGCAGCGGGTGATGATCGCCATGGCCCTGGCCTGCCGCCCCGACCTGCTGATCGCGGACGAGCCGACCACGGCCCTGGACGTGACCATCCAGAACCAGATCCTGGACCTGATCCGCGACATCCAGGAAGAGTACAACATGGCCGTCCTGCTCATCACCCACGACCTGCCCATGGTGCGCAGGATCGCCGGCTCAGTCTCGATTATGCACAATGGCCGGATCGTGGAACAGGGCACCACGGACTCGATCTTTTCCGCGCCCCGCGACCCCTACACCATCCACCTGCTCCGCTCCGTGCCCCACGGCACCCGCTCTCCCAGGCCAGGCGGCAGGGAGCTGGTGGTCCTGCAGGACGTACAGTGCGAATTCACCCTCAAGACGGAATGGACCGGCCTGCTGCGCAGAAAGAAAAAAACGCTCAAGGCAGTGGACGGCGTGGACCTGACCATCCGCCAGGGCACCACCCTGGGGGTGGTGGGCGAGTCGGGCTCGGGCAAGAGCACCCTGGCCATGTGCCTGCTCCGCCTGGTCCCGTGCCGCGGCCGTATCCTCTATCAGCGCAGCGACAATGGCGAGCGCATCGATCTCACCACCCTGAGCACCGCCCGCATGCGCCCCCTGCGCCGCGAGCTGCAGGTGGTGTTCCAGGACCCCTTCTCCTCCCTCTCACCCAGGTTGTCCGTGGAACAGATCATTGCCGAGGGACTCAAGGTGCACAAGGTCTGCTCCAGCCGGCAGGAAGAACGGGACCTGGTGGCCAGGGCCCTGGAGGATGTGGAGCTGGACCCGGACATGGCCTCCCGTTTCCCGCACGAGTTCTCCGGCGGCCAGCGGCAGCGGATCGCCATTGCCCGCTCCATCGTCCTCCGGCCCGACCTCCTGATCCTGGACGAGCCCACCAGCGCCCTGGACATGACCATCCAGGCACAGGTCATCGAACTGCTGAAGAAGCTGCAGGACCGCTACGGCATGACCTACATGTTCATCACCCACGACCTGCGGGTTATCCGGTCCCTGGCCGATTCCCTGGTGGTGATGCGCCGGGGCAGGATAGTGGAGAGCGGCCCGGCAGCCGCCATCTTCAGGGATCCGCAACATCCGTACACCCGGCGCCTCTTTGACGCTGTCTTTGCAGATGCAACGTAAAAGTCTTTCTATTTTCAGGCCGTTGCCGATGGTGATAAACTATTGCGATGCAACAGAAGAACACCTCCTCCACGTCTCCTGATCCCGGCGCCACGGTGCTCACGCCCGAATTTCTCGGCTCGGTCAGCCACGGCCCCGGCGTCTACCAGATGCTGGGCCGGCGCGAGGTTCTCTACGTGGGCAAGGCCCGGGACCTGCGCAAGCGCCTGTCCCAGTACGCCCACCACAGCGGCGGCCCGCATTCCAGGACCGCGGTCATGCTCTCGCACGTCCACCGGGTGGAGACCATCCTCACCACCACGGAAAAAGAGGCCCTGATCCTCGAGGCGTCGCTGATCAAGAAGCACCGGCCGCGCTACAACGTCATCCTGCGTGACGACAAGAACTATCCCCTGATCAAAGTGACCACGGGCGAGCAGTGGCCACGGATCGTGGTCACGCGCCGGCGCACCCGGGACAACAGCCGCTACTTCGGCCCCTATGCCTCCACCAGCGCCATGCGCGCCACCCTCAGGCTCCTCTATTCCATGTTTCCCCTGCGCCGCTGCCGCACTGTACGCCAGCGGAGCCGTCCCTGTCTCAACTTCCAGATGGGCCGCTGCCTGGCCCCCTGCACCGGCGAGGTCAACCGGGAGACGTACAGCGGCCTGGTCCGGGACGTACTGCGTGTCCTGGAGGGAAGAAACACGGAACTTATCGGCGAGCTGGAGGAGAGGATGCGGGCTGCGGCCGCTGAACTGGCCTTTGAAAAGGCGGCCCGGTACCGCGACCAGATCGAGGCGCTCAGAAAGACCCTGGAGCGCCAGGTCATTGCCGCTGACCATGACCTGGACCAGGACGTCTTCGGCCTGGTCCGCCAGGGCGGCTCGGTGGGGATCGCCATCCTCTTTGTCCGCGCCGGCCTGATCACCGGTGTGCAGAGCTTTTTCATGGCCGACCCCATCGGCATGGACGGCCGGATACTGGCCCAGACCATCCTCCAGTACTATACCGCCCAGCGCCAGCCGCCGCGCGAACTGCTGCTGCCCCATGCCGCCGACGACACGGACCTGCTGGCCGAGCACCTGGCCGAGCTGCGCCACGGACCGGTGCGGCTGCACGTACCGCAGCGGGGCAGGAGGATGCAGCTCATGCGGATGGCGGCCTCCAATGCGGAGCAGATCTTCAGCGAGCGGGAGAAAAAGAAAAAATCCTGGGAGGTCCTGGCCGACAGCCTGCAGAAAAAACTGCGGCTCCGGCGTCTGCCGCAGGTGATCGAATGCCTGGACATCTCCAACCTGGCCGGCCGGCAGGCCGTGGGCTCGCTGGTCTGTTTCCGCGAGGGCGAAAAACATGGCCCCGGCTTCCGCCACTACCGGATCCGGCTCAAGGAGGAACCCGACGACTATGCCATGATGCGCGAAGTGCTCGAGCGCCGCATGGAAACCGGCCTGCGCAGGGACAACCTGCCTGACATGCTGCTCCTCGATGGTGGCAGGGGACAGTTGAACATCGGCTTCGACGTCCTGCAACGATACAACCTGCTGGAACGTATCGACCTGGTGGCCATTGCCAAGGAAAAGCAGGACGAGGGGGAAAAACTCTTCCGGCCCGGCCGCAGGAACCCCATCCTCCTGCCGTCCCATGCCCCGGCCCTGCTCTACCTGATGCGGATCCGGGACGAGGCCCATCGCTTCGGCATCACCATGCATCGCCGGCTGCGCAGGAAAGAGACCCTCCATTCCCGCCTGGACGACCTCAAGGGTGTCGGTGAGAAGAGAAAAAAGCAACTGCTCAGGAGCCTGGGCAGTTACAAGCGGATACGGGCAGCGTCGGTGGAGGAGCTGGCCATGGTGCCAGGCATCGGCCCCGGCCTGGCCGCCTCGATCCACCGGCAACTGCGCGCGCAACCTCCCAGGCAGGACAACAACAAGGGAGTCCACGAACCATGACCGACGAAGAGCGACTCAAGGCCAGGCTGCGGCCGGGCTGCATCTGCAGGGGCGTCCGGCTCTACCGGCTCATCGAGGCCATC
Organism: Desulfobulbaceae bacterium; assembly: GCA_026987195.1. Lineage (GTDB taxonomy): Bacteria > Desulfobacterota > Desulfobulbia > Desulfobulbales > Desulfobulbaceae > DRKI01. Next base: position 772 of record JALSNC010000005.1, on the reverse strand, counting down.
GAGGGCGGGGCGGGGAGCTTTGCCGAGGTGGCGGCACGGACCGGAATCGGGGGCGGCTCCTGCGGCGGGAAACGGTGCGGCGCAAAGGTGGCGCTGCTGCTGGCACAGTACGGCAGGGAGCAGCAGCGATGAAACCGTCCCGACTCGACATTCTCCTCTATGCCCATGACGGTCGCGGTCTTGGCCATGCCAGCCGCAGCATCGCCATCGGCATGGCCCTGCGCCGGCTCTATCCCGAACTCCGGGTCCTGCTGGTCACCGGCTGCCGCCAGGCGGGCGGGCTGATCGACCGGGCGCCCCTGGACTGGCTCAAGCTGCCATCCTACGAGACCCGGATCGAACAGGGCGTCTCCCGGGGCATCGACGGCCGCAGCGGATTCCCGGACCGGGAACTGGCAGCGCTGCGGGCCCGTACCCTGGAGGACATCGTCCGCCTCTACCGGCCGCGTCTGCTGCTGGCCGACCACCAGCCCCAGGGCAAACACCGGGAACTGCTGCCGGCCCTGGCCGCGTCGGATGATACCATCGGGGTCCTGGGCCTGCGCGGCGTGGTCGGAGGGGTACAGCAACTTCAGTCGGATATCGCGACCCGGTGCTTTGCCCGTCACTACCGGGCCCTGCTCTGGTATGGCGACAGCCGGGTTCTGGGCAGCGACCACCTGCGGCTGCCGCAAGAACAGTTCGGCTGCAGGGCCGTGGAATGCGGCTATGTGTCGCGCCTGGCCGAACTGGCACCATGGCACCACCCTGCAGACGATCTGGTGCCGCCCCT
>JALSNC010000004.1 GCA_026987195.1 Desulfobulbaceae bacterium | reverse complement strand
ACCATTGACAAGATACAACCACCATGCCTCTGCAGGCACAACAAACCGTGAAAATCAGGCAGGTACCATCGTGCCACTGCCGGAGACTGGTAACTATCCTGGCCCCTGGCCCCTGGCCCCTGGCACCTGGCCCCTGGCACCTGGCCCCTGACACCTGACACCTGACACCTGACACCTGACACCTGGCCTGCAATCGGCCACAGCATCCACAAAATACGCGGAGATACCACATGCACCACCTCAAGTCCCCGGCCACGCTCGTGTTGTTTTTGTTATTCCTTGCGCCCCTGTTCCTTGGCGGCTGCGCCGGCATACGAGGTCCCGTGGAGCGTCCCCGGGTCTCGGTCTCCGATATCCGGCTCCGCGAGGTCAAGGCCCTGGAGACGGTATTCCTGGTGGAACTGCGGGTCATGAACCCCAACGACTTCCCCCTGGATATCAGGGGAATCTCCTGTGACCTGAAGATCGACGGCCGTCATTTCGCCACCGGCCTGAGCGGAGAACACCACCGCATCCCCGCCTTTGGCAGCGCCGTGGTGCCGGTTCCGCTGTATGCCTCCATGGTCGATATGGTCTCTTCGGTCCTGCAGGCCCTGCAGGGAGGCGAAAGCTTCAGCGGCCGGGAGATCAGTTACTCCCTTTCCGGCAAGGTACGCCTGGGCGGCGGTGTCAGGGAGCAGACCGTGCCCTTCGAGGCCAGCGGCACCCTGCCTCAGCCCGACACCACCCGTCCCCCCATCTGATCCCATGGCGCCGGCAGACGAAAATGCCCGCCGCCATTGCCGCAGCACCGGACAGTGAATAATTTATAGCTGAGAGATCGGATTGCTGGTAAGATCCTTGCCGGCAACAGCTACCCTGTGGTTCCCTGTCCGGCACGATGGATATTCCATCGCCCGATACAGGCTGTCCGGAAGGAGGTGAACAGGCGATGTTGACACAAGAACAGGGTCGGGTCCTGGTGCGGCTGGCCCGGCAGACCATCGAAGAGCAGGTCGGGTTGACACCCACGGATCCGGTACGGCCGGAAGAACTTGCCGATCCGGCGCTCCAGGAGCGCAGGGGTGTCTTTGTCACTCTCAACAAGCGGGGCATGCTCCGGGGCTGCATAGGCTCCCTGGTCGGGACCGAGCCCCTGGTGGACGGCGTTCGCAGAAACGCTGTCAACGCGGCCTTTCATGACCACCGTTTTCCCATGGTCTCGGCCGACGAGGTGCCGGAGCTCACCATCGAGGTCTCGGTTCTCACCCCGCCCCGTCCCTTTCCCTACACCGACGGGGAGGATCTCGCCCGCAGGCTGCGGCCCCATGTCGACGGAGTGATCATCAGGGCTGCCAACGGCGCCGGCGCGACATTCCTGCCCCAGGTGTGGGAGCAGTTGCCGCAGCCCGAGGTTTTCCTGTCCCACCTCTGCCGCAAGGCCGGCCTGCCCGACGACTTCTGGCGCAGCGGCGAGCTCACCGTTCAGACCTACCAGGTCCAACACTTTGAGGAAGACCGGCACGGCCGGTAGACAACAGATGAAAGAGATCTTTTTACCCCCGGAGCTTTCCCGTGAAATCTCCGAGATTTACCAGGCCCTGCAGGAAGACTACATCCAGGTGGCCGAGGACATCGGCCTCACCTGCAGCGGCTGCTCCGACAACTGCTGTGACTCCTACTTTCTCCATTACACCTACTGTGAATGGGCCTATCTCTGGGAAGGCATCCGCATGCTCGACGATGCCCAGCTCGACCGGATCATGGCCCGGGCCGAGGAATACGTGCGGCAGAGCCGCGAGATCCTGGAGCGCGAGGAACGGCCCGTGCTGATGTGTCCGCTCAACGAGGACGGCCTCTGTGTCCTCTACTCGCACCGGCTGCTGATCTGCCGCATGCACGGTATCCCGGCCACCCTCACCCGGCCGGACGGCCAGTTGCTCCGCTTTCCCGGCTGTTTCCGCTGCCAGGAGATCGTTGCGGAAAAATACGAGAACGAGGTCGAGGCCCCGGCCATGGACCGGACACTGCTGTTCCGTCGACTGGCCGGCCTGGAGTCGCGCCTGCTCGGCGACCGGCGCCACATGTTTCCCAAGGTGCGGAAGACCATCGCCGAGATGATCGTCGAAGGGCCGCCCCGGGTGGCGACGCCACGGTGCGAACAGCCCGGCGAGGGCCATGATTCCCTGGTCCGCTGAGGAACCGCATCCCCTGCTATCGTGATTCCATGGCTTCCCTGATCAACGAATGGCGCCACCGGGTCCTGCGCGGCCGAATTCCTGACCGGCAGGCGGCCCTGGAGCTGGCCGCGGTGTCCGATCCGGCCGAACTCTGGTCCGCCGCCGACACCATCCGCCGCCACTTCATGGGCAAGAGGTTCCACCTCTGCTCCATCATCAACGCCCGCAGCGGCAACTGCAGTGAGAACTGCCGCTTCTGCGCCCAGTCGGCCCGTTACCGCACCGGCGCCCCGGTCTACGACCTGGTCGACAGCGGGCAGGCCATGACCATTGCCCTGGACAACGACCGCCACGGCGTGCACCGGCTCTCCCTGGTCACCAGCGGCCATTCGGTGGACGACCCGACCCTGGACCGGCTCGGCGCGCTCTACCTGGACATCCGTGCCCGGACCGGGATGAAGAGCTGCGCCTCCATGGGCTTTCTCACCCCGGACAAAGCGTCCCGGCTGCGGGCCATGGGCGTGAGCCGCTACCACTGCAACCTGGAGACCTGCCGCGACTTCTTCCCCGAGATCTGTACCACCCACACCTGGGAGGACAAGGTGGAGACCCTGCGCCACGCCCGCGCCGCCGGCATGTCGCTCTGCTCCGGCGGCATCATCGGCATGGGCGAGACCATGGCCCAGCGCATCGATCTGGCCCTGGAACTGCGCGCACTGGGGGTCGACTCCATTCCCATCAACATCCTGACCCCCATCGAGGGCACGCCGCTGGCCGGTCTGGAGGCCCTGACCACCTCCGAGGTCCTGACCACCATCGCCCTGTTCCGGTTCATCAATCCGGATATCGTCATCCGCATCGCCGGCGGCCGTCAGCAGCTCGGCGCCGACCAGTACCGGTGTTTCACGGCCGGGGCCAACGGCGCCATTGTCGGCAACTACCTGACCACCACCGGCGCCTCCATCGACGAGGACCTGGCAGCCCTGGCGCGCCTGGGCTACTCGTTCGAGGCCGGGGAGACGGCTCCTGCCTGAGGTCATGCACGACGCGACCACGGCAGAACTGCTCGCCTTTGACCGCCACCATCTCTGGCACCCCTACACCTCCATGCGCGGGCCCCTGCCGGTCTTTCCGGTGGCCTCGGCCTCGGGCGTCCGCATCCGCCTGACAGACGGCCGAGAGCTGATCGACGGCATGTCCTCCTGGTGGGCGGCCATCCACGGATACTCGCACCCGGTGCTGGTGGCGGCCATGCGCGACCAGGCCGGAACCCTGGCCCATGTCATGTTCGGCGGCCTGACCCACGAACCGGCGGTGGCCCTCGGCAGGAAGCTGCTGGCCATCACGCCCGGCCCCCTGACCAGGATCTTTTTCTGCGACTCGGGATCGGTCAGTGTGGAGGTGGCCCTGAAGATGGCGCTCCAGTACCAGCATGCCCGCGGCAGGCCTGAACGTCGCCGGCTGCTGACCGTGCGCGGCGGCTATCACGGCGACACCTTCCATGCCATGTCGGTCTGCGACCCGGTCACCGGCATGCACACGATCTTTGCCGGCAGCCTGCCGCGGCAGCTCTTCGCGCCCAGGCCGCAGTGCCGGTTCGACGCCCCCTGGGACCCGGCCGACATCACTCCCATGGCCGACCTCCTGGCCCGCCACGCCGGCGAGGTCGCGGCGGTCATCCTGGAGCCGCTGGTCCAGGGCGCCGGCGGCATGTGGTTCTACCATCCCCGCTACCTGCGCGAACTGCGCGCGTTGTGCGACCGGCACCAGGTACTGCTGATCTTTGACGAGATCGCCACCGGCTTCGGCCGCACCGGTAGCCTGTTCGCCTGTGAACAGGCGGCCGTGGTGCCCGACATCCTCTGCCTGGGCAAGGCCCTGACCGGCGGCTGCATGACCCTGGCCGCCACCCTGGCCACGGACGCGGTCGCCGAGACCATTTCAGCGGCCGAACCGGGCGCGTTCATGCACGGCCCCACCTTCATGGCCAACCCGCTCGCCTGCCGGGTGGCCCTGGCCTCGGTGGAGCTGCTGCTGGACTCGCCCTGGCAGGAGCGCATCCGGGCCATGCAGGAACAGATGCAACGTGAACTGGCCCCGGCCGCCGGGCTTGCCTGGGTGCGGGATGTGCGGGTCCTGGGCGGGATCGGGGTCATCGAGATGCGCACGCCCGTGGACATGGCCCGGCTGCAGCAATTCTTTGTCCAGCGCGGCGTCTGGATCCGGCCCTTCGGCCACCTGCTCTACCTGATGCCGCCCTACATCATCAGGCCCGACGAGCTGACCAGGCTGACCTCTGCCCTGGTCGCGGCGGCTGAACAGACGCGAGGGGGGGAAGGATCGTGCGACGCGAAACCGTGAACAGGATCACCCTGCTCATCCTGGTGATGGGCATCTCCGCCCTCTTCCTGACCATGATCCGGCAGTTCCTGATGCCGATCTTCATGGCCGGCCTGTTCACCGCCCTGGTCTCGCCCATGCACAGGTGGCTCACCGGGCGGCTGGGGGGCCGCGAAAACGTGGCCTCGGTGCTGACGGTCATCGGTATCGTCTGCCTGGTCCTGGTGCCGCTGGCCCTGCTCACCGGGGTGGTGGTCAACCAGGCCATCCATGTCGGCCAGTCCGTGACGCCCTGGGTGCAGCAGTTCATCAGCGAGCCCTCGTCACTGTCGAGCTATCTCGAAAAGATCCCCTTCTACGACCAGGTCCTGCCCTACCGGGACGTGATCGTCCGCAAGGCCGGCGAGCTGGTGGGCAATCTCTCCAGCTTTCTCATCAACTCCCTCTCCTCGGTCACCCGGCTGACGGTCAACGCGGTGATCTCCAGCATCATCATGCTCTACGTGATGTTCTACTTCCTGACCATGGGGCGGATCCTGCTGGAGAAGATCCTCTACTTCCTGCCCCTGGAGGACCGCGAGGAGCAGCGCCTCCTGCACCGGTTCACGTCGGTGGCCGGCGCCACCATCAAGTCGACCCTGATCATCGGCATGATCCAGGGCCTGATCTGCGGCATCGGCTTTGCCCTGGCCGGCATCCAGGGCCCGGTCTTCTGGGGCACGGTGATGGCGGTGATGTCCATCATCCCGGCCTTCGGCACTGCCATCATCTGGGGCCCCGCCCTGGCCATCCTGGCCCTCACCGGCGACTTCACCGGTGTCGTCATCCTGGCCGTGGTCTGCGGCGCCATTGCCGGCAACCTGGACAACCTGCTCCGGCCCCGCCTGGTGGGCAAGGACACCGAGATGCACGACCTGTTCGTCCTCTTCGGCACCCTGGGCGGCATCACCATGTTCGGCCTCCTGGGGATCATCATCGGCCCCATCATCTCGGCCCTGTTCATCACGCTCTGGGAGATCTACGGCGACTCGTTCCGTGACTATCTGCCCGAGGTGGGCATCTTCCGCAAAGGGAGCACGGATGACCCGCAGGCGACAGGAGAAGAAAGCCTGCAGAGCCGGCCGGAAGAACAAAAAAGGACGGAAGAATCCTCCCGCCCCCCTGCCTGACAGCTACTTCCCATCTGCCGGATATGGAGCGCACTTTGACTCCGCCCCGAATTAAGCAAGGTGTCCCTGTAATTCCAGGCTTTCAGCAGGCTGCTTGACTTGCGACAAAATGGGAATGCACCCGTCAAGGAGTTGACCGGTGATCTTCCAGGGTTTTTCAAGTCCAAGGCCTAACGTGAGAATCTCGTTACCATTCATATCGTGACCCTCCAACCGACGTTTGGCGTGGATTTGATCTTTAAAATAAT
>JALSNC010000003.1 GCA_026987195.1 Desulfobulbaceae bacterium | reverse complement strand
AGGACTATTCCCCCGCAAGGTTCGCATCTTAAGGATGCATCTTTTTGCAGCCTCAATGTGAAAAAGGCAAGGCGCGGCAAACCAGGCGGGCAAAAAGAAACGGCCCGGGAAAATCCCGGGCCGCTCCCCCGATCCATCATGCGGATGGATCAGATCGTTTTGGGCAGGTTCTTAGAAGAAGAACCAGAAGCCGAGAGCGCCATAGGCACCCTTGTCGGAGCCACCGCCCTTGATCTTGTCCTTGTTGTAGCCAGCTTCCATGGCCACCTGCAGAGCGGACACGGGCTTCCAGGCCACGCCACCGATGACGTTGAAGCCGTTGTCATACTGAGCGGCAGCAACGGTGGTGGTGTAGTTGTAGTAACCAGCGCCGATGTAGAGCGTGGTGGCCTCGTTGAGACCCATGGTGGCGTTGCCCTGCACGCCCCAGGCCTTGTGCAGGGAGCCAGCGCCATTGTTGACCACGGCGGTACCGGCGACGATGTCGGTCAGCATGCCCTTGCCATAGGAGAAGCCGGCGTTGAAGCCGAACATGCCGGCATTGAAGGCCGCACCAGCGCCCACGACAAAGCCGGTGTCATTGTTGATGCCATCATCGACCTTGCCGACGCCGCCGGAAACACCGAACTTGAAGCCGCCAGCCGCGAACTTGGCATAGGCGCCGAAGTCAGGCACGGTGACCGTGGTGCCAGCGCGGGCATAGGAGGGATCCTCGATGCCGAAGCCGAAGGTCAGAGGACCGCCGGTGTAGTGCAGGCCGATCTGGGCATGACGCGAGCTGTCGATACCATAGACGCCGCCCACGGAGGCATAGGCCACATAGGGCACGGCGTAGATCTGACCGGCCATGCCAGCCTTCAGCGTCCAGTTGGGCATGAAGTCCCACTCGCCATAGTACAGGTGCATATCCACGTTGGCGCCGTGGTCATGGCCATCGGTGGTGGCGGCATTGCCGCGGAAGCGGATGTGCGTGCGCACCTGGCCGACGGCGGTGTCGGTCTTGGACTTGACGTCCACCTGGCCGCGGGCGGCGAGGTCGAAGTTGTTGTCGGAAGAACCGATGGCAGGCTTGTCATGCGAGTAGATCGCCAGGGCGCGGACATAGCCGGAGATGGTGATCTCGGTGGCCGGAGCCGGCAGATCGGCGGTCGGGGTCACGGCGATGGTCAGGCCACGGGACTCCGGAGTGGCGTTCAGGCCC
>JALSNC010000002.1 GCA_026987195.1 Desulfobulbaceae bacterium | reverse complement strand
GCCGGCGGCCAGGCGCAGGAACTCTGTCTCGTCCGCTGCCCCGGCCACGCTCCCTGCCGCACGCCGGAGCAGACCGGTGGGACCGGGCCGATCCTCCATTCGCAGCAGCCAGTCATCGGCTTCGCGCAGGGCCTCGATACGCTGATTTTCGCCCATGTTGCGGCCCAGCACCAGCCAGCGGCCGCCCGGGAGGCGGAACTGGCGGCCGGTGAGCAGGAGCCGGATATCACTCACCCGCAATTCTTCCCGGCCAATCGCAAACAGCCCATTGTAGAACCGCTCGATGCGGGCGGCCAGGTTGACGTCGGTGAGCACGCAGCCGCCGGCGGGCGAAGGATAGTCACTGATTCCGAACTCGGCGGCCAGATCCATCTGCTGCCTGCGGCCACGGCCGGAGAAGGCGAGCAGCCGCTCCCGGTCCACCAGTCCCTCCCGTTCCGGCCGGGTGGGGTCCATGAGCTTTGCGCACAGGGGCCGAAGCAGGATATCGCTGCAGCCGGAGTCCCGCTCGATGATCCGCATGGTGTCCCGCCGCTGGGACATGGGACGCTGACCCAGGACCTCGCCGGTAATGAGGAAGGAGGCTCCGAAGCCGGCCATCAGCTCCCTGGCCCGGGTGAGCATCATGATCTTGCAGTCGATGCAGGGATTGAAGTTCTTGCCGAATCCGTGCGCCGGATTGCGGAGCAGGTCGATGTAGCCCCGGCTGAGATCGACCAGGTGGACCTCGATGCCGTATTTCTCCCGTACCTCTCGCCGGTACTGTGCCTCACGCCGAAGCAGGTCATGGTCGAAAAAGGGGGTCACGAACTTCAGGGCCCTGACCCTGATTCCCTGGGCCGCCACCACCCGGCAGGCGAGAAGCGAGTCCAGGCCACCGGAGAAGAGGCCAAGTGCGGTTGTCATCTCAGTTTCCTGCTCCTTTCTTTTCCACCAGTTCCCGGGCATAGGAGAGGGTCTGCCGGCTCGGGGCATCGCCGCCCAGCATCCGGGCCAGTTCCCTGATCCGCTCTTCCCTGTCGAGCCTGCGGATCGAGGTCCGTGTCCGTCCATCGGCCACGCTCTTTTCGACCAGGAAATGGACATCGGCGTGGGCGGCGATCTGCGGCAGGTGGGTGATGCAGAGCACCTGGTGATGGCCGGCCAGTTCACTGATCTTGGCGGCCACCGACTCGGCGGCCTGGCCGCCGATCCCGGCGTCCACCTCGTCGAAGATCACCGTGTCCACCCGGTCGCGCCGGGCAAGCAGACACTTCATGGCCAGCATCAGGCGGGAAAGCTCACCGCCCGAGACCACCTTGACCAGCGGCCTGACCGGCTCGCCCGGGTTGGCGGAAAAGAGAAACTCCACGCGGTCGCGGCCGCTGGCCTGGACCCCGTCCAGCCCCATGCCTTCGGGCTCGTTTATGGCCACCTCGAAGACAGCGCCGTCAAACCCCAGGGATCCGAGTTCCCGCTCCATGGCCGCAGCCAGCCTGGCGGCCACCTCCCGGCGCTGGGTGCTCAGGTCCATGGCCTTGAGCAGGGCCTCGGTGGAGACCTCCTCCAGCTCCAGTTCCAGGCGGGAGATCTCCTCTTCCAGGCTGTCGAGGGAGGCAAGCTCCCCGTCGGCCCGGTCGGCAAAGGCGATCACCTCTTCCAGGGTCGGACCATACTTGCGCTGCAGCTGCCTGAGCTGGGCCAGCCGGGTCGAGACCTCCTCGAGGCGGCCCGGGTCCATGGGAATGGTCTCCAGGTAGGCGCGCAGGCCGAGCTCCAGGTCCTCGATCTCGAAACAGCTTGAACTGATCCGTTCCGCCAGTTGCCGCACCCCGGGATCCAGGGCCGCGGCCTGTTCCATGTTCTTGCGGATCTCGGCCAGGTGTTCCGTCACCTGGCTCTGCAGAAGCCGGTGGCTGGTCCGGGCCAGTTCCACCAGCGTGGTGGACGATTTGAGCAGATCGCGTTCCCGGATGAGCTCCTCGTCCTCGCCCGGCGAGATCCCGGCCTCCCGGATCTCCAGGAGCTGATACTGAAGAAAATCCCGCCGCTGCTCCTTGTCTGCCTCCTTTTCCTGCAGCTCGCGCAGGGTCGAGGACAGACGCTGCCAGCGCCTGAACAGGGCACCGAACTCGCGCCGCTGTTCCCAGAGTTCACCAAAGGTATCCAGAACATCGAGATGATGCCGGACATGAAGAAGCTGCTGGTGGTCATGCTGGCTGGCGATACTGACCAGGTTCTCGGTCAGACCGGCGGCAAGGCGGGCCGTGACCAACCGGTCGTTGACATAGATACGGCTGCGCCCCTTGCGCGACAGGACACGTCTGAGGATACAGACGCCTCCCTCCTCCAGCCCCTGGTCACGCAGGATGGCCCGGGCCTCTTCCTGTTCTTCTCCCACGGAGAAAAGAGCCTCGATCTCGGCCTGGTCGCAGTTGCCGCGGATCCAGGTGGAAGAGCCACGACCGCCGGTGAGCAGGTGCAGGGCCTGGAGAATGATCGACTTGCCGGCCCCGGTCTCGCCGGTGAAGACGACAAGACCGGCGCCGAGGCCGGTGAGATCAACCTCCAGGGAGTCGATGAGGGCCAGATTGCTGACGCGAAGTACCTGCAGCATATCATCCCCCCTTGTTCCGTGCCGGCATGGACCGCCCGGACCCGGTTCCGCATGCGCCGGGTACCACATTCTCCTTGACGCCGGAGCGGCATAAATGTATCATGTTGATTATTCTTGAAAATTACATCTCCACGGAGGAGGGATGGAAGAAAAGCAGCAACTGAGTGCCAGTCTCGAAGACTATATCGAGGCCATCTATCACATCATCGGCGAGAAACAGGTCGCCCGCGGCAAGGATATCTCCGCCCGGCTCGGTGTCAGCGGCGCATCGGTCACCGAGGCCCTGCGCTCCCTGTCGAAAAAAGGGCTGATCAACTACGCCCCCTACGAGGTCATCACCATGACCGACGAGGGACGCGAGGTGGCCGAGGACGTGGTGCAGCGGCACACGGCACTGAAACGATTCTTCATCGAGGTCCTGGCCATCGACGAGCCCCTGGCCGAGCAGGGAGCCTGCCGGATCGAGCACACGGCCCCGCCGGAGATCATCGCCAGGATGGTCCACTTCATCAGGTTCCTGGAGATCTGCCCCCGGGGCGGTGAGGAGCTGATCAGGGGCTTTTCGGATTTCTGCAGAAAGGGCGGCACAGCGGGCGACTGCCGCCAGTGTGTCTCCCGCTGCCTGGAAAGCCGGGAGAGCGACGACTGAGGGATGGAATACCCTGTGATCAGTTACGCTCTGCCAGCTTCGGCCTGTGGGCAACGGGACGGCGACCCCGTTCATCCCCGGATCAGGCGGAGTATCTCGCCCTCTTCCGGGAACCGGTTGAGCTGTTTCTTGGAAAAGATGGTGCTGCCGTCCACGGTGACCTCATAGACGCCGCCCGAACCGGCAATCAGTTCAACCTCGACATCGTTTCCCAGGGCCTGTCGCAGTTCTTCCTCCAGCCTGGAGGCTCGCGGCTTGTAGTTTCAGCTGGTGCAGTATTCGATGGTGATCTTCATTGGCTCATCCTCCGTGAGATGGACTCATGACAACCTTCCGGGCGTTTCCGCCGCCGGGATGCTCCTGCGCGGTCCGGCCGCACCTGCAATAATAGCATATCCCGGCGGTGACGCAACGGATAGCATCAAGTTTTTCTTTTCAAATCCCGGTCCGTGACAGTATATATAGTGTGCTGTCCGGCCATACCGTTGCCGATCCCGAGATCAGATTGCGCCACTCTGCTGTGATGGATTTCCCATGCCTGTCTACGAATATACAGCCCTCGATCCGGGCGGAAAGAAGCGCAGGGGCATTATCGAGGCCGACTCCCTGGCCTCTGCCCGGCAGAAGATCCGCCAGGGCGGCGGCTATCCCGTGGACATCAGCGAAACCGTACCCAAAGGGCGCAGCAGGAAAACAGGTTCACTGTTTTCCCTCCAATTCGGCCCCCGGGTCCGGCAGCGGGAGATCCACCTCATCACCCGCCAGCTCGCCACCCTGCTGGAGGCCGGCATTCCCCTGGTCCAGGCACTGAACGGCCTGATCGAGCAGACAGGCAACAGGACGCTCAAGACCATCATCGCCCAGATCAAGGACTCCGTCAACGAGGGCAACACCCTGACCGCGGCCCTGTCCGAGCATCCCCGCCTCTTTTCCCGAATCTATGTCAACATGGTTCGGGCCGGCGAGGCCTCCGGTTCCCTGGACGTGGTGCTCGAGCGTCTGGCCGAATTCGGTGAAAACCAGCAGGCCCTGAAATCCAGGATCACCGCCGCCCTGATCTATCCCATCTTCATGGCCGTCATCGGCACCGGTGTCCTGTTCATGCTGATCACCTTCATCGTCCCGGGAATCACCAAGGTCTTTGAAAACAGCCAGCAGGCCCTGCCCATGATCACCATCCTGCTCATCCGCGTCAGCTCCTTTCTCCAGCACTCCTGGTGGCTGATCCTTCTGCTCCTGGCCGGCGTCTTTTTCCTGCTCCGTTTCTCGCTCCGCCGTCCTGGCGGCCGACGCCTATGGGACCGGATGAAACTGACCCTGCCCCTTCTGCGCGACCTCAACATCAAACTGGCATCGGCCCGCTTCGGCCGCACCCTGGCCAGCCTGCTGCAGGCCGGCGTACCGCTGGTCACGGCCCTGCAGATCGTCAAGAACATTCTCAACAATGTTCTCCTTGCCGAGGTCCTGGAACGGGCCTGCGAGGAACTGGAAAAGGGCAAGAGCCTCTCCGGCATCCTCCGGGGCAACCGCTGGTTCCCGCCCATGCTGGTACAGATGATCGGCGTGGGCGAACAGAGCGGCGCCCTGGAAAAGATGCTCTCCAGGGCAGCGGACAGTTACGAAAAAGAGGTGGAGGCCCGGATCATCGCCCTGACCTCGTTGATCGAGCCGGTCATGATCATCGGCATGGGTGTGGCCGTGGCCATCATCGTCATCTCCATCCTCCTGCCCATCTTCGAGATGAACCAGCTCATCCGCTAGCCCCCCATGGCATAGAGGGAGCGCTACGCTTTTGCCTTGGGCCTTCTTGTTTTCAGGCGGTATTTATCTGATTTTCTCCTCTGAGGTCCAGCAGGGACTGATTGACAACATGTGGCAAAGAATCAAGGTAATACAGCGGGATATTACACAATTTGCCATCTTTGCGAAGATTTTGAAGTGATGTGCGAAAAAGCAGCGGGAAATTATATTTTTTGTCAAAAAAATGAAGGCTCTTGCTCTTGGGATTAACTCCGGCTTTAACTTCAAGAGGGTAAATCTCACCATTTGCTTCAAAAAGAAAATCAACTTCAGCCTTGCCGTTCTTGTTCTTCCAGTATTGCAGATTGGGGCCTGAAACTGCTCGCAACTGCTGCGCAGCGTAATTTTCCGTAAAGGCTCCGGAAAATTCATTGAATAGCTGTTCTCCGCTGACCAATATTTCCGCATTCAGATTCGCCATAGCACCTAAAATACCGACATCCAGCGCATATATCTTGAAAATATTTTTTAAGCGAGAAGCCAGCAACGGTCTTTTAGGAGTGTTGACACAAAAGGCCCGCAGAATGAGCCCGGCATCTTCAAGCCATATAACTGCATTCTCGTAATCACGGGCTCTGGCACTTTTACGAATTGCGGAAAACATAAATTTCTTGTTTTCCCTGGCTAACTGTTCAATAATGCTGTCCCATATGTGGGATAATTTAGGAATGTCCGCTGGTTTTGCGTGTTTTGCAAAGTCCAGAATATATGAAGTTATTATTTCCCGGTGTACCTGGCGAACAGCTTCAAGGGAATTTTCTTCAGCCAGACGACGCACCGCTTCCGGCATGCCACCGCAGAAATAATAGCGTCTGAGCAAGTCTATAAGCTGCTGATGAAAGGCTTCGGGTAGTGGTTCTATCTGGTCCAGTTCTTCCAGGTACTCGCGCAACCCTGACTCTCCCATACCATCCAGA
>JALSNC010000001.1 GCA_026987195.1 Desulfobulbaceae bacterium | reverse complement strand
GTGAAGAGCACCCCTGCCTCGCCCAGGGTCTCGGGCACGGCGGAACTGGCATAGGCAAGCACCGGCACGTCGAACCACATGGCCTCGATGAAGGGAACACCGAATCCCTCGTGCTCGCTCATGGACCAGTAGAGGTGGGCAACGCGGTAATAGGCGTGCAGATGGGCGTCATCCACCTTGCCGGCAAAGAAGACATCGCCGCGCAGTCCCAGCCCGTCGATCAGCCGGACCAGTTCCTGGTAATAGGGCTCGCGCTCGTCAAAGCCGCCCACCAGCAGCAGCCGGGCCGTGGGATCGAAGCGGCGCAGGAAAGCGAAGGCGCGGATCAGGTCGTGCTGGCACTTGTTGGCCACCACCCGGCCGACAAAGAGGATATTGGTGCGACCGTCCTGGAACTCGAACATCACCGGCAGGGCGGCCGGGATGTTCCACCTGGCCGGATCGACGCAGATGGGCATGATCTCGGGACTGGCAAAACCATGCCCGGCAAGCTCCCGCCCATTGAACTGCGACACCCCGGCCGAGACAGGGAAGAGGGTGGCCAGTTCGGGCAGGTCGTCCAGCCCCTGCCGGAGCTGGGCCGCCAGTTCCGGGCTGTGGTCCCGTACCAGGTCCGGCGGGGTGATATTGTGATAGATCAGGCAGCGCGGTCCGCGGAACTGCCGCAGGAAGGGCATCAGACCGGAGCCGATGGAATGGTGATAGATGAGACCGTCGTCGGGGCCGATCTTCCTGCCATCGTCAAAGAGCCTGGCCTCTCCGGTCATGGACGGGTCAATGGTCTCGGTGAAGATGGTCGAGTTCAGTCCCTGGCTGCGCAGAAAATCACGGATCAGGATGGCCTGGTTGGAGATGGCGTCACCAAAGGCGAAACCGGGCAGCAACTGGTGCACGGCCTTGAGGGAGGAGGTCAGGGTAACGGACGGACCAGCCTTCTCACCTGTAAGGCCCAGCACATCCTCGTAGCGGTCGATCACCGCATCCCAGACCGCGTATCGCCGGGCATACTGCTCACCCTGCCGGCCCAGGGCGAGCCGCTCCTTCTCTCCCATCCGGTCCACCCGGGCAAAGAGGCCGGCCCACTCGGCCTCGTCACCGGCCAGCCAGCCGCCACCCGCCTTTTCCACAGCCATGGCCGTGGCCAGGCAGTCACGATGGGCAGCCACCGGCCGGTCATGGAACCACGCCTCCATGATCACCCGCGAGTAGGACTCGTTTGCACTGGGATGGAACAGGGCCAGGCAGTGGCCGAGCAGGGCCTCCTTTTCCTCTTCCGAAACCAGGCCAAGGTCGAAGATGCCCGCGCCGGGATCGTTGTAGTCGTCATCACCGGGTCCGGCCAGGGCCAGCTTCAGGTCCGTGCCTGGATGCTGCCTGCGGAAGGCGGCAAAGGCGCGGGTCAGAAAGAGGGTATTCTTGTGGACGTCCCTGCGGCCCAGGCAGAGGATGAAACGGTCAGCATCCATCTGCAGCGGTCCCACCTGGCGGACCAGGCCGCCTTCCCTGCCGCTGGTCTCGACGCCGACTCCGACCACCTCCTCCTTGCCGGCGATACCGGGTCCATACAACCGCCGGGCCAGGCGGGCCTCTCCCTCGGAGTTGTAGAGAATGCCACGGGCCATGCGAAACAGCTCCTCCACCCGCGGCAGGTAGGCATAGGCCTCGTCGTGCAGGCAGGGCTGCAGCCAGGCCCGCTCGGCCACCAGGGGCAGGCCGTTCAGAATGGGGCCGTACAGATAGGGCAGGAAGATGAAGGCGTGATACCGCTGCCGGTTTTTACGCAAAAACTTCAGCAGTTTCGCAGAGTTGATGTTTTCATAGACAAAGGTGTCGCCGGTGCCGCAGGTAAAGGGGTTGACACCCGGCCGCAGGTCGTGATGGGGGATGGAGAGAACAAAATTGTTGGCTGCGGCAAACTCGCCATCCCGCCGCTTTTCAACGGGAAACCTGCGAATGACCACGCCCTCCTCCACCGACTCGCCCGGTGCCAGGTGATTGACGCTCCAGTCGTCGAGAAAGGACCGGCAGCAGGTGGTGAGTACCTCGACCGCGTGCCCCCGGGCCGCCAGACGGGTCGCCACCTGCCAGGCGAGCTGTTCTGCCCCGCCCTTCAGCTCCCGGCCGAACCAGGATGTGACAATGGCAATACGCCTGCTCATGGCCGGTAGCCGATCACCGCGTAGTCACGGGCACAGGAGAGCAGGTCGTTGAGGCGGGCCGCCAGTTCGGGCGCCTCGTCCTCCGGCAGGCGGGCCGCTGGCTCGTGCGGATGGAGGTATTTTAATTCCACCCGCGAAAACCCCCGATACTCGAGAAAGAACTGTTGCGTCTCAGGGTAGAGCGGCCGCTTGTGGGTGGGATCAGCATAAAAGTTGCACGCCCCCACCAGCAGGTTCTGCGGGTTGGGGGTCTCGAAGATGGCCACCCCGCCCGGCCTGAGGACCCGTACCGCCTCGCCGTAGAGCTCCAGCAGCATGTCCATGGGCAGATGTTCGATGATGTGGAAACCGGTGATCGCGCCCAGTTCCCCTTCGGGAAGAGCGCGCAGGAAAGAAAGCGCGTCCCCGATCTCCACCCGCAGGCCACGTTCGCGGCACTGGCGGGCAAGGCTGTCATTGAGGTCCACGCCATAGGCGCTGATCCCCTCGTCCCTGAGCAGTTCCAGCCATTCACCGCGGCCACAGCCGATATCCAGCACCGGATGCTCGCCGGTACCTGCATCCGCCCCGCGGATCACGTCCAGATAGACGCGCAGCCGTTCCTTGATCTCCTCGCGGGTGCCGCGAAACTTGTCTTCAAAGGTGACATAGAGGGAGTCGAGCAGATGCCCCTTTTCCCGGACAAAGCCCTGCAGCTCTTCCTGGCTGAAGGTATCGGGCAGACAGCGCCTGGCCTCGTCAAGGAACAGGCTGATACGGCGCTCCTGCATGACCAGGGCCGACTTGAGATAAGCGATCAGGTGATCCTTTTCCCGGTCCCGCTCTTCCAGCTCGGCCAGGCGCTGATCCTGGGCCTCGAGCCGGCCGTCCAGACGGCGGACGGTCTGGTCGGTGAACCGGTTCATATCCCGGATGCCGTTCAGGGTGATGCGCAGGGCATGGAGAATGGCACTGTTGAAATCGCGCTGCGGCACGGTGATCACCCGGCCGAAATAGAGAATCACCCGGCCGACCCCGCGCACCAGCCAGCGGATGGAACGGCGGTAATTGAGAAAGGTGGAGAGCCGGGCGCCGGCATCCACGTTCTGCTGGGCCACATCCAGGGTGGCGGCGAGCTGGGACCAGCTGTAGGGATTGTTGGTCTCGCCGGCATCCCCGCCCGGCAGCACTTCACCGCCTTCGCCCTCCACCCGGCGCCGCTGCCGGTCGATCTCTTTCTGGACCAGGGCCAGCAGCTCGGCCACGTCGATGCGGGGGTTGTTCTGCTGAATCATTGTTCTTCCTTTTTCACCTCGTAAAAGTTCATCAGCACGCCATCTGCACGCGCTCGCGGCCGCCCGCATAGGGGGTCTATAGCCGGCCAGCCGCAATCACGCACAGCTGACGCACTGCTGAACTTTTACCTGAAAATATCGTCCATTCAAGCTAGTTGCCGATAGCGGCGGGCTGTTATTTCACCTCGACCTCGACGGGCAGCGATGCCACGCCGACAAAGGAGGGGCCGCTGCCGGGCACCACCTGGAACACCAGGCAGCGGTCCCACCAGTCACAGTTTTCAATCAGGTGCGAATCACCCGGATGCACGGCCACGCTGAGTGAATAGTTGCCCGGCCCCAGGTTGAGAGCGAGCCGGAAGTCCACCTCCAGGGTATCGCCACCGGTGCAGGGCGGCACGTCCGCGCCCAGGTGAAACGAGTTGACACCAAAGACATCGCTCCCCATCCGGTCGCGGATCAGGATACCCACGGTGGGATCCGCCATGGGATGGTGGAAGCGGACGCGGCAGCGGATCAGGGCCGTATCGCCCACGGGAAAGGCACGCGCCGGTGTACCGTCGGCGCCCAGCATCTCCACCTCTTCGATGCGCACGTTGCCGGTGCCGGAGCGGGTGGAGACGCCATCCTCGCCCTCGAGCTGCCGGATCTCCTCGTCCGAGGAGGCCCGGGCAATACGGGCATTATAATAATCCAGCACCGTATCGCTGGGACCGTCCTGAAGAATAACACCGTCATCGATGAGCAGGGCGCGCTCACAGAGCGACTTCACGGCCCCAGGATCGTGGGAGACAAAGAGCAGGGTCGTGCCCTGCTCGCGAAAGGACCTGATCCGCTCGATGCACTTGTGCTGGAAGTAGGCATCTCCCACGGACAGGGCCTCGTCCACGATCAGGATCTCCGGTCGCACCGCCGTGGCTGCGGAAAAGGCGAGCCGGACCTGCATGCCGGTGGAGTAGACCCGCATGGGCTGGTCGAAGTAGTCACCCAGCTCGGAGAACTCGGCGATCTGCGGCAGCAGTTCGTGACTCTCCTCGGTGGTCAGGCCCATCATCTGGCAGGTCATCTTGGCGTTGACCCGGCCGGAGAAATCCATATGCGAACCCATGCCCAGTTCGAGCAGGGCCGAGAGCCGTCCCCGGGTCTCCATGGAACCGCAGGTAGGCACGCTGGTCCGGGTGAGCAGCTTGAGCAGGGTGGACTTGCCAGCACCGTTGCGGCCGATAATACCCACTGCTTCGCCGGATTGCACCTCAAATGTGATGTCGCGCAGTACCCAGCTCTCCTCGTGCATGATCCTGCGGCCACCACTCAGCCATTCGGCCAGGCGGGCCCAGCGGCTGGGATAGCGCTTGTATTTCTTGCCCAGATGACGGGCAATGACCTCACCACTCACAGTTCATCCACCATTTCCCCGGACAGTTTGCTGAAGACCATGAAGCCGGCGGCCAGGGCAAGAAGGGCGCCTGCGACATGGGGGATGAAATGGGACCACTGCGGCCACTGGTGGTAGAGAATGATCTGCTGGTAGGCCTGGACCAGCGGCGTCAGGGGATTGAATTCGATGAGCCGTCGTGCCCGCTCGGGCAGGATGGTCACGGGATAGACAATGGGCGTGAACCAGAACCAGAACTGGAGAACCACGTTGAGAAACTGGCCAACGTCACGGAAGAAGACATTGACCGAACCGAGCAGGATGCCCAGGCCGATGACAAAGAGCTGCTGAATGATCAGCAGGGGAATGAAGGCCAGCACCACCCAGCCGGGAAAACGGCCGGTGACGGCGAGAAAGACGAGAAAGACGCCGAAGATGATCAGGAAGTTGATGGTGGAAGAGAGAAAGGCGATCACCGGCAGGGTGATACGGGGAAAATTCACCTTCTTGATCAATGCGGCCTGATCCAGGAAGATATTGGGAAACCGGCTGAGCAGCTCGATGAAATAGGTCCAGGGGAGCAGCCCGGAACAGATGTACATGCCGTAGGCCATGGAATCGTCGATACCGGGGAGCTTGGCCCGCATGATACGCGAGAAGATCACGGTGTAGATGAAAATCATGGCCAGGGGATTGAGGACCGACCAGAGACTGCCGAGCAGTGATCCCAGGTAGCGGCTGCGGAACTCGCGCGCCACCATGGAGATGACAAAGCCGCGATAGTGCCAGAGCGCACGAAAACGGTCCATGGCCCCGGTCCGGTCAGGCGACAAGGGACTGCTGCCGGGCGGCGACCATCATCTGCGCGACATCGGGCATGAAGGAGCGGGCCTGCCAGCCGAGCTTCCGGGCCGCCTTTTCCGGGCTGGCCACCGAGAGCATGATATCGGTGGGCCTGAGCAGGTCGGGATTCTGCTCCACATGATCGCGCCAGTCCAGGTCCAGGCAGGCGAAGACCTCGCGGACAAAGTCCTCCAGGGCATGGGTATGTCCGGTGGCGACGATATAGTCGTCAGGTTCGTCCTGCTGCAGCATCAGCCACATGGCCTCCACGTATTCCGGGGCCCATCCCCAGTCGCGGCGGACCGAGATGTTGC